>CP003083.1:2150938-2458215 GCA_000306725.1 Methanolobus psychrophilus R15 | reverse complement strand
CAGCTGCACAAGTTGCGGGATATGCGCCAAGATCTGTCCGGTAGGAGCCATTGAGGTGTCCAGATGAAAGACCAGTACGATGTCATTGTGATAGGAGCAGGACCTGGAGGATCGAGTGCTGCTAAAGCTGCAGCTGAGAAAGGCCTTAGTGTACTGATGATCGAGAAAAGGCAGGAAATTGGAGATCCTGTCAGGTGTGCAGAGGGAGTCAGCAAGGTGTGGCTGCGTAAGCATATTGAACCTGATTACCGCTGGATATGTGCCGACGTAAAGGGATCACGTATTTTTTCACCTGACGGCTCCATGATCGAGATGGCAGAGGAAATCGCAGGAGGAGAGGTCGGCTACGTCCTGGAACGCAAGATCTTTGACCGGGCACTTGCCTGTGAAAGCGCAAAAGCAGGCGCTGATGTAATGGTCAAGACAAGAGCAACGGGCCTCATTATAGAAGATCATTTTGTCAAAGGTGTCAAACTGATGCACCTCGGAGAGGAGAAGGCGATTCGTTCAAAGGTGGTCATCGGTGCAGATGGTGTTGAGTCAAAAGTAGGAAGATGGGCAGGCATCGACACTTCACTAAAGCCAGGAGATATCGAAACATGCGCCCAGTTCCTGATGAGCGGAACAGGTATCGACCAGAACTACTGCTATTTCTATCTGGGAAACGAGATAGCCCCCAGCGGATATATCTGGGTGTTCCCAAAGGGACAAGGTCTCGCCAACGTAGGTATCGGCATTCTCGGAAGCAAATCAGGAAAGAAGCATGCAATTGATTACCTGAAGGAATTTGTGGCAAAAAAGTACCCTGATGCGAAAGTACTTGAGATAGATGTAGGCGGAGTACCAGTCAGCGGCAGTATCGACAAGACCATCACTAACGGACTGATGCTTGTGGGAGACGCAGCGAGGCAGTCAGACCCAATTACCGGAGGCGGTATAATTAACGCCATGGAAGCCGGCAAGATGGCAGGAGAAGTTGCATTCGAGGCCATTTCAAAGAACGATGTCTCAACAGCATCACTTGGACTGTATGAAAAGAAGTGGCGCCAGAAAATAGGCATGGATATCGATAACAGCTTGATAGTTAAGGACATTTTCACCGGTTTTACGGACAAGGAGATCGACTCTCTTGCTCACTCACTGGAAGGTGTCAATTTCTCGAGCATGAGCCTGCTTGACCTGCTTTACGCTCTTTTCAAGGCGAACAAGAAGCTTCTGTGGGATCTGAGAGTACTGTTCAAGAATGTAGTCAAATACGAACTGGACTTTGAACGCTGACCGGCAGTTAATGCCGATCACATATTTTTATTCACTTTTTAAGTGTAATCATATCTACAGTTTAGTCTTTCCAGAATTCGGGCGTCAACATCACCAGTACTGTGAATACCTCAAGTCTGCCTATCCACATGTTGGCTATCAGCAGGAGCTTGCCGAGATCCGGAACTACATCAAAGTTAGCCATCGGGCCAACAGCATTGAACCCGGGACCGATGTTTCCCAATGTTGTAATGGATGCAGTGATGGAGCTTATCAGGTCCATTCCCATAAGAGCCAGGATTCCTGTAGATATCGCAAATATCATCATGTAGAGGACAACAAAGGACACGATGGAATGCATGATATCCTCAGGGACGGCTTTCCCATTATATTTCACAGGCTTTATAGCCTTGGGATGCAGGGATTTAAAAAGGACGTTTTTTCCATATTTCAATAAGAGCAGGATCCTGACAACTTTTATCCCACCTGCTGTGGACCCTGCACATCCGCCTATGAACATGACAGCCAGCAGCACGATCCTTGCAGAGTCACTCCATATATCAAAGTCCGCAGAAGCGTAGCCTGTAGTGGTGATAATGGAAATGACCTGGAATACAGCATACCTGAATGCGGTCTCGATAGACTGACCCATATCTTTCCAAAGAGAGAAGGTCAAAATAACTGTCGCTATAAGTATAATAGCAGTGTAGAACTTGAACTCATTGTCTTTCATAAAGTTGTTATGATCTACATACAGCACCCTGTAATGCAGGGCAAAGTTTGCTCCTGCAATGAACATGAAAACAACGATGATGCCTTCTATCAGGGGGCTGTTGAATTCGGCTATACCGGCCCCGTATGGGGAAAAACCGCCTGTTGACATCGTTGTGAAAGTATGTGTCACAGCATCATAAAGTGACATTCCCGCAAGTTTCAGTAATATCACTTGCACAACAGAGATGACAACATAGACCGCCCAGAGTATCCTTGCAGTACCTCGTATTCTCGGCTTTAGCTTATCCTCAGTCGGGCCCGGCGCTTCTGCACGGAAAAGCTGCCTTCCTGCGACTCCGAGCTTGGGGAGAATTGCAATGAAGATCATGATAATACCCATTCCTCCGAGCCATTGGGTCATACTGCGCCAAAAAAGTATACTCTTTGAATGGGATTCTATGTCCTGCAGGATCGTTGCTCCGGTAGTGGTAAAACCGGACATGGATTCAAAAAAGGAGTTTATGGGAGTTATGCCGTCAAGCACATAAGGTATGGAGCCAAAAAAAGCCACAGATAGCCAACCAAACGCTACTATGGCAAATCCTTCTTTTACCTTCCATTCACCTTCTGCCCCGTACCGCCTGGATAGCAGTATGCCCGTGACACCCGTGATAAGCACAGCCACTGCAAAAGGCAGCAGAGGGTCATTATAATAAACAGCTACCAGTAAAGGTATGACCATAACCAGGCCAAGGAATTGAAGAAGGCCCCCCAACACATTGAAGATGATCGACGTGTTCATTAGGATACTCCGTTAAGTCAGTGAAAAAGGTTTTCAACTTCCGAATGCACGGACTGCAAAGCGAACACAACGACCCTGTCACCTTCCTCTATTACGTATTCCCCTCGAGGGACCACTGTATTGCCTTTGCGGACAACCATGCTTACAATGGATCCCGGAGGGAATTTAACGTTCTTAAGTGGCTTGCCGACTATTTTTGACTTTTTTGACGTGGTATATTCTATGATCTCAGCCTTTTCACCCTCAATGGTTGTGACAGACTCTATGCCCTTCCCAAATGTCAGTTTAAGTATCTCACTGACCGTGGCCTGCCTTGGGCTGACTGCACTGTCCACACCCACCATCTCAAACAGCGATACATAGTCGGACCTGTCAGACCGGGCTATTACCTTCTTACCCCCGAGTTGCTTGGCAAGGAGCGCACACAGCAGGTTCTTCTCATCGCTGTTGGTAACTGCAATGACAACATCCATATCAGCTACACCTTCCTCCTTAAGGAGATTGATGTCGGTGCCGTCCCCATTGAGCACAAGCACACCCGAAAGTTCTTCAGCTATCTGTTCAGACCGCTCCCGGTTAGTTTCGATCACCTTTATGTCAAACTCACCATTGGAGATCACCTTGGCAAGATAAAAGCCTACAATGCCTCCACCGATGATCATGATCTTACTGCGCTTTCCGGTCTTTTCACCAAACATGTCACGAACTTCTTTTATGGCAGCGGGCTTGCCGATGACCACTATATGATCGTTCTTCTGGATTTTATCCTTGCCGTGGGGTATGATTACCTCTGACTCCCTGAAAAGCGCACTAACTATGCAGCAATTGGCCAGGTTTAGTTCCTGCAGTTCTTTTCCCACAAGCTGACTACTGTCAGAAACTGCAAACTCCATCATTTCCACCTTGCCATCTGCAAAATATTCCGCACCTATGGCATATGGAATAGAAAGTATCTCTGCGATCTCAGAGGCCAGTGTAAGTTCCGGGCATATCATGGTATCGATGCCGATCTTTGTGCGCCTCGCTACCGGCTTATCAATATAATCAGGGTTACTCACCCTTGCAACCGTCTTCAGTCTATCTTTATCCTTAGATACCAGTTTTGCTGCCATGCAGGCAACAATGTTCACTTCATCCGAACCTGTCACTGCTGCCAGCAGATCCGCATTCTCCAGAGCCTTGCTGAGAATGGATACATTTGCACCGTTGCCCTGCATCACCTGAACATCCAGTTCATCTGCACGGTGGCAGGCCTCTTCGTTCTGGTCGATAACAATAACATCATTTGCCCGGTAAAGGGCTTTGGCAATATGGTAGCCGACTTCACCGGCACCGATTATAACAATTTTCATGAAAATTCCTTCGTAAAACATTTATTCATAAAGATAAACGTAAAGAAGGCTTATTGAGATTAGTGCCTTTTAAAGTTTGCCATCTGTGAATTAAAAAAGAAAAGGGATTAGGTATCAAAGGCTTCTTTTACCTTATCAAAGATACCTTTCCCACCTTTGGGATTCTTTGACTTTGTTCCCTCTTCCGAGATATCCAGTTTCCGGAGCAGCTCTTTCTGCTCTTCCGTAAGGTTTGTAGGTGTCCTGACAACGACCTTTACAAGCTGGTCACCCTGGCCCCGCCCATGGAGATATGGCACACCTTTTCCTTTAAGCCGGAGGATAGAATGAGTCTGGGTCCCGGGCTTGACACTCATTTTGACATTACCATGGAGAGTTGGTACCATAACATCAGCTCCCAGTGCCGCCTGGGAGAAACTTATGGGTAGCTCATAAAGGATATCGTCACCTGCCCGTTCAAATAACTGGTGCGGTTCAACATGCAGGACCACATAAAGGTCTCCCGGAGGAGCACCCGGACTGCCTTGCTCGCCTTCCCTGCTTATCTTCATTCGTAACCCAGTATCCGCACCCTTGGGAACCTTCACGGAGAGCTTGCGGACCTTCTTCTGTTTGCCAGTGCCTCTGCACGCAGGACAGGGGTCTTCGATGATCTGACCAGCCCCGCGGCACACATTACAGGTACTTGTTGACATAAAGCGTCCAAAAGGCGTATCACGGGCATGAGTGACCTGGCCGGCCCCATGACAATTGGAACAGGTCTTGGGGCTTGTGCCAGGCTTGGCACCACTCCCGTTACATGTTTCACAGGTCTCTGCCCGGGGCACATTAATGGTAGTTTCCACTCCGTTTGTAGCCTGCTCCAGTGTTATGTTCAGGTCATAGCGCAGATCCGAACCCCTGACAGGGCCGCGACGCTGCTGCTGGCCGCCAAATCCCCCGAACCCTCCAAATCCGCCACCGAATATGCTTCCAAGGATATCACCAAGATCCTCAAAGCCCCTGAAGTCAGCATTCCTGAAAATATCCTCCTGGGTGTAGCGGCTGTCGATACCTGCATGGCCGAAACGGTCGTACTGCTCCTTCTTCTCAGGGTCGGAAAGTACGGCATAAGCCTCAGATATCTCCTTGAACTTCTCTTCAGCATCAGGCTCCTTATTCTTATCCGGGTGATACTTCATCGCAAGCTTTCGGTACTCTTTTTTGATCTCAGCTTCCGTTGACTCTTTTGATACACCAAGTATCTCGTAATAATCGCGTGTAGTGGACATAAGTGATTCCTGTGGATTACCTAGGCTGAATAAACATGAAAAAGATGTAAGATACTGTTGAGCGCAGTATCTTACATGAAGTTATCTATGACGTTACTTCTTATCCTCGTCGACCACTTCATAGTCAGCATCCACAATGTTCTCATCGGAAGAACCTGCCTGACCAGCTCCCTCTTCCGGAGTACCTGCAGCAGCTGCCTCTTCCTGGGCTTTCTTGTACATTGCAGCAGATATGTCATACACAGCGGTCTGGAGTTCCTCGGTCTTGGTGCTGATGGCTTCAATGTTGTCGCCTTCAAGCTCTTTCTTAAGAGCAGCTATTGCTGCCTCTACTTTGGATTTCTGCTCGGCTGTGGCGATATCCCCTGCCTCCTTAACGGCCTTCTCTGCGGCATTTATGAGGGATTCGGCAGTGTTCCTTACCTCCACCTCTTCCTTACGCTTCTTGTCTTCCTCTGCATGGAGCTCCGCATCCTTGACCATCCGATCGATCTCTTCCTCTGAAAGCCCTCCAGGCTTCTGGATGGATATGGACTGTTTCTTGCCTGTTCCAAGATCCTTTGCAGTAACATGCAGGATGCCGTTTGCATCTATGTCGAAAGTCACTTCTATCTGTGGCAGGCCCCTTGGAGCTGGCGGGATGCCGTCAAGCATGAACCTTCCAAGGGTCTTGTTAGCAGAAGCAATTCCCCTCTCACCTTGCAGCACATGGATCTCCACGGACGGCTGGCTATCAGCGGCTGTAGAGAACACCTGGCTCTTCCTTGTAGGAATGGTCGTATTCCTCTCGATAAGAGGTGTCGCAACCCCACCCAGAGTCTCGATACCCAGGGTCAGTGGTGTGACATCAAGCAACAGCACATCGTGGATCTCTCCGCCGAGAACCCCTGCCTGCACAGCCGCACCAACTGCTACTGCTTCATCAGGATTGATATTCTTGTAAGGCTCCTTGCCTGTAGCCTTGCGGACAAGCTCGGTCACTGCAGGTATCCTTGTAGAGCCACCGATCAGCAATACCTTCTCAAGGTCGCTGGGTTTGAGCTTTGCATCATCCATTGCCCTGTTAACAGCTACAAGGGTCTTGTCAAGCAGATCACTTACCATCTTCTCGAACTGAGGCCTTGTGAGGTCCATATCTATGTGCTTTGGCTGCCCGTTGGAGTCAGCTGTGATGAATGGCAGATTGACATTTGTGGAAGTGACACTGGATAGCTCTATCTTGGCTTTCTCTGCCGCATCCTTCAAACGCTGCAGTGCAGCCTTATCCTTGGAAAGATCGATACCTTCGTTCTTTTTGAACTCGCTTACAATGTGATTGACGATCCTTTGGTCAAAGTCATCTCCTCCAAGGTGAGTGTCACCACTTGTGGAAAGCACCTCGAACACGCCTTCTCCCAGTTCAAGGACAGATACATCGAATGTGCCTCCTCCGAGGTCATACACCATTATCTTATGTTCACCTGATTCCTTGTCAAGCCCATAGGCAAGGGATGCAGCAGTAGGCTCATTGATTATTCTCTTTACGTTAAAGCCCGCAATGGAACCGGCATCCTTTGTAGCCTGTCTCTGAGAGTCATCGAAGTAAGCAGGCACAGTGATGACCACATCGTTGATAGTTTCACCAAGATAGGCTTCTGCATCGTCCTTAAGTTTACGCAGGATCATTGCAGATATTTCCTGTGGAGTGTAGTCCTTGCCACCGAGTGTCACTTTATAATTGGCTTCGCCCATGTGCCTCTTGATAGAGCTGACACTGTTCTCGGAGTTCGTGATAATCTGCCTCTTTGCAACCTGCCCTACCAGTTTCTCTCCCTTCTTGGAAAAAGCAACTACTGAAGGTGTGGTCCTGCCCCCTTCTGCGTTTGGAATAACGACAGGTTCTCCACCCTCAATCACAGCCATGCATGAATTTGTAGTTCCAAGATCAATTCCCAAAATCTTTCCCATGATCTTACCTCTTTATCGATTAGTTTTAGTTACAATTATGTTCTTCTTTTATATGACAGCATTCTTTGCATCAGGAAGTACTATTACTCATCAGCGCCTGGTTTCTTTGAAACCGCAACCATCGCAGGCCTGATCACCTTAGAGTGAAGGTAGTACCCGGATTTGCACACATTAACGATAGTATTTTCCTCATGCTCAGGATGTTCAACGTGCATAATAGCCTCATGAAGATGAGGGTCGAATTCAGCGCCATGGCATTCTATTTTCTGCAGACCTTCCTTTTCAAGGATAGAAGCAAACTGCCTGAACACCATATCCACACCCTTTACGACGGATTCTACATTATCGGTCTGTTTTGAAGATGCTATTGCACGCTCGAAGTTATCATATACCTCAAGCAATTCTGTGATGAATTGTTCAACTGCAAACTTGCGGTACTCCTCTTTTTCCCTTACACTTCGTTTCCTGAAATTATCAAATTCCGCGGTGAGCCGCAGTAATTTCTCACGAAGCTGTGCAGTTTCATCCTCCTGCTGGTTATCAGCGTTTGTTGCCTCTGAACCAGGGTCATCACAATTCTCAGATCCTTTATCCATCTCAATATCTCCACTATTTAATGCACAGTTATGCGCATTTGAGTTAACCATTGTTTGAAGTTCTATAAATAGATTTCCCATCTTGAGAAGGTTTTTGTCGATAATACCCCAATGATATCCATAAAAGATATGTTGCCAAAGTTAATAAGATGACTGCAACTTGTGCTGCAAAAGCCGGATTATGAACATGCTGGCAACCATGCAGACCGCGAGTGCCGACAATATCTGTTCCCACCAGAGCGCCTGGATGCCGCCATTCCAGGCATGCACCATGCCCGTGAGAAAAGCAGTTGCTGAAAAGGTAGCTATAAAAGATGCAATGGCCCCTCCTGCCATGGAACCAAGATAATCTGCGCCGCGACTTTCGAAAAAGACAGAGCCGGCAATGAAGACTATGGCAAATATCAGCAAAATGACAGCCATCGGGACAGGCGTGGAGCCGGAGGATGCCATATACATGATACCAAGTGCCACGCTTATCATGAAGAGAGCCATTGCAGTTGAAACTGCCAGTGCCTGTACAAATGGATTATCAATGTCTAATTCCATGTTCATCCCTGTCGTGTAATTCACCTGATACTATATATTTATTTTTAAACAATTGTGCCAACTACAATAAACAATAGCAAATGATATATCAAATAATGCACTTGCATTCAACATGAAGATACTGCTGGCAGAATACGCGGTAGGGACAGGGCTTGACGGAACCCTCCTTAAGGAAGGGGGGGCCATGCTTAGGACACTGGTAGACAGTTTCTCAAGGTTGGGGCATGAAGTCACATACCTTTCTTCAGGACCCGTACTCCAGCATGGCAGAGCTGTCAGTTCCAATGCAAAAGACTTTGCGGAAGTGCTCGCAAGAGAGGCATCATATGCCGATGCAGGACTTGTGATAGGTCCTGACGAGCTGCTGGGAGAGCTTTCAACGGGAATTGAGAGGAATACGATAAACCTCGGATGCTCCGCGAAGTCAGTAAGTGCATGCGCAGATAAGCTTGAATGCACCCGCATACTACAGTCCCATTCAATCAATGTACCCCGGATAATTGAGAGCGGACTTGAAGGCACATGCATCATCAAGCCTAGGTTCGGCTGTGCATCCGAGGGAGTAAGTATAGCATTTTCCAGCAACGCGGAAGAAGGTTTCATTGCTACAGAATACATTGAAGGCGAGCACCTGAGTGTGAGCATGATCTGCGGCAAAAGGTTCCTTCCGCTAAGCGTAAATAAACAGCATATTGAGATGAACTGCACTAAAGCAGGCTCGCCGGTAATCTACAAAGGCAATGTCGTTCCGTTCAGGACCGAGTGCGAGCAGGAATTATTCAGTATTGCTGCCAGAACAGCAAAAGTCCTGGGATGCAATGGTTATATCGGAGTAGATATCGTATATGGCAAAGAACCATACGTAATTGATGTGAACCCCCGGCCGACAACTGCCATTTACGGGCTGGCCAGGACACTCAAGACAGAGATAGGAGAGCTCCTGCTGAAGAATATCTCAGGTGAACTGCCTGATGCAGTCAGCACTGAAGGAGAATTCTCGTTCACTAAAGATGACTTTGAGGACATTCTATGAAAACAATCGGGATAGATATTGGCGGTGCGAACACTAAGATCGCTTCTGCTGATGGTGAGATAATAGAACTGCACTATGTACCCCTGTGGAAGGATACACGACTTCCGGAAGCCCTGGAAGAGATAGCTGAGAAACACAGCCCTGACAGGGTGAGTGTCGTTATGACAGGAGAACTTGCTGACTGCTTCGAGGACAAGATGGCCGGCATAAAATTCATAATGGAATCCGTTGAGCAGGCATTCAACTGCGAGATCCGCTATATCGATAGTAACGGGCATTTCTATGACGGTTTAGGAGACCTGCGCAAACTGGCCGCTGCCAACTGGGCTGCTTCAGCCGATCTTATTGGTTCAGAGATAGGAGATTGCATCTTCGTGGACATGGGAAGCACCACCAGCGACATCATCCCCATAAAATCCGGAAAACATATGGCTGGACTCACGGATTTTTCAAGGCTTATCCGCAGTGAGCTGGTCTACGCAGGCGTGCTGAGGACGAACCTGGCATATCTGCTAGACAGTCTGGACCTGGCATCGGGAAAATGCCGAGTATCCTCCGAGCTTTTCGCAACCACTGCAGACGTTTATTTTTTACTTGGGGACATATCAGAGGAGCTATACACTTGTGAAACCGCAGACGGCGCCGGGAAAAGCAAGACCGATGCAATGAGAAGAATTGCAAGGGTTGTTTGCGCCGACCTCACAGAGATCTCACCCGATGAGATATACCGTATAGCAGAACAAGTCCGGGAGAAGCAAGTGATATTGCTGAGCGAGGCAATAGCACAGGTTGCAGAGAGGAATGAGCTTTCTACGATAGTATCAGCAGGTCTTGGAGAGTTCCTTATACGTGCAGCTGCAAAAAAGCTTGGATTTGAATGGATCTCAGTTGCACAGCGCTGGGGAGAAGAGATATCAAAGGTGTTCCCTGCATATGCGGCTGCCAGGATGTTCGAGGAAGACGTTTCAGCCCGAAACGATAAAGACATAGGATAAGGAGGCATTATGAGAGTTGTCGTGAAGCTTGGGGGAAGCCTTATGGAGGACTCACTGCCGGTCATAAAGGCATTACTGACACGCTTTGGGTCATGCGGGGACAAAGAGTGCATCTCCATCCTCATAATACCAGGAGGTGGTCTTTTTGCAAATACTGTCCGCTCGGTCTGTGAAAAGTACAATATAAAGGATGATGCAGCCCATTGGATGGCCATCCTTGCAATGGAACAATATGCATATTATATCCAGGATAAGACAGGTATAAACACTGCAGATTCACTGGAGCACATTCCCTTCGGAGTTACCATGCTGCTCCCTTACAGGACACTTAAGGATAAGGATGAATTGCCACATTCGTGGGATGTGACCGCTGACACCATAGCTGCATGGATAGCTAAACAGTTTGGTGCTCCGTCATTTGTGAAGGTGACAGATGTGGACGGAATATATGCAGAGGATGTTGTGCAGCAGTTCCTGACAGCAGACGAGGTTCTTAAAATGGGAGCCACTTGCCTGGATGCGGCGCTGCCTTTGTTCCTTAAGGAGAACCGTATGGATTGCCTGATAGTCAATGGGAAGCACCCGGAAAGAGTTATTGATGCTGTTGTTGGAAAAGATATCGTGGGGACTTACATCAAGGGGAATATTTAAATTACATACCGCTTATGTACTGAAATCATCGACATGCTGAATTTTTCAGTATTATATTGATCAGATATCACGCTTAAAGGAGAGTTTAAATGGTAAACAAAGTTGAGAATTGTACTGCATGCAATAAAAGGCTCGTAGAGGTTGGATTTGCACGCTTCCCTTGCCCTGTATGCGGCAAGGAGCTTGGAAGATGTAAAAGCTGCAGACAGCAGAGCAATCCGTACACATGCCCGAAATGCGGCTTTGTAGGCCCGTGAGGTGAATTCGATGGGAGATGTAGCAGCAACTATCAGGATCATGCCGGTATCCGTGGACACCGACCTTAAAGCGCTTAAGGATAAGCTGGTCGCAGCTCTGCCTGAAGGTGCAGAATTTGGCACTTCCAGGGAAGACCCCATTGCTTTTGGCCTGAAGGCCATAATGATGGTGGTTCTTGTAGGCGACCTTGAAGGCGGCACCGAGAAGGTCGAAGAGGCTCTTGCAGCTGTCGAAGGCGTCGAGAGCGTAACGGTCACAGAAGTAGGCAGACCAGTATAAGTTTTTTTCTTTTTTCTTTTTCCTACAGTTATCATTTTTGGGCTTGTAGATCAGGGGTAGATCGTTACGTTCGCAACGTAAAGGCCGCGGGTTCAAATCCCGCCGAGTCCACTTAAATAGTTTTAATAGTCATAGTATGATACTGGTTTTTGCACAATACACACAAAAATATATGATAATTATTGTGTAAAAATATTATGTAAAGGAATCCGCGTATGACTACTAAAATATAGTATATAGTCCTAAGTAGATGCTGCTTTTTGCATGTATAGAATTAAATCATTGTAGAGATATAAGCAATTATATTAATTTGCCAAGGCTGTAAAACATTTTACACATCTTCATTTTGATATAGTGTATTATGAAGCATCCTTTACCACCACGTCCAGGATGCCCCCATAATATCCATTCTGCAATATTCCCAAAAACCAGGGATAATTTCTGTTAGTAACCCTAATGTGCTACTCCCAAAGTCCACATGTAATAATTTATAATTCTAACTTAACATAGAGCCTTACTAAATTAATAAGTAAAATGGATTTATCTAGTAAATTAATCATTAATGTGTTCTGCTTCTAGAGAGCAAGCAGTGATCATGGAAAGCAATTTAACTTGAATGTTGTAATCAGCTAAAGAGCTTACAAAAAATATAGAATATATAGAATACATTTTTATAGTATTGGAAGTTATATAGAAAACAGTTTAAAATACCAAGGTAGTATGAGGCGCCTGGAAACCACCACGCTTTAAGGCGCCTCTCTCCTTAACGAATCCGAGATGTTCCCCAACATCTCTCAACTAATCCACTCTCAATTTGCGGCTCATTCCCCCACGACCCGCAATAATCAGTAGGTCTTTTATTTATTTAACATAACCTTTTATTAATAATGCTAGTGACAAGTTATTTTATTACAAGATGCTATTTTAGCGGCAGCAAAATATAAGGTCCCTAGTCAAATTAACGAGACTTTATGTGTATATATAATATATATGCAAGCATATATAATTACAATTTATCTAGTCCTTAAAGGTGTGTACTGATGATTATAAACTCTTACCCCATAAGCAGGACATAATTTTAGTGCCATAATAAATTAATAAGCGATATAAAAAATGTGGTGACTTTATACCTATTTACTAATTATGAGAAAAATAGATTCTATAATAGATTCTATATATGTATATAGATGGATTATTAATTTCAGAAGTACGCGGGGAAAACCCACGAGTCAGAAGGTAGTTTCGATATTGGTTTATAATATATAAGGATAATTTAAACTGGACACGGGGAGTGAATAAAAGAAAGCGTGGGAAACCTTATTGGAACCTTTGTCCACCTCCTGTGAATAAGTGAAACATGAGCCCCAATTCTCATGTTAAAAATAAGTTCCCCGAAAGCAACCCACAAAAGAGGGTTTACTTGAGAATTATGTGAAACTGAAGACAGGAGGCTCACTATGGGCACCGTAATCCCGCACGATGCCCTTTCTTCGCTGCATTCAAGTTGATCAATTTTTGTTCAAAAGTTGGATTCAATAAAAATATATTTTTAAATCTAAAATTAATGTGCAGGGAGCATAAAAACTTGACTAACCAACCACTAAGGGCATCGTGTTGGCCACAATGCCCACACTTATAACACAATTCAGAGTACCTTTTGAGAATCCCATCTTAAACTCGTAAAAAAAGAAAGAATTACAAGCTTTCTTTTGTTCAATCTGTTTTGAAGACTGAATCAGATAAAGGAATCTAATATCACACTCTTGAGCTGACCAAGTAATGCAAGAACTTCATTAATTTGCACACTTAATCCCAATAAACCAGAAAGCAACAGGAATGGTGCAAAAGCAACCCCCTGTCAGAACATAGAAAATAACATAAACATGACCTTCGGTCGCAGTCATCATAATAATAGAAACAGAAAAGTGATAGAATAAGTGAGCTGGCAGCGATCCGTAGTTCCCGAAGACTCGCGTACTTCAGTACAGTATGGAACGCTGGCGGACTTATCTTCTGTGTTCGGAAAGGGTACAGGAATTGCCCCGCCGCTATGGCCGCCAGACTCACTTACAATAACAATGAAGTGTAAAGCCAAGGTCCGGATTCGAACCGGAATGGAATCGCTCTGCAGGCGATTGCGTAGCCGCTCCGCCACCTTGGCCCCATGAGCGATGTACCATTGAAAGCATTGGTTAAATACTTTACCTTGATGGCATCGTGTATAGCATGCATGCACGTATCAGATTTCGCCTGGACAAAGTAAGATAGATAGGCACGGATGGTTAGTAGCCGCGGACTGAACACCTCGTTACCTTGGTGCGTACATCCCGACCCTATCAAACCGGTCTTTTACCGGGATCCTTAATGCAGTCTCTTTTCAGGTTAGATTTCGAGCTTAGATGCATTCAGCTCTTATTCCTTAGCGCGTAGCTGCTCGGCGTTGCCTTGTCAGACAACCGATACACCAGTGGCGCCGCTACCCTGTTCCTCTCGTACTAAAGGTAGCTTACCCTCAGACCACGAACACCTCTAGTAGATAGTAACCGACCTGTCTCACGACGGTCTAAACCCAGCTCACGATCTCCTTTAATAGGCGAACAACCTCACCCTTGGCCGCTGCTGCACGGCCAGGATGGAAAGAACCGACATCGAAGTAGCAAGCTGCCGGGTCGATATGTGCTCTTGCCGGCAACAACTCAATTATCCCCGAGGTAACTTTTCTGTCATTTTTGGCCCGCACCAAGCGGGACACAAAAGTTCGCTAGAACCGACTTTCGTCTCGTCATCCACTACTGTGCTGAATAACGTCAGGCTGACTTATGCTCTTGCACTCTTCAGTGGGTTTCCGACCCACTTGAGTCAACCATTGTGCGCCCTTGATATCTTTTCAAGGGCGTCCCGCCCCAGGCAAACTGCCTACCTATCGGGGTCCTCCTCGCGGAGTTAGGATCGTAATCTCAGAAGGGTAGTGTCCCAATTGTGACTCCACCGATGCTGGCGCACCGGTTTCGACGTCTCCTACCTACACTGTACATCCAAGATCACAACCCAACGACAGGCTGCAGTAAAGCTCTACGGGGTCTTCACTTCCCCCTAGAGGTCTCTAGACTGTGCACTAGAAAGTAAGCTTCACCGGACTCTGGCTAGGGACAGTAGAGCTCTCATTGATCCATTCATGCAAGTCGCCAATTAAGCGACAAGGTACTACGCTACCTTAAGAGGGTCATAGTTACCCCCGCCGTTTACAGGCCCTTCGTTCCGTTGAACCGGATGTTCAGGTACCTGCACTGGGCAGGATTCAGAAATCGTACTAGCCCTTACGGGTTTGCGATTTCCTATGTTGATATTAGACAGTTAGAGCTCTCTTGTCACTGCGACCTGCTGTCTACACAGCAGGCACTCCTTCTCCCGAAGTTACGGAGCTAATTTGCCGAATTCCCTTAGCCAAAATACTCCGACACGCCTAAGCCTTTTCAGCTAGGGGCACCTGTGTCAGTTCTCGGTACGGACTTGTAACTCCCTTTTCACGGGTTCCCGGGTGCAGCTGACTTACGCCATTACACATTCATCCACTTCTCGCCATTACGGCTCTCCATGGATTTCGGTGCTTAGACAGCGCGACGGCGCTGCTCAACCTGCCCAAAAACGTCAGTTTATTGTTACAAGGTACAGGAATATTAACCTGTTTCCCTTTTGACGTACTCGACTTACGGTACGACTTAGGACCGACTAACCCTCGGCTGACGAACATTGCCGAGGAAACCTGGCCCCTTCGGCGGTTAGGATTCTCACCTAACTATGCTGCTACTGTTACCAGGATTTTCGTTTCCGCACGGTCCACAGGACTTCACAGCCCTGCTTCTGCCCGAACGCAACGCCTTTCTACAAGATCACCTTACGGTGCTCCGTGGTATCGGTGGTCGACTTGAGCCCCGTCCATTTTCGGGGCCCAAAACCTCGACTGGTGGGCTGTTACGCACTCTTTAAAGGATAGCTGCTTCTAAGCTAACCTTCCAGCTGTCTAGGGCTTTGGACGCCCTTTAGTAATAACACTTAGTCGACACTTGGGGACCTTAACCACGGGCTGGGTTGTCTCCCTTACGGACTACAAGCTTACCCCAGTAGCCCGGACTCCGACCTTCTACGACGACAGTAGTTTTGGAGTTTGACAGGAGGATGAGGGATTTCTCCCCCGGGGCCTCCAATCAGTGCTCTACTCCACCATCTATCTCCAGTCAGGTCATGCTACGGCATGTTTCGAAAGGAACCAGCTGTTGCCGGGTTAGATTAGCCTTTCACTCCGAGACGTAGGTCACACGAATGATTTGCAGATCAATACCGCTTGCGGTCCTCCACGTAGCTTTCGCCACGCTTCAACCTGCCCACGCCTAGATCACCCGGCTTCGGGTCGTACCCTAATGACTCCACGCACTTGTATACGTCGCTCCTCACCCGTAAGGGTTGCGAGCATGTTGCTTTCGCTTCGGCTTCCTAAGTAAAAAGTTAGCCATCGCCATTTGGATACACTCCCTGGCCCGTTCTTCAAAACGTAAGATATGACATTGGCAGTGATGCCCGTACTGCAGCCTCGCGACTGTTTCCTTCGCATCAAAGGTCCTTTAACGCCATATCGCTCCATCGCCTCCAGGTTTCAGGCACTTTTAACCTCCCTTCTTGGGGTACTTTTCAGTTTTCGGTCACCCTACTAGTTCGCTATCGGTCTCAAGTTGTATTTAGTTTTGGAAGTTGGTGCCTCCCAAATTCGCGCGGGATTTCCGACCCACGCTACTCAGGCTACATCCCAGGTCCTTTGATCCTGATCTACGTGACTATCACACTCTGTGGTCTAACGTTCCAGAAAAGTTCGATAAGGATCAAGTGGGACCTTTAGGAAAAGCCTATAACACCACATCTCCCGGCCGTTACCGGCGGGATTCAGTTTGAACTGTGCCGTGTTCATTCGCCATTACTAGCGGCATCTCTTCGATTTCTTTTCCTGCCCCTACTAAGATGTTTCAATTCGGGGCGTTCCCGATCATTACTGATCAGCACGTAAAACGTGCTAGGAAGACCCATTAGGAGATCCCAGGTTCATTGGTTCCATGCACCTACCCTGGGCTTATCGCAGCTTGGCACGTCCCTCATCGGCACTTGAGCCGAGCCATCCACCTGAAGGCATAATTACCAGAGTCCACCTCACTTTGTCCAGTGAGCGTCTGATATATGCATGCGTATACACGATCTCATTATGGTCACATTGGGGATGTGACCACTTCATCCTTCCCAGGCAACATTACTTGCCTGGTGCACTTAGAGTGGACTTGCTGGGATTCGAACCCAGGGCCTTCGCCTTGCAAAGGCGACGATCTTCCAACTGATCTACAAGCCCTTGATGGATTCCAGCGAATCCTTTTGTTTTGGATCTGGCAGTTTTTCGATTTCTGACCGGTTGTGATGGTTGGCATTGTGCCAACCGTGCTTAGGAGGTGATCCAGCCGCAGATTCCCCTACGGCTACCTTGTTACGACTTAACCCCCCTTGCAAAATTTAGGTTCGAACACGGCATGAATCCGTGCCCTCACCCATACCTCACTCGGGTGGTTTGACGGGCGGTGTGTGCAAGGAGCAGGGACGTATTCACCGCGCTATATTGAAACGCGATTACTACGGATTCCAGCTTCACGAGGGCGAGTTGCAGCCCTCGATCCGAACTAAGGCCGGGTTTATGAGATTACCAACCCCTTTCGGGGTAGGGACCCATTGTCCCGGTCATTGTAGCCCGCGTGTAGCCCTGGAGATTCGGGGCATACTGACCTACCGTAGCCCGCACCTTCCTCCGCTTTAGCAGCGGCGGTCCCCACAGAGTACCCATCATCCCGAAGGATATGCTGGCAACAGTGGGCACGGGTCTCGCTCGTTGCCTGACTTAACAGGATGCTTCACAGTACGAACTGACGACGGCCATGCACCTCCTCTCAGCGATTCAGGTAAGACCTTCAGCCTGACCTACATATTGCTGTCGCCCCAGGTGAGTTTTCCGGCGTTGAGTCCAATTAAACCGCAGGCTCCACCCGTTGTAGTGCTCCCCCGCCAATTCCTTTAAGTTTCAGCCTTGCGGCCGTACTTCCCAGGTGGCTCGCTTCACGGCTTCCCTGCGGCACCTGAAACGGTCGCACCGTCCCAGACACCTAGCGAGCATCGTTTACGGCTGGGACTACCCGGGTATCTAATCCGGTTCGTGCCCCCAGCTTTCGTCCCTCACCGTCGAACCCGTTCTGGTAAGACGCCTTCGCCACTGGTGGTCCCACAAGGATTACAAGATTTCACTCCTACCCCTGTAGTACCTCTTACCTCTCCCGGTTCCAAGTCTGACAGTATCCCCCAGAAGCCTAACAGTTGAGCTGTCAGATTTCCCGGAAGACTGATCAAACCGGCTACGGACCCTTTAGACCCAATAATAATGGCCACCACTCGGGCCGCCGGTGTTACCGCGGCGGCTGGCACCGGTCTTGCCCGGCCCTTGCTAACACATGTTATTTATACATGCGGACAGCCAACACATGGTGCTGGCACTCAGTGTCCCCTTATCGCGGTTTCCCGCATTGTAAAGTTTTCGCGCCTGCTGCGCCCCGTAGGGCCTGGATTCATGTCTCAGAATCCATCTCCGGGCTCTTGCTCTCACAACCCGTACCCGTCGTAGGCTAGTAGGTACATTACACCCACTACTACCTGATAGGCCGCAGATCCATCCTAAGGCGCCGGGGCTTTTAATCACAGAGCATTCCAGCATCTATGATTTATCCGGTATTATCCCCAGTTTCCCGGGGTTATTCCAGACCTTAGGGCAGGTTGTCCACGTGTTACTGAGCAGTACGCCATGTTCACGAAGAACATTTGACTCGCATGGCTTAGTCGAACACTGATAGCAGTGACCGCTGGCAGGATCAACCAGAATTGTTGATCACACACAAATTGTTTGGAAGTCATTTAAGGAATCGATCGGAGAAATTCTATTTTTGAGAGAATTTTCCTTTCTGCACATTAGTTTGGTTAATTCCTTTGACGTAGTTTATAATTCACTACCGGTCAGAATTAACCGAACTGCCAAATCCAACGTCAGACAGGAAATAACTCCTGCCTCCACTTGCTTATTAGGCGGTGATTGTAATTGTTTTCTCGCATTGCGCGAGGACTGCTAGAAGAGCACGATCTTATATAAGGCTTCCGACCCGGTTGGGTCGAAGGCAAAGATCAGCATCTTTTACCAGCGCATTTTCCCCGCATGATGCGAGGACTTCTTTAAAGGCAGCTTTCGTATTTATACCTTGCGACCACGGAGGGCCAGAAGGAAAAATTGAAACCTTTATTGAGATTTTATGATATATTATTACCTGCCTTTTCAGGCAAGCCTCTCAGGAAAGTGACACCGGCTTAAAGCCGTATCAACCTCGTGATTGAGAGCAGCACTAAAAGCGCATGTTCATATAAAAGGCTTCCGCATTGCATGCAAGAATAGACAATAACACGACAGAGGAGAAGTAAAAAGCAGCTAAGGGTATGAATTGAGAGCTTGTTTCAGAAATTATGTAAATCTACGGACCTATACCCTTTCCCAGTGATTATAATTGCGATGCTACTGGCGTAATATGGGTAATTTCCGGTTACGTCCTTACATGCTCCTAAAGCATAAGGCATGATACCTGGCAATCTGCCAGGTGCCTATTTTTCTACATCATCCAGATGCCTGCTCTTGCTATGATAACTTGTTCTTGAAGATAGATACAAATATACATACGTAAACGCATAATGCATGAAGCATCAACGGATGGTGGGCAGGGATTTCGCAATATCATGTAAGTACACTTGGCCCCGGAGATTTCTTCAGGGACTGGCTCGTAGAAGTGCTTGGAGACCGGATAAAAAATAAATATTGTGAGACGGATGTTTTCAAGTATGGCTCTACATCACATACAGTATGCAGATATAGGTTCCGGGGAGAACATTACAGTGTAGTTGCAAAGTTCTTTGCCGAACCCACAAGCAAGCTTAAAGACTACGATGCCCACAAAGCAATGATGAACGAGTACCACAACCTAAAAAAAGCTGAACAAATCATCAGTGTGGCAAGACCCATTGCGATTAGTAGCGATCTTAACTGTGTGCTCGTGACAGAGTATTTGAAAGGAAAAAACCTTTTATGGTACTTCCAGCGCCCAGAGCAACTGTATGATATATTGGCATCTATTGCGCTCATGCTTCGCAGACTGCATGACAGCACACAGGTACATTATAACAGGGAGAAGGAATTTGGGAATTTCCATGACCTTCTGGACCAGCTCATGCTTGACGGCAGCACCAGAGAATATTTCGACATGCTGCTTGGAAAATGGTGGCACAGTCCCCGTATTGATTGCCGGCATGGGTCCATGATCCACAGGGACGCATCACCCCTGAACTACCTGATCAGGAACGGAATACCATATGTCATTGATATGGAAAGTTGCTGGCATCATGCTAACAGTATCAGGGACGTGGGCACGCTTTGTGCAGAGATGAAGAACTATTTTCAGTTGAACTGCGGATCCGGGATGAAAGCTGAACCATACATAGGACATTTTCTCTGGCACTACAGCAAAAATGAGGAAGATTTTCATCGGATAAGCAAAACCCTGCCATTCTTCATGAGCATTGGCCTTCTTAGAACTGCCAGACTGTACAGGCACTCCCCTTATTACGATTACCTTCTGAAGGAGGCTCTTAATTGTTTGAAAGCTATAGAGTGAAGGGTCTGATATTTGATTGCTATCACACCATTGTGGATATACAGACAGATGAAAGTGATTTCTATACTTATGACACTGTAAGCAAGTGGCTGCAGTACCAGGGTGTGAGAATAGATCCGGATACACTGAAAAGTGAGTACCTTGCCAGGACAAAAGAAGAAGTGGAATCTTCCCATGAACAGCATGCAGAAATAAGAATAGAGAAGATACTTTCAGGGATATGCAGTGAGAACTCAATATGGGATATTGACGAGCACAAACTGGGTATCGAGACTTCGAGAGTGTTCCGCTCAGCATCATTGCGCAGGATAGGCGTCTTTCCGCAGAGTCGCAGGCTGATTGAAGGCAGCCAGCATTTGAAAAGATGCATACTGTCCAACGGACAGCGGGTTTTTTCCGAACTGGAGCTGCGGTTCCTGGGTTTATATGACCTCTTTGACCCGATTATTTTCTCTTCGGACGTCCGATACAAAAAACCTAATCCCAAGATATACCGGTTTGCACTTGACCGGATGCAGCTCAAGCCCCAAGAGGTGCTGTTCATTGGCGACACTCCGGAAAACGACATCATAGCCCCGCAGGAGATTGGAATGCAAGCCATTCACATCGAGGAAGCATGGAAGCTCATCTGACAAAAATCAGTCATATTTAACCTTTATTTGCAGCCCTTACTGTGACATCCATTGTTTCGGAAGCAACCTTAATCTTGCTGTCTCTTTGAAGGTCTTCAAGGATTAAACGACTCAATCGGTCATGGAGATACCTCCTCTCCCTTGTAAGAACAAGATATCTTATATTGAGATCTATCCAGTTATCGGTCATTGTCAGGTATATTGCCGGTCCCTGCAGATATTCAGCAAGGTAGTATTTCTTACTCAATTCCGATATCTGCTCTTGGGCGGCTATTGTTACAGCCCTTGTTTCTTCCCGGAGAATGTGCATTATCCTTTCATGGGCGTCTTTCCAGTCGCTGTCATAGGTGATAGGAAGAGTTATTTCGTCCCAGATGAAAGGATTGTCTTTACTATAGTTGTTTATCACACTGTTCAGGATGGCACCGTTAGGTATTGTTGATATCCGTCCGGTGGGCTGGTCTGCATGCACCCATTCTTTCAGTTCGAACAGGGTCGTGTTCAAAATATTTATGTCGATGACATCACCGAATTTAGAGTTTATCTCTACCCTGTCACCAATCCGGTAAGTTCCGGTCACAAATATAAGGAAACCACCCATCAAATTCTTGAAAAAATCCTGCAGAGCAACAGTCACTCCGGCTGCTATCAATCCGTATGACACAAGAAGGAACTGCGTATCCTCTATCCAGATACGGACTGCTGCCAGCAAAAGAACGACAATATACAATATTGAAAATATTTTATTGTATTCATATCGAGTTTTAGCGTCCTTTGTTTTTCGAACTAACACATGTTCCAGTATAATTTTGAAAAATGAATGTATCAAAGTTAACCATAAAAGGGTGAAGTATATCTTCAGCAGGAACAGGCTTCGATATTCATATGCTAAGACCCACGAAGAGATTGTAAGCACTATGAGGAAAAAAACAG
This sequence comes from Methanolobus psychrophilus R15, assembly GCA_000306725.1. Lineage (GTDB taxonomy): Archaea > Halobacteriota > Methanosarcinia > Methanosarcinales > Methanosarcinaceae > Methanolobus > Methanolobus psychrophilus. The sequence continues at coordinate 2,436,163 of CP003083.1, read as the reverse complement.
TTATAGCTTGTTTCATCACTATTTTTTGTGGGATTGATTTCAATAAATACTTTTTTACTTGCACCTATAAATATAGTAAATATTGGGTTAAAGCCATTCAGTCATAATAATTCCAGTGGTATGAAATACCAAAGCAGGAATAACCAAAGGCAGGTATGAAAGAAAACTAGGGAAAGACATGATGTAAAAAAGGGGCGACGATATGCATTACACATCGCCCGCTTGAATTAATAAACTAGACCCAGGATTAATATCTTTTTGGAGGTCTGTGGTTCTGGTAGCATTCCCTGCAGTATACAGGCCTGTCGCCGGATGGAACGAATGGTACCTCTGTTTCCTGGTTGCAGTCTGCGCAGACCGCTTTGTGCATTTCTCTTGGACCGCTTGGCCTGAAACCGCCGCTTCCGCCTCTGCTGTCGTTCCTGTCATTTCTTGGACCGCTTGATCTGAAGCCACCGTTTCCGCCGCTGCTGCCTCTCTTATCGTTTCTCATGTTTAATTTCCTTTGTGTTGTATTTTAGTTGTAACTTCCCATTGTATAGGAAGAGAGAACTTTCGCATGACCCGTTCAATCTGATCTTTACCAAATCTCTTATCCCGTACCTGACACTTGATCAGCAATTAAAGAGACAACATGGGATTGACCCTCATTCTTTTAACTGTGACGTGTGAACAGACCTAGCTGAGACGGAAACATTTATCCTGCAATCGATACGATATTCTCTTTTATTGTTGCAATTAACCTAAAGAAGTAATAGAACGGAATTATCCCTTTTCTTAACCCATCAAGTAAGTTAACTGTAAATACAGAAATGTATTTGCAAATATAAATCCTTTCCCATCAATCCATATGATTACAACCAAAGTACACACTAGAATCCATTATTCAGAAATTGTATAAAGATCACTGGTGTCAAAAAAGTTAAAATGTAATAGTAGATATAATGTAGAGCGTGAACTACTTCTTAGCTAAAGACTAAGAAGCTTCCTGCTTCATTCCCCGAACTTCTGTTCACCAGTCCACAGGCTCTTCCCGCAGTCCCTGCGGTGTTTAAGTTATATAACTTGAAATATCAAAGAACATAACTACTTGGCTGTCGTAATTACAATACTAACAATGCTTATATGATATATATATACTTTATTTATGATGTGAAGCTTACATCACCGAAGCTAAAGACATCGGGGTTTTACGCTTCATATTATAAAATAGAAAGTAGAGTAAAATGCAGTTCACTTAAAAATATAGCATAGGATTCTTACGATCATGACAACTGAACAAAATAAACCTGTAATCGCCATTATGAGGCCTGAGAGATACCTGAATGATTCAGCAGAACTTGCACGGTCCATGGGCTTTGACCCTCTTGCAGTTCCCATGGCAGAATTGAGCAATATAAAAGACAGCGTATACGATGGCTTTTTCTCAAGGGTCATGCAGGGAGAGACTGACTGTGTGATCATTGCCGGTCCTGCAGAGATAGAATATGTGTTGAAGAAAATACCTCACCCCATGAGACCCCACTTCATTGAAACGCTTAATAAGAGATATATTGTAGCTGTCAACCCGGAAACAAAGGAATCTCTAGATGCAGCGGGTATTAAAGTAGATGCAATGCCTGATATATGCAACACTGAAGAAATCGCCGCATACATGCAGGACTATGCAGATGAAGCTATAATCGATGTAGTTTATGGTGCCCCGGGCTCCAATGCATTCACTGACCACATGCAGGATTTCGGCGCGACTGTATATGAAACAAGGGTTTACAACCTCATCGACCCAGACAAGGAAGAGCAGGAACAGTTCATCAGAACAGCAATGCAGGGCAATATAGACATATTTGCTTTTACCGACCCCACGACCGTACACAACTTCTTCGATCATGCCAAACGACAAGGCCTCGATAAAGATGTGGCACAGGTGCTAAATGCTTCTATCGTTGCAGCTATTGGAGATTCTACCGCACAGGCACTGAAACTGTTTAGGGTAAAAGCAGGAGTCACACCTGAGAACTTCACATTTGAAGAACTGTTGAAAGCCTCAATGCAAGAATATAACGATAAAAAAGACAGGAAGTAAACAATACTTCAGGAGCCTTTTATGATTTCAGGTTCAGCTTCATCCACCTGGCAGGCCAGCGATGAGTAGATGCTGCTGACTCCTTCCATTATTCTGAAACCAGTGGCTGTGATCATGTAATCGCCTCTTTCATGCCTTTGCATGATGATACCTGCCTCTGCCAGTTTCTGGAGATGGAAAAGAAGGTTGCCACCCCTAAGACCGGTTAACTGCGACAGGGAGGAAAATGATTGTGTACTGCAGGTCAGTGCCTTGAGTATCTCAAAACGTTTCTCATGGCACAGAGGTTCAAGCATTCCGTCAACAATCTCTTTGGGCGGCACCATGGAAATTTCCTGTTGTTTCCCTTTATTAGAGTCATACACCTTCATAGACTCCATAAGATTGACCTGTTTTGCGAACAGTTGAGCCACTTCAGAGTAGCATACCTCACATTTATCGTAAGGAAGTACCAATCTCAGTCTGGCCAGCTCCGACTTGTTGTTTTTGACTGCATCTTCCTGAGAGTGATCCTGCCGGATAAGATTAGAATTCTTGCGCAGAAAACTGTTGAATATGGAAGCGCATTCCGTCCGACGGTCACATTTTTTCACCATGTTCTTTTCAAGGCTTGTCTTTGCATCTTCATTAATATAGGACTCAATGGCACCCAGGTAATTGCTTTTCAGATAGGCGAATACAGTATCGATATTCTGCCTGTTGGTCTGCTCTATAATGACCTTCATATCTTTTTGCATATCATAGAGCTTTGATTTTATCTCCGATAGATCGGAAATGCCATCATGTGTTTGATCCTGAGGATTATCCATGTATAGGAGTATTGCTCCCGGCCTAATAAAGGTTCCCTGAAGGTACCAGAAGGTCACTGAAGTATACACGAGTACACCTAGTATATTGCAGTGCCGATAAAGTATATACCAGTAACCGTGCAATTATATATTACTGCCAATTCCCGGGAATGCAGAACAAAAATAAGAGTTGGTATAATATGAACGTCAAAGAAGTAATTCATGGACAGATAGCTGCAGGACTTGCAAATGCAAAATTCCCGATAGAAACACCTGAAGATCTCATTGCAGCGTTTCCGGCAGGAGCCAGCACGACCTGCAAGGCAGGCGATCTTGAGGTTACAGCCGGAGAAGCAGGAAAACTGCTCACACCCGCAGACTTTCCTTTCAAGAGTGCAAAGGCAGTTGCCGATACGATTATTGAAAGGGCGGGGCTCTAAGCCCTTTCCCATATTTTTTAGCCGAATTACATTAAATTCACAAGTATATTTACTTTACTTGCATCCACTTTACTCCAAATTATACAGCAGGCCCACACTTGACACTTGTGATACTGAAAAGTCTTTTTAAGTATTAAGCAGATTCACTAAGGACTGAAGTGGTAAATAATATGGACCTTACACTATTCACTGACATCGAGATCATCTTCGGACTATCGATATTCATACTGCTGTTATTCCACAGGGCCAAACTCTCTCCGGTCCTGGGTTTCCTCGTAACGGGAATGATAGCAGGGCCCCATGTGCTGGGTATCATTCGTGACCTTGAGCAGGTTGAGATACTTGCAGAGATAGGGATAATCCTGCTGCTTTTCACAATAGGGGTCGAGATGTCTATAAAGGAGCTGTGGGACATCAAAAGGTTCGTACTTGTAGGTGGAGGTCTCCAAGTAATAATCACTTCTGTGCTTGTCTACTACATCTCACTTTACATGGGATACAGCTCCAGCACTGCGCTTTTTCTGGGGTTCCTGGTATCCCTGAGCAGTACGGCAATAGTGCTGAAGCTTCTCCAAGAGAAAGGAGAGATCAACACCCCTTATGGAAAGATATCGCTTGGGATCCTCATATTTCAGGACATAGTCATTGTTCCCATGATACTGCTTACACCGATACTTGCAGGTGTGCCCTCAACTTCCGGGGACAGTGCTGCATCCTTCCTTATAAAGGGCCTTGGCATCATGCTGCTTGTCATAGTGAGCGCAAGATGGATCGTACCTGCACTACTGTTCCAGATAGTTAAGACGCGGAACAGGGAGTTGTTTCTGGTGACCATCATATTCATAGTGTTCGGGACCGCGTGGCTTACTTCCAATGTTGGCCTGTCACTGGCCCTTGGAGCTTTCCTGGCAGGCCTGATAATATCAGAATCTGAGTACAGTCACCAGGCTATCGGAAACATGATGCCTTTCAAGGATGTGTTCATGAGCTTCTTCTTCGTATCCATTGGAATGTTGCTTGACGTGAGTTTCTTCCTTGATAACATTCTCATCATGCTTGTGCTCGCAGGAGTGGTCATATTCCTGAAATCTGCTGCATCCGGGCTTGTTACATTCATACTGGGATATCCCCTGAGGACCACAATTATAACCGGGATGGCACTCGCCCAGGTTGGAGAGTTCTCTTTTATCCTTTCCAGTTTCGGACGGGAGTATGGCCTGCTCGATGAAAGATTGTACCAAAGCTTCCTTGCAGTCTCCATTGTCACCATGGCAGCCACACCCTTTGTCATGACAGCATCACACCGCCTTTCACACCAGATACTGAAAAGGACCACCAACCGCATACTCATCAATGGTATATTCTCAAAGAGCATGGAACCGGTAAAAGAAGACGAGGAAATGCATGATCACCTCATAATCATAGGTTACGGTTTCAACGGCAAGACCGTTTCCAACTCTGCAAAGGCTGCAGGCATACCGTATGTTATCATAGAGACAAATCCTGAGACAGTGCGCCAGGAGAGACAGCATGGGGAGAGGATCCACTATGGCGATGCAACGCACGAAGTGGTTCTTGAGTCGGCAAATATAATGTCTGCCAGGGTACTGGTCGTCGGCATTTCGGACTATATTGCCACCAGAACGATAATAGATGTTGCAAAAAGGATGAATCCTGAGATATACATTATTGCCAGGACACGGTACATGAATGAGATCAAGGCACTCAGCCAGATGGGCGCCAATGAGGTCATCCCCGAGGAATACGAAACATCTGTCGAGATATTCAGCCGCCTTCTTAAGAAGTACCTTGTGCCCGAAGAGGAGATATACAGGTTCACCCGGGAAATACGTGCAAACGGTTATTCCATGCTGCGAGAGCATTCCATGATAGATAATAACAATACCTTTAACCTGAAGGATGAACTGCCCGGATTGGAAGTAACCTCTTTTAAGATAAAGGATGACTGCAGTTTTCATGGAAGCACCCTGAAGGACCTGAACCTCAGGAACACATACGGCGCAACGGTGCTGGCCATACGCAGAGGAGAGCAGATAATAGCAAATCCCACAGGAGACACAGAGGTGCTGTCTTCAGATATTTGTATCGTGCTTGCAAAACCTGAAAGGCTATGCCAGTTGAGGCGATTCTTTGACGAGAATATAGCAGCCTCTTCAGAGATCTGCACGCTGTGAGGGGGGCAGAGCAAGACCCTTCCATCAGCCTGAAGACACTACCTGCAATAAGAGCTGTGACTGCCATCCACCGGGGACCCTATCGGGAAGTAGGTATTGCATATACCCGCCTCTTCGAGTATATGGCAGAACAGGGGCTGGAACTTGCAGGCCCATCAAGGGCGCTGTACCTCAACGATCCTGAAGAGGTTACAGAAGAAGAACTCATGAGCGAGATACAGTTGCCTGTAAAGTAAGTGTGAATATGCATGGCAGGACATAGGGTAGGCCAAAGCTAAAGCTGCAGATATAGCTAACGCTTATTCATTTCCTGCCACTGCACATTAAACGAGCTGAACAGCAGGTAGCAAAAATGATGCTATGAAATTACCTGATGTATACTACCTGGACAGCACTATTCCCATTTATGGGCATGCAGTTCGTCGTACTTCCAGAATGCCCAGTCGTCTACCAGTTCATCTTCCGGAAGGTCTTTCATGAACTTAGGCAGAATGCCGATGGTATTGCGTATGTCGTCAACTGTCTCTTTATATACTTCGTTATATACTCCCATAATCTAATACCCCAAAACCGTATTCACTTACAGCTTTATAAATATAATGCATGTAAAAGCAGCAACTTGAAAAGCGGTAGTGCTTTTGATAAGTCCGGATAACCACTTAAATCCAAAAGAATAAATCGGATTGAAGCAATGACTTCTCCATGTTCTGCAAACACGCGGAGAATGACCACGTAGAAGTCCTTCCCGGTATCCGGATGAAAACCATGGTTCATGGGAACAGTACCCTGATGACAGAATTTGTCATGAAGAAAGGAAGCATCCTTCCCGAGCATGACCATGTACATGAGCAGACCGGATATCTCGTTTCCGGCTGCATAAGCCTGTGTATTGGAGATGAGAACTTTAAGGTGAATGCAGGCGATTCATGGAGCATTCCGGGAAATGTACCCCACAGCGCCCGGATAATCGGAGATTCTGTCGCAATTGAAGTATTCTCTCCGCGCAGGGATGAGTATATACAAAAAAAGTAAAGGTGACATTCTTAAAAATAAGGTTTTTAACAGCGGCCATTAGCCACAGGAACCCGTCACAAGAAGAACGTAATTATTGCCAGTATTATAAAGATGATCACAAGCCACTTTGCGATCTGCATCGACATTCCGGCAACTCCGCGCGCACCCAATACATAAGCAATTATAGCCAGTATCAGGAATATAATAGCTAATCCTATCAAGTCTGCCATATTCTACTACCCCCTATAAATTTACAACCTCAATTATAAGATTAGACCGAGAGTATTTAAGAGTTAGTATTTAAGGAGCTTTGCTCAAAAACTTTCATACTTAACTTCGAGTAGGGAAAAGAGAAGAAAGAACTCCTAAAAAGATAGGGACGACCTGTCAGCTCCTCAGGTCAGCACACATCTTCCTGTAACAGTCTTCTATCAGCGCCGGGCTTGCTGCCATTTCGATGATATTGAATTCAAAAAGGCGTGCAAACTCTTCCACCATAGCATCGAACTCCTTCTCGTAGTGCAGGCCAGTGTCCATCCGGGCAACATTTTTGTAGCCTGCGTGATCGAAAACGAATTTTGACATTTTTATGTCATTAGGGTCCTGGGTCATACCGGCAGACACGACCATCTCGCGCCAGTGGGCTGCCCACATGGGAGTCATGAAGAAAGTGCCTACGCCCCTGGAACCGGTCAGCTTTTCAAGATATGCAGCCCTGCCTCCAAGCACGGCGCCTATACAGTCATCGACAACTGTTCCGTTGTCTTCTTTCAGTATGCGGACAGTGCATGGGTTTGACCTGAAATCCTCCTCTATCTTCCCAAGCACATTGCCGCACAACCCATAGAATAGAAGAATGCCATCAGCATATCTGGATAATTCTTCGGTCTTCTCATAGACGACCTTCTTTAGGTTATCGGGCCTGGCATGAAGTGCCAGTTCAAGCATGTAAACTATTAGGGTCAGCCCTTCCACTCCTCTATTTTGAGACTTTGGAGGAATTGAGAACAGAGGAAGTAATTCATATGTACATCCGACAGCATCGAGTTTGCCTGTAAGACCGCCACGGTCCTCATTATCCACAACTATTATTTTCCCAATACCAGGGTCATTCTCTATTATATGGGCGATCTCATCCTCGAACATCCTGCAGGCAATGAAACTCAGTACTGTCATGATAGGCACTCCAATCCGATACTACGAATAAAGTTAATGGAAAGTCCACTTCCAGGTATATATAATAACGCTGTTGTCAGGGATATTGCAATTGATATTGCACAAATCCTTCAAGCACCCCTCAGCAGATCCTTCCTAAAAGTCCCGTACTCATCAAAGCCCCGGTACATGAGTATAAGGACACAAAGCATTACGTTCATTACTGTTGCCACATAGATCGCGATCATTATGGCTATCTGGTATTCAATTGCAGTGAGAGGACTTGAACCGCCGATTATCTGCCCTGTCATCATGCCCGGAAGAAAAACGATGCCTACTGTCGCCATGTTGGCAAGGGTCGGTCTGATAGAGTTCCTGAGGCTCTTTCTCAGGTAAGGTTTCAGAGCTTCGTACTTTTCCGCACCCAGGGACAGACTGGAAAGATACCGGTTCTCATTTCTCTGTATCTGGTCACAGAAATCATTGATACCTACGATATTGGCCCGAAGGGAATTGCCTATCACCATGCCCGCTATGGGGATGAAGTACCTCGCTTCAAAAAGATCGCTTAGGGCGATAACAAAACTGTTAAAGTACAGCAGCACCCCTATGTTCGCCAGTGCGAATGAAAGAGTAAGGGGCATGATAAGCGAACCATACTTCAGCGAGGAGTTCTTCAGGACGGTATAGGATGCCACAATAACCATTATCATCACCCAGAAGATGTTGAGCACGGAACTGTTGAGGTCAAAAACGAACGTCAGGAAGAATCCCACAAACACCAGCTGCACCGTCATCCTGAAAGCACCTTCAATGGTGGAGCCTACCAGCTGGAGCTGCAGGTGATGGCTGATAAGTACAGGTATCAACAGAAGCAGGAAACAGAACACCATTCCCGTCAAAGTGATATCAGTTGCAGACACCGGCATCCTCCTGCAGTTTCTCAAGGTCGATGACCCTCACACCCTCGCGTTCCCACTCTGAGTCGTGGGATATTGCCAGCACGGTCCAGGAAGGATTACCCACGAACATGTCCACAACCTTCCTCTTCAGCTTCGCATCGAGGTCCGATGTTATCTCATCCAGGAGGAATGTGTCCTTTTTTGTGAGCAGGGAGATAATAATAGCGATGCGCTGCTTCTCCCCGCCGGACAGGTTCTCGAACTTCTTGTCAAGGACATCTTCCTGCAGGGAAAGTTCCGCCAGCAGCGCCCGGAGCTTTTCCGGGTCGAAGTGTCCCTTGTTGGCATTATAGGAAAATATCTCTTCAAGCATATCCCTCACCACCCCCTCGCCAATATCACTATCCTGGGAGATGTGCGCCACCCTTTTACGGATATCCCAGGCAAGCCCCGCATCCATCGGCCTGCCCTCAAAATAGAGAATGCCTGAGGAAGGCACCCTGAATCCCAGTAGCAGCCTGAAAAGTGTTGTCTTGCCAATGCCGGAGCGCCCCTTGACGAGCACTTTCTCCCCCCTGACAACAGACATATCAAACCCTGAAAGGATGTTCCTGTCTCCCGCCGCGACACATACCCCTTCCATCCTTATCAGTTCCGTTTTGCTCCCCTCCTTCATTCCAGTCATTAAGCAACAATGGATTATCCACTATTGATGGCCGTATAAATAATTTATCGCATGAAGAGACAGGACGCTATAAATACATGATTCTGCTTCATCTTTCCAAACCAGCAAACAATCAGAACAGACACACAGTCCTCCATATCACCCGGACCCTCCACATCCCTTATACACAGGAGGATAATTCTGGACATTAGTATAGATCGAAGATACACAAAGGAGAAACGCATGACAAACACCACATTATCCGAAGGCCAGCCCGCCCCCTCGTTCTGCCTCCCCGACCAGGCCGGAGAAACAATATGCCTGAAAGATTTCCATGACAAGTGGCTCGTCCTATATTTCTACCCCCGCGACAACACCGCCGGCTGCACCCGTGAAGCAAAAGAGTTCTCAGCCCTCAAGGACGACTTCACCGCAGAGAATGCCGTGATATTTAGAATCAATAGGGATAGTGCTAACATATCAGGTTCATCAAAAAAGATCTTGCTACCACCCTTTTAATCTGATGAGAATACGAATGTGCACCAGAGGATAGAACAGAAAGGCAATTTCATGTCGAAATTTCTGGTCACACTCCATTTCCCGTGTAAGTGGTCAAGAAAAAATTTATAGGGATTGCGTTAAAAACAACCGGAAAATAGGTTTCATCAGACTGCAAAAAGGAAAATAAGAGAGGGACTATTCCTCTCTCTTCCTTTTGTGCAGATAGAACGCGGCTACGATTACTCCTACAAATATCAGAAGCAATGCTTCGAAACCAGGCAATCCCTTCTTACCCGGTTCATAGGTCTCGTTACCGAACTCCACCCTACTGTCGCCAACTGGAGTCGTTTCGTCGATGGTCTCACCCGAAGCCTTACTTTCGGCTGTAATTGCAAATGGTGAGAATCCCGGAGTCTGGCTTTCAAAGTGCACATACTCCCCATCGTCAACAATGATGGAGGTTGGCAGCGCATTCCAGGCGCCGTCTGCATACCTGTACAGCTTTATCGTACCTGTCTCAACACCATTCTCTTCAATCCATGCTTTTTCTACCTTGAAACCGATCTTCAGGTCTTTTACATTTTCAGGGCTGTCGAACCCGAGCTTACCGATCCATATGTTCATCTGCTGGTATATTTTGCCAGGAGCATCCGTTTCAGCATACGAAGACCTGTCGCGTAGTATCTCTATTGTTGCCGTTATCCTTCCGGCATTCTTCAGGGCAGTGAACTGTACAAATCCAATCGCATTACCGGGTTTACTGAATTCGTAATTGATGAGTGTGTTCTTATCAATGTAAATACCCTGCGTATCTTTTACAAGAATGTTCTCATACTTCTCGCCGGAAGCTCCACCGCTTCCGCCACCACCGCTGCTTCTGCCAGAGGAGGAGGATGAATCATCTGTGGGTGTTGTTAGTTCGGTCCCGACAACGGCAAAGTCACTGAAGTGCTCAATGTTTGCGATAATGTAGTTCTCGGCTGTATTGCGTTCAACCACGGTCTGTGATTCCCACAGGCCGCTTGAAGCATTATAGAATTTGACTCCCAGGGTGCTCTCGTCGAGGCCTGAGACATCCGCATCATCATAGTCGAACCTTACCTGGATGTAGGGGTCGAACGTAGCTCCGGCGGGTCCAAGCTTCACAACCTTGCCAACGACCGATTCTGAACCTGAGAGTGCCAGTGTCATGGTTGAATTGGCGCCGGTCGTACCCAGCGTAATGCTGGTATTCAGTGCATTTCCTTCTGAGTTCTTTGCAACGGTACCGTTTGCCACTATCAGAGTAACGTTCCCGGAGGCTGATGTGATGCTGAAGGTAGTGTTAACCGTTCCGTCAGGCCCTACATAATCGGATATATCTGCTGGTTTTGGTTCGACTGTGAAGTCTGTTGAAATCGAGGAGAAATTCGGCTTTGCAGTACTGCCAGTATTCATCAGTACCTGTGCGCTGTATTCTCCTGTATCGAAACTGGAAGTATTGATTGTCACGTTATACTCGTACACGCGTGTGTCGCCGCCAGCTCCGTTATTCGCAGCGTATCCGTAGCCATAACCGAAGGCGTATGCATATCCGTAACCATAGCCATATTGATCATCGAGTGCAGTACCGTTGCCATAACCGTAATCCGAGGAGGAAGGCACTTCAATAGGATCGATATTTACGTCCGAGCCGCCTGAGAGGATGGTTCCGCTGGGAGAAAATACTACGTTACGGACAACGGAACCATCCTTGGACAACGCCAGTGAGAAGTTCTGCATCGGCACATATTTATCTATACCAGTAATGTTTGCCGTAACAGTAAAAGTAATCTCCTCACCCTGTGCAGGCGTGGTGTTATTGATGCTTATTCCCATGTTTAACGCGGTTGCGGGCCCGGACAGGATCAGCATTAGCACAATTGTCACAGTCACTGCAACGCTTGCATATTTCGTTTTTAATAATTTAGTATTAACCATAAGTACCAGTACCTCTCGAAGTCAATATTAGATATATATTTATATCTACATTATATTATTTATCTACATATTAAACTTGTGCTAGACACTCTAACTATTTAATCTTATTTATTTTGAATTGGTAATTGAAAATTTATCTAAAGTAGTTTTATGAAGAAAGAAGGTAGTTGAAAGCAAAGGCCAGCTAATAACACTGTAAAGACATGAAAATGCAACATGAAAGAATCTGTTCCTGGTGTTATCCGTATTTTCATGCTGCATCATAACTGATATCTGTTAGTTCACTCATCAGATTGCTTTTTCCCTGTATCCTTTCCACCGAAAAACTTCCTTCTGACTGCATAGGTGGTAACCGGCACCAGCAGCAACAGCAGCAGGTAACTTTTGTTGGGCGGGTTATAGATCCCGTCCTCACCGGCTATCTTTGCCACTACACTGTTTTCTGCTTCCCTGAACTTGACGGTTATGAGATACTGCTCATCACCCTGATAGAACTCCTCATAAGGTATCTCAATGGTCTTCCCGGCACCGGAAATCGAATGCGACTTATCATAGAAAGTCCTTGGTCCCAGAGGTTCCATTATCCTTATGGATACCTGTGCATTGTCCTTCCATGACTCTCCCTTGATGCCGGGGCCGTTCAAGGTCATGTGCAGGGTTATGCCTGATCCCGTCTCCTTCACATACAAAGGAATTCCGCTTAAAGGAGGGTTTACCGGAGGCTCGATCTTAACTGTACTGGTTGAACTCTCAGTGCCGTATTTGCTGGAGACGATCGCTCTGAGCTCATTGTCCCCGGCCTTCTTTGAGTTCAGTTCAAAGCTGTGCTCCAAAGTTTCACCTGGAGCCAGACTCTCAGAGATCCTGTAGCTGCCGACCTTTTCGTCTCCGAGATACAGGTCAATGGTACCGTCGCCGTCCGCAGGATAGGCCTTTGAGCCGCTGTTGACGACCGTCACCCTGACAGTTGCAGGTGCATACGCCCGTATCTGAGAGAAGTCGATCGATGTGACCTTAAGCACAGGAACATTCGCCTTCTCATTTGCAACCCATATGTCCGACAGATTCAGTCTTTCGCTGGTAATGCTGTCGATGTTCAGCCTTACTGCAGCCACACCCTGGGAGTTCTTCAGGAACAGAGTTTGCCCCTCCGAGATATTCACAAGGGAATATCTCTGTGTCTGCTCCCCGTCGGTGAGTGCCAGGTTCAGATAAGGTGCATCGGAGTACTGTATCTGAAAACCGTTCCCGACAGGTGAAGTCATGCCTTTCTCAAGCGACATGGAGCTCTGGTAGGATGAAACTCCAGACAGGCCAAGGGGCTTGGACATAAGTTCCCTTATCTCCTGCGGGGTTAATGCCCTGTCGTAGACGCGCACCTCGTCGACCAGTCCTTCATAGAATGTTGCTGCTCCGTGCTTGGAGGTTCCGATTAACAGATTATGGTTGCCGTAATCCGCCCATATCCTCTCATTCCCAAAGTCTTTTTCTCCGGCAAGCTCTCCGTTGACATAGAATAATGCCTTGTTTTCAGAAGGTTTGTAAACACCTGTTAAGTGAATCCAGTCCTCCTTGATCTCTGAGACATCAGCGGTTATAGTATAGGCAGGTCCATCCTTGTTATCCATTCTGCCGATTGTAAAACCTATTTTTGAATCTGATTGCCATACAATGCGCCAGTTATAATGACAGATTACATATTTCGTACTGTCACGTAGTCCCGTTGATCTCAACCATAATGCAAATGTATGGTCGCCTTCTTCGAATTTGTTTCCTGTATTGGGTATCTCCAGATAGTCCGTGACGCCATCGAACCTAAGGGCATAGTTTTCCATACCCTTTGCCCATTCTGCTCCGTATATAACTCCGTGGTTACTTTCTCTGCTATAATCATAAGCTTCGAGGTTTGCATTCTCATCTAGTGGCAGGTACAGAACAAGCCCTTTTTCGTCTACCGGCCGAATAGTCGGAACATTCGAGGCTACCCTTCCCGCCAGTAGCTGACTTAGCCTGGCTTCTGAATACTCCGGGTTCACAAAGACATCGTCAACCCAAAAGACAAGGTATTTATCGTTATTTCTTTTGAACTCTACCGACTTGCCCGGCGTTAATACTCCGGAATCTATGACCTTGCCTGCGGACGATACCTTGATCAATGCCTTGTTATCTTTTGCTTCCTCAAGGCTCAGTTCATACGAACCTATTGTCAAGGTCTCGTTCTTGTTTATTGTCCCTTCGTCAAGATAGAACTCTGCATTCTCCACCGCAGGGTCTATGATCCTCAGTTCATCAAAATAGGATCTTGCAGTTCCCTTATCCTTATCGTCCACATACCCTGCCTCAATCCTCATGCAAAGAAGGGTAATGTCCTCTGGTACTGTAATGAATGCATGTTGCATCTGTGATGACGGGTTAAAGGTCTTAAGAGTGATCCATCTTTTCCTCTCATCATCATAGCCTCTTACCATTGCTTTTGTTTCACGGGCATTGATGCTTCTTGCCCATGCTGTAACAAGGAACATGTCTCCTTCTTCAACCTCAACGGTCACACTTTCCATGGTGCCTTTGCCGGGAGAGGTGTATCTGTCAGTCTCAAGCATCAAAGCATAGTTGCCTTTTTCACCGCCGACTTGTACAATGTCCCAGTCAGCATGAGGCGTAGTCCAGTTGAGAGGTTTTCCGCTGCTCCAGTCTTCAAACCCGTAATTTGGGATGAGGTCGTTTCCCAGATGGCTTGCTGAAGCAACAGAAATTAAAATAGCAATCGTAAAGAATAATATTGGCAATATATATCGGATGGTTTTGAACATGTTTTAGCGCCTCTGACGTTTTCATTCATTAGTTGCTGACGTTTGTCTTTGGTGAGTGTTCATAGACATGGACTGCTTCTAGACTTGGAAAGCAATTATATAATTAAGTTTTTAATATAGTGGTTGTTTCTAAGGGTTGTCATTACACCTACAATATAACAAATGCTTTAAATAGTTTTATATTTATAAAATATGTCTGTTTAAAGTATACGATGCGAGAGTTAATCATGGAGTCATTTGCTGAAAAACATAGAGGTACTTTGTTAGAAGTAACTTCTAATATTTTTATTATGGGAGTCATATTACTTCTCCTTCATCATTTTACAAATATAATTGTCAGTTTTTGGATTGATATTGCTTTGTTAGTCACTGTTACTTTTGCATCGGGATTCGGCTGGTTTTTCGTCTATATTCAAAAGGACGAGGAATATTTTAAAGCAAAAGCTGAGCCTTATTTCAGAAATCTTTTTTTAGCAGGACTATTTGTGATAACAATTGGAAGTTTAACTTTTGACTTTATTGAGAGCAATCAATTATTAAATTCAGTTATATCTAACATCTTCTCAGTCCAATTCTATCTGGTTTTGGGTACAATTGGCTTTGGCTTTTTTACCTTTTATTTTAACTGGGAAAAAATCGAAGCGGAAACTGCACTAGAAACAGAGTCGGAAAGAAAAGCAGAAGGAAAAAGAGAAGAAGAGTTTGATAGGAAGTTTGTCTTTTTATCAAGCTTGGATTTGGATTATGCAATTTCGGAGAAGTGGAACAAAAGGAATTATAGTACTCTGGCACTTCGGGTATTTATTACCCCATTTGTCTGGATCGCAAGATTACCATATAGTTCTATCAAGTGGATGTATAAAGAGGGTTGGGTGTATAGTGCTGTTTTAATCTTGATTTTTAGTTTATTTTTCATAACAAGATTATATGAGAACAATTTTATAAATGGATCTGATAATTATAATGTTCTTGGCATAAAAAATATGTATGAAAATGGAGTTTCATTCTATAAGTATTCTCCAATAACTGACTTTTTTATGTTACAAATAGTTAAAATGTTTGGGTTTAGTTTATTTACAATTAAAATTCCTTTTATTACTTACAGTTTTATAACTTTAGTCTTTATTTGTTTAATTGGTCGATTGTTAAGTAAAAATTTGGCATTAATGTCTTCTTTTTTATACGTAATATCTCCCTGGGCAATAATTCAATCGCGAATTACAAGGGATTATTCATTTGATTTAATGGTCGGATCAATTGCTTTATTTTTATGTTTTGTTATTTATAAAAGATTGATTAATACAACTAATACAAAAGATTACGTAAAATATTTTATTTTATTTTCTTTAATTCCTTTAACCATAATATTGTTGCATGAAGTTAACCGTCCTCAAACTCTTATAACTGGGATTTATACATTACTTCCTTCAATATTCATTATTGCATATTTATTAAAAAGAAGAAGCAATAATAAGTTATATTCAAATCTTATTTATTATATGATAATCAGTTTAATAATAATCACAGCATTGTACAATATAGAGCGTTTTCCCTTCGTATTTGGATTTAATACTCCTAACTATATATTTTTTGACGTTTTTTTTAATCCAATGATTAGTTCTCCATGGCAATGGTATCATAATACAAATGTGGAAACTATTTTTATACTTACTTTGTTCCTCCTAGGAGTTTTTTCATTTGGTGTTAATAAACTAAATAAAAAATATATTTTGATTTTGTTTAGTACATTCATTTTTGGATTATTATTGTATACTTTGAAATATGAGTCTCATCTAGATTACATCCCTGTAAGATACATATATTTCCTGTTCGCCCCTTATGTTATAATATTGGCCAATGCAATTTTAAATTTATTTAAAGCT
Source organism: Methanolobus psychrophilus R15 (assembly GCA_000306725.1). Classification (GTDB taxonomy): domain Archaea; phylum Halobacteriota; class Methanosarcinia; order Methanosarcinales; family Methanosarcinaceae; genus Methanolobus; species Methanolobus psychrophilus. Next base: position 2,419,769 of record CP003083.1, on the reverse strand, counting down.
TTTAAAACCAAATTTGAAAAACTCACAATAATTATATTGCTAATTGCTTTGATAAATCCGACAGCTTTAATTTATTCTATAAATCCCCCTCTGGCATATGAAGAAAAAGGAATTTCTAACGTTCAAATTGACAATATTGGTGTTGGCAGGTTCAAGATGTTAGAAGTTGTGAACTATCTGGAAAACGAATTAAATGTTAATGATGATACTATTGTTGTTTTTGATGGGAGGTATGGGGAACTTATACTTTATTTGAATCGATCCATGGATATGGAAAAGGGTCTTATACGTAGTAGAGGTCATCATTATGACGTATCAAAAAATACTTACGTACAATCTAATTATTTTGAGTACTATGGTTTAAAAGAAGCCGTTGCTGATAACCCCCAAGGATTATATATCTCAACAGAAAAAGTAGTTTTCAATGAAAATGAAGAGGTAGTAACAAAATTGTATAATGAGGATTTTTATTTATATAACACATCATTTAACTTCAATACATATATTAATGGGTATAGAATATATTCGTGGAATGTTAATAATAAATAATTTTTCTTATGCAGTTAACAATATTTGTCCCTGTGAAAGATAGAAAATGGTATATCAAGATTTTATTCGCAAAGCCATGGTGCATATAATATTTTTTACAAAGCTTTCTGACTTCTTTGAAATTATTAAACTTGAATTTTGCTTCAATTTCTAACTTCAATATTGACTTTTCGGTTGAGTTATAAACGTCTATCGATAATATTTCGTTAGCATCAAATGTATCATATTCATCCCTTCCATACTTCAGTCTTTGATGATAAAATTCATTTGCTTTCAATGCAAACTGATTTTGTTGCGATTTTTTAGACCAGGAAATTGCATTTGGATTGATCCGATATTTAATAAGAGGTTCAAATATATTTGCTATTTTTTTGTTATTAGACAATAAATATAAATAAAAATCATAATCTTGTGCATATACAAATTTATCCCTATACATAAATCCTTCATCCCTAAACATAATTGTAGGGTGAGATAGGCAATTTTGAACCGAAAGCTCCTTTTTAATCTCTTCAAGCTCAGTCAAAGGTCTTATTCTTGTCCTTATTGATCCATTTTCATCAATAGTATATGCACCAGAACCGACTAAAAAAACATCTCGATTTTGTTCTAAAAAATCATACTGAATTCTTAGTTTTTCTGGCAGAGCAATATCATCCGCATCTATTCTAGCAATGTACTTACCAGTAGCTTTTTTCAATCCAAGATTTAATGACTTGGTTAAGCCTAAATTTGTTTTATTAACAATCGGAACAATTCTGTCATCCTTTTCAGAATATTCATTGATAATATTCATTGAATTATCAGTAGAACAATCATTAATGATAAGAAATTCAAACTCTTCAAAAGTTTGATTTAGAATACTTTGTATACTTTCATCAAGATATTTTTCACTATTGTATACAGACATGATTACTGAAATATTTACATTTTTCATTTATATGTCCTCATTGTTATCCTAAATTTAAAATCATCTATTTTAAGTACACAATATGATTAACCTTTTGTTATTATAGATCATAAAAGACGCATCAAATTAGGAGATTATTAATATATTACAGTATTTCTTTTAAAAATTCTATACAGCAAAAACCATGTAATTCCTTTATTTGTAAATGACACAATTATTGAACTATATGCTACACCAATATAGCCAAATTGGCTTATAAAAATTAATGCCATTATTACATTAAGTACTCCAAAAGGAATAGTTAGTAAGCCTAATTTAGCATATCCAGTAGCAACAGTGAAACCTTGAGATATGAGTCCGCTAACCATATTAAGTGGCAAAATCCATATTAAAATGGCAAATATTTCCAAAAATTCTGATGTTAGCAAATGTGGGTAATACAATCTCATAATAATTGGTAATAAAATATATAAAATAAATGTAAAAAAAGTACTACATAAAATACTGGAAAAAACGAATATTAAAAATTTTTTATGAATTATGCTAAACTTATTTTGGGTGGCAAGAGCAGTCATATTAGGGGCTATAACTTGTCCCATTATAGTAAATAAAGTACTCATTAATATTCCGATTTTTGCAAATATTTCAAATGAATTAATTTCTTCTATGTATCCAAAATAACCTAAAATTAATATATCAAAACGAGAATAGAGATAGAATCCAATACTTGTGATTCCCAGAATCACTGAGTAATTAAAAATCGATCTCATCAATTGCTTATCAAATTGAATATGCATTTTTCCATATATAATAACTAATACTATGACCAATAACATATAAAACAAACTCTGAGAAATTAAGGCCCCAACTAAGCCATAATTTCTAACCAAAAGGTAAACAAAGCTAATAGACAACAAGCCGATAAGTAAAGAAACAATTGCTAATTCTTTAAATTTTTTTAAGCCTCTGAAAATCCCATCATACAGAGAGCTTATAGGTGCCAAAAATAACATTGGCAAAACATATAAGACATAACCATAATTTTCATTTAAAAAATATCTTCCAAATAGTATAGTCAATAACGCTACAATGGTTGCAATTACAATTACTAAAATAATAGAATTAAAAAGAACTAACTTTAACTTATCTTTATCTGTAGCATTATATTCAGCAACATATTTTGATGTTGCTGTGGATATCCCAAAATCACCAAAAATAATCAATAGATAGATTACAGCCAAGATGTAATTATATATACCAAAATCATGTGGTGTAAGAAGTTTTGCGCATAAAATAAATATAAAAAAGGTAATCCCTTGCTTTCCAAAGATCTGCAGAGCTCTCCATGTAAAATTGTGAATTGTTTCTTTGTGGTTAAAGAAACAATTTTTTAAGTATTTATTAGATATCATGACATTATTATAGGCTTGAATATATAAAATTTAGATTCTTTATATATGCCTCAAGTGAGTAATTGTTGATGTTTTGTAGAGAGTATTCCTTAATTTGAATTCGTAGTTTATTGCTATCATACAAATAACTAATTTTAGTAGCTAAATCTTTACTATTTTTTACCTCAAATAATAATCCGTTTTTCTTAGGAGTTACTAATTCTTTTATCGCAGATATGTCACTTCCAACTATTGGAATTCCATAAGCTTGTGATTCATAGAAAGTCATAGGACTAGCTTCACTTAATGAGGGCATCACCAATATATCAAATAGAGAATAATATGAAGCTATATCCTGTTTATAACCTAAAAATTTAACATATTCTGCAACATTTAGATCATCAGCTAAAGTTTCAAGTTCTGCTCTTAGCTCTCCATCGCCTAAAATTAAGCATTTGTATTTAAAATCTAAATATTGCAGTGCACTAATTAAATATTCACAACCTTTAATATAACTTAATCTACCTACATATCCAATAACAAATTCTTCTTCTTTTATTCCTAATTTATCCCTATTTTTTTGGAGATCACTTTTAATATCATTCCCATTTAATTCATCTAAATCTACAAAATTATAAAGTACTTTTATTTTATCTTCTGAGATATTTATATGTTCCATTAATTTTTGTTTTGTTACTTTTGATACGGCTATGTATAAATTAATATTATTTTGAAAAATCTTAATCATGAGTTTCAGTTTGTTGTTATAAAATATTTCGCCATGTTCATGATAAATTATCTTTGTGTTTGAAATGAAAACTTTAATTAAAATTGCGTAAAACAATGAATTTGCTAAATGAACATGCAATACGTCAATTTCTTTTTGCTTAACTAGTTTAATTAATTTAAAAAATATAAAAGGATTTAGTTTATAATTATTTGATATTGTCCCAAAATAAACATCTTTTGACACTAAGGTGAACCTTTCAATGTTATCTTTTTTTAAACAAAAAACGGGATGTTTTTCATTTATCAACAGTTTCTGAACAACAGTTTCAGCTCCCCCAAGACCTGATGTATTAATCACTTGTAATACCTTTGATTCCATTTGTTTAGCCACACTCCAAACTTTAGTTTTGTTGTTAACAATTTAATATCCTTATTTGGAAGAGTTAAGGATTCATACTTTTTAATTAAATCTTCTTCTCTAGATTCAAAAACACATATTTTTGTGCATACTCCGAGATATCTAGAACAGGTAAGACAAAAGCAATTACCTTCTTTATTAAGATATAATGGCAAATTTCTATGAACTTATTTTGAGAGGTTGAATAGTTATAATATCTTGTCCTTATCTTTGTCCTCAAGGTATTTACTATTTAAATCAGGAAATATGAGCTTAAGCAAGTTTTTAACATTTAACTTTATATCATGATTTTCTTTTGCATAATTATAAGCATTCTGACTCATCAAATTCAACAGATTTGCATCTATAATCAAGTTTTCTAATAATTTTGCCATTTTATTAAAATCACCATTTGCACAAATTCCACAATTATATTTACTTAAAATCTTGTCTGGATTTACATTAAGTGATATAACCGGTGTTCCGGCTTTAAAAGCTTGAATAAATGTCTGAGGAAAACCTTCATATTCAGAACTGTTTATAAGAACTTTAGCGTGTTTAAAGAATGAGTCAATTTCACTAAATGGTACAAATGAAATAAATCTTAGATTTTCAATCTTTTTAGCATTTGTCTTAATTGAACTATAATATTCTTTATCAAGTGTTTCGGGTGCAATCATCAAAAACGATTCATTGGGATTTTTCTTTGCTAGCTCAAGAAATAATTCTGGTTTTTTTATTGTATCACATCGGCCAACCCACAAAATAAACCGCTTTTCTTCCACAACATTTTTATCAATATTAAATCCATTATAAATAAGATAACTTCTTTTGTTATACTTTTTTAGCAATAGATCATGTTGAAATAAATTTTGTGATATTAATATCGAAGATTTTTTCACTAATAAATTGAACAAAATGCATTTTTTACCGTTATTTTGGTATTTTCCTTGTACTTCTTTATCTGATGCAAACATATATACAAATTTGATTTTTGATAATTTACAATATACAGCCAGTAAACAAGAAAAGAATGTCAATCCATGTTGGATAATAACATCTGGTTTAATTCTATGTACTCTTGAATTAAATTTTGTTATTTTAACAAGTAATGGATCACTTTCTTTGAATATATTAACAATATCAAATTTTTCGTTATCATCAAAATCAATTAAATTATATTCAGGAATAAATGAATAGGTATTTATCCTCTTATATTCTGAAAGTTCTTTTGCAATTAAATACATTTGAACACTGGCACCCCCAAATGTTCTAGAAGAGTTTTTATCGAAAAGAGCTTCGGAATGATTTGGAAACATTATCGCAATTTTCATTTATATCCTACTACCAACAAATTTTTAGATTGGACTTTGTAAGGCTTTTGCCCATTTACTAAATTATTGATTTTTCTAATGTTAAATAGCAAGTGATTATATACTTCTATGATTAAATCAAATAAAAGTATATTTGGGTAAACAATCAAATTATGAAATGAATAGTTCTTTATTTGAGTATTTAAAATTAAATCTTCAAACGATTTCTCTGTTAAAGGACTTTTGTGCGTAATATCCGAAAAATACGTAGCTAGACCATAGACATTGTTGCAATTAGGTACAATTATGATAATGCAACCATTTTCGTTTAACATTTTATACAATGAATTCATGATATGTTCTATTTCCTGATAAGGAAAGTGTTCTAATACATTGCTTAAAATAAATACATCAGCCATTTCATTATCAGAGGAGATATAATTGAGGATGTTTTCTTGTCTAACTTTAAACCCTTTTGATTTACAGAATTCAACATTTTCTTCTACTAAATCAATACCTAAAACATTAGTATAATTGTTAGTTTTTAAAAAATATAAACAATGGCCTAAACCACAACCAATATCAACAATTTTAGTGCCTTTGTTTGATGGTATAAATTTTAATATATTTTTTCGATAATAGTTCTCATATATCTTATATTGTTTGCCAGAAGGAATAAACTTGTTTGTTAAACTAGCTTTGTAATTGTCATAATTGTCATCAGCTTTCATTTCAGTACCCCCAGATATTCCTCACATATCTTTTTATTTTCGAATTTATCAACTTCCTCTACATTATATCTTGAAAAATTGATTTTAATATATTTTGCACTTGTTAACCTATTTATCCTATCTATAAAAGCTTCAATATCTCCAAAATGAATAAGATACCCATTCTTTCCTTCTTTTACAAAATCAGTCTGCCCGCCATTATCGGTTGAGATTATTGGAAGACCAACTTGCATTGCTTCCTGCAAAACAATACCAAATCCTTCATGTATGGAAGATAATACATAGACATCGGAATTTTGAAGGTATTGGAATTTTTCAACTTCTGATACAAATCCTATAAAATGAATCCGGTTTTGTATGCCTAAATTTATGGACAGTTCTTCCAAATTCTTTTTTTCAGGACCTTCGCCAATAATCAATGCATGAACGTTTTCTGGAACTTTTGCAATACATTTAATTAAGAAATCAAAGCCTTTTCTTTTTACCAGTCTGCCAATACTTATGGTATAGATTAGTTTTTCATCTAAACCTAAATCTTTACGACTAACTTCGTTGAACTTGTATGGTTCATAGGCGAGAGGAGTGATTCCTATTTCTTTTTTGAAGTCGTAGTATTTTAAAACATTCTTTTTTGTGTTAGACGATTGAGCAATAATATAATTCGAATTGTTTAATACCCATTCGACTGCTTTTTTTAAATACCACTTTTTATGTGGAGAGTTTTTCTTGGATGGGTCATAGATATCACCTCCATGTATTGATAATATATTTGGTATATTGTACTTGTGGGATATCCAGACACCTAAAGGTCCTGTTGGAATTGCAAAATGCGTATTGATAACATAATATCTATTTTTTTTGCACAAATCGCTGGCTTTTTTATAAGCTAATAACGGAAAACTGACCATCGAATATATAGTTGCAGTAGCTAAATCTTTGCGACCTATAACCTTAACTCTATGAACATGGATTCCGTCAATGACCTCATATTTTTTCAAATATTTGTACCCTGATGTAACATAATCTACTTGGTAACCCAGCTTAACAAAACCTTCAGCTAGCTTTTTAGCAGCAACTCCTCCTCCTCCTCCAAGTGGAGGAAATTCATAGTTAAGCATTAAGATTTTCATTCAACAATGTTCTCCACAAGATAGTTTTTTCGCCCATTCTGTCCATAATATATTTTGATCATGACATCCGCAAGAATCCCCAGAGTGAAAAATTGTATACCTATGATTATAGCTAGAATACTAGCTGTGAATAATGGCCTGTTGGCGAGTCCTAATCCGAAGATTAGTCTCACAAAAACAAGATACACGATGGATACCCCTCCTAGTATACTTAGCATAAGGCCAATACCACCAAAGATATGGATCGGCCGGAGTGAGTATTTCTGCCAGAATGTAATAACAATAAGATCAAGAAAACCCTTTATCAGTCTCTTATAATTATACTTGGTCTTCCCGTGAAGTCTCTCGCGATGGTTCGTTTTGATCTCGCCTATCCTGTAGCCTTTCCAGGAGAGCATGGCAGGGATGTAGCGGTGCAGCTCCCCGTAGAGTTCAAGATCTTGCGTGCACTCTTTTTTGTAGATCCTGAAGGTTGAACCGGAGTCGTGGATCTGTTCGCTTGTGAGATGGTTCCTCAGGAAATTGGCGAATTTGGAGAATAGTTTTTTAGATCCGGTGTCTTTTCTGTTGAAGCGCCAGCCGCAGACCACGTCGTAATCCTCGGTCTTTATCTTGTCGATCATGGCGGGGATGTCTTGTGGGTCGTTCTGCAGGTCGGCATCCAGGGTGATTACGTAATCTCCTTTGGCATTATCGAAACCGGCTTTCAGGGCTGCGCTCTGGCCGAAGTTACTTCTGAACTTGATGACCTTCAGCCTGTCATCCTTTTTTGAGATGTCGGCCATCATCCTGTAGGTGGAGTCCGTGGAACCGTCATCAACGAAGATTATCTCAAAATAATTATCAAGCGGATTAATGGATTCGCAGATTTCCTCGTACAGAGGCGCTACGTTATCTTCCTCATTATAGAATGGGACAACAATAGATATCAATACATTTTTTTCTGACAGTCCGGTCCTCATCCTGCAGGTGTTATCTCCTGACCTGTCATCAACAAGGACTCTCCTAAAGTCATCTTCAAGCGGATCTACGGGTTCATGGATTTCCTCATACCCAGAGATAACTTTACTCTTTTTTTCGTAGGAAGGAACAGCAACGGATCTCAAATACTCACCTCTATACAGCTATGTACTTCTTTTCCTTGCTTCTGTCTTCATCCGGGGATTGTACAACATCAGGGATATGGCTCTCAATAATTTTGTTAATTTCATTAATGTCACTGTCCTGGAGAACGGTACGTTCGTTCCTGTACCATTCCACGAACCTTCTGACACCCTCTTCGATCTTTACCTGGGGGTTGTACCTTATTAGAGACCTGGCTTTGGAGATATCTGCATAGGTGATAGGTACGTCGCCGGGCTGGTCGGGCAGCTCTTTGATATTTGCCTTTTTGCCAAGGTTCTGTTCGATGACGCGGATCAGGTAGCGCAGCTCCACCACGTCGGAATTGCCGAGGTTGATGATCTCATAGCCTTCCTTTATTCCTGTGGCATTGATGATGCCGTCCACGATATCGTCTATGTATGTGTAATCCCTCTTGGAGGCTCCGTTGCCGTACATCTCGATCTCGCTTCCCTCGTCGATCAGTTGCGTGAACTTGTGGATGGCCATCTCGGGTCTCTGCCTGGGTCCATATACTGTGAAAAAGCGCAGGCATACGACCGGCAGGTTGTAAAGGTGATGGTGTGTGTAGCAGAACGTCTCACACGCTTTTTTGGATGCCGCATAGGGTGAGATAGACCTGTCAACACAATCCTCTTCACTGAACGGGATTTTCTCATTGGCGCCGTACACTGAGGATGTGGATGCAAAAACAAAATTCTCTACATTATATTTTCTGCTAAGCTCCAGCAGGTTCAGAGTACCCCGGATGTTGACATCTTCATATAATAGAGGATCATTTATTGAAGGTCTTACTCCTGCCCGTGCTGCTAAATGGATTATTGTAGTGATATCGTTGTCATGGAAAATTGCATTCATTTCTTTGATATGCCGGATATCGGCATTATATAACGCAAAATTTTTGTTTTTCAAATTGTGCTCTATGTTTTTGCACTTAATAAGGGGATTGTAGAATGAATCAAAATTGTCCACCCCTATTACTTCTTCGTCCATGGAAAGAAGCCTGTCCAGCACATGTGAACCGATAAATCCTGCACAGCCCGTAAGTAAAATTACCATATATATCACCGTTTTTTAAAATTTGGTTTTTGATTGCCGCCTAAATGTGAAGAGACTTTAAATAATTTTTCATTACTTATCGCAGATGAAGCAATTTTTTTCGCAGTTATGCATATCTTCACCATTCACTTTCTTCTTGCGGGATAAATTTCTGTTTTTATCAGAGAGCATCGGTTTCACCATCTATGTAAGTCTCTTCACTAATCCCTTTTTCAAAGATTTCATCATCTTAAATGTTACTACACAAATTATTATTTAGATATAATTATATATTATTTAAATCTATTCATTAATGTCTGTATTGGGTCCGTACCTGTCGAATCTTACCACGGGTAATAGATGTATGAAATATATGGATAGTGAGAAAATTTGTGATTTTGCGTATATGATGCTTAGGAAGGTGCCTCACTTTGAAATTTCTCTGTACATGAACCATAGTCATGAAAATATCAGAGCCGGATCCTGGGTTGTGGAAGTACTTTTAGCATTATCCCTTCATACAAATCGCAATTTTTTACAAGTTTCGAGAAACCAACAAACACATATGAAACCAACACTTTAATATTAAGTCTTCCAGATAGGGTAATAGTTTTAGAGCATCTGGTTCTTAAATATCATATCAGGTTACCATGAAATACGGACTGCAATTGATCAGGAACAATATCGTAATCCTGGCTGTATTAATATCAGGCTTCATTTTAAGAATACACAGCCTCGGAAGTGAGTCCTTCTGGTTTGATGAAACAATTAGTTCGATTGCGGCAATCGCCCTGTCCGAAAATGGGGCTCCTGTTTTTACCTCAGGCCACTTTTATGGACGTGCGATCCTCAACACGTTTCTGATATCGCTTTCCTTCAGCGTTTTTGGTGTCAATGAGTTTGCAGGCAGGTTCCCCAGTGTGATCTTCGGAGCCCTGACCATACTCCTCGTTTATCATATCGGCAGCAGGTGGGGTAACAAAAGGATCGGGATCATCGCAGCAATCCTGGTGGCCTTCTCCGTATGGGAGATAGCATGGTCAAGGCAGGCAAGAATGTACCAGCAATTGCAATTCTTTTATCTCCTGTCATTGTACCTGTTCTACGGTTACGTCAGTAGCAGGGACAAAAAACGTCTGTTATTGCTAGCTGCTTCGTTTATAGCAACTGTTTTGTCCCATGTATTCGGTTATACTCTGATCGTTGTTTTTTTGCTCTTTTTAATAATATCCTTCCTGAAACAGAACAGGGATATGAATATTCTCAGACAAAAAAACGTTTTATACATAGGCATAGTATTTTTATTCCTGCTCGGGATAGCTTATAATAAAGGTGTGATTTCGCATGTGCTTCAGACACAAGTGAATTATTATGAGGAATACATCTATTTTCTGAAAAAAAACCTCGGCTTTTTTTTATTTGCAGCAGTTCCCGGAGCAACCGTACTTATGAACAGGGATTGGAGAAAAGGATTACTCCTGACACTATCTGTTGTCATTCCTTTTTATTTGATATTCTTCCACGTCCTTCTTTTTGGGATCCGTTACCTGTATTTCGTTGTACCTGTACTTTTTATTCTTGCAGCTTATTTTCTTGATTTCGTAGTTGAGTATACCTCACATACAGTAAGTAAGAGATTCGGTCCATTAAAAACCAATGACAGTACAAAAAATGATACTGGCTCTGCTGGTGTCCGTGGCAAGAATGCAGTCCAAGACAACCTTTCTCCAAATATTCCAATAAAGCCTGTAATATACTCAATAACGGTAGTCTCACTAATATTTCTGATGTACTTTTCCCCGGCCTTCACGTTTACACCAAAGGAGGTGTATGATCTGGGTCCCAATGCACCCCTTGCAGATTTCAGAAAGGCATACTCATATGTAAGCAGTAATATGCAGCCGGAAGATGTTGTTATCTCCACATGGACCGCTCCCGCCCAGTTCTATATGGGAAAGAATGATTATTGGCTAGCTTTCAACGTTGTTGGCACCGGCATGGAATCCTTTACGTTAAACAATGGGTCCCGGGATGTATATTCCAATTCCATAGTCCTAAAGAATATCGAAATGCTAGAAAATGTCACTGAGATCCATGAGCGAGGTTGGATTGTCACAGATACGCTTGCATGGTATAAAATATCTCCACAGTCTAGAAACTTCATCGAAGCTGAAACAAAGAAAGAATTGCATGACGCAACTGTGAGAGTTTACATGTGGGACCATAGCAACAACACCCAAAACCAGACATCATAAATTTGATACTCGATAGTATTTGCATTGGCGCTATCATTAGACGCAATATGGGCTTTGTGGTTTTCCATATTGTATGCTGTCCTTTTTGCAGTTTTCGTTCCACAGTATAAGAATACATGCATTTCTGTAAAAATATTTGTGATTTCTTGGTAACTGAATAAAATAAGCAATTATCATCATATCTAAACATGCATTTAAACAATAATATCATCAATTGGTTGATATGCCCCGAATAACTAAGATCTATTCAGGTTCTCTTTTTCTTTGGCTTAAGGTTTTGTTTTTGGGAGAAACCAGTTAGCAGTTAATATAATAATAGCTACATGATTAAGCTCATTTCGAAACTATAAATACTACAACATAACGAAAGACAAATAATTATAAAATGAACTATGAAGAAATAGAAAACTCAGATCGGGATTATATGCCTGATCTTAGTATAAATGATGATATAACCTAATACAAGCATGACTAGGGAAATGAACCAGGCCCACCTAAGTATCCTAGCTAAGTTCTCAGGTCGGGATAGTCTTATAAAAAAGCGGTCGACCAGGTTTGGGCGACCATTGGGAGTGCTCATAAGGAGTTAACCTTTGATCCTCTTCAGCCTGAAAGTGTTTTCCCTTTCCATCTCTTCGAGACGGAGCCTGATGAAGTTCATTGCTTCCTGAAGTTCGGGGATCACCTTGAACTCGAGAGCATTGACACGCCTTTTAGTCTTCTCGATATCCTCGAGAAGTTTCTTTATGGTGGTCTCGATCTCTGCTGCAAGGATGATCTTCTCGACAAGAATCTCATAGGAATCTGCTGCTTCATCCGTATAGGAACTGGTACCGACAATACCGTAACCACGCTCATCAAGTGTTTTGTGGACACTTGATGACTCGATCTTGGGAACAACGACACCCATGATATTGCGGCTTTCCAGCTCTATCTCCGGTTTGCCCTGGAGGGCAAAAGAAGTGGATTTGACGGTAATAGTACCGTCAACAGCATTTGCAATGGATATCCTCCGGGAAGCGACTTCATAGGCGGCATCCAGCTCGGTCCTGACATCCTTGGCCTTGCCGAGTATCTCGAAGAACTCAAGGATAAGTCCGTCCCTCTTCATCTTAAGCAGCTTGTGGCCGCCCTGGGAGAGCTTGATCTTCTTCTTGAGCTCAATGAGCTCGGACCGTGTTGGTTTTACATCTTTTACGCCCATGTAGGATCACCTTTCAGTTACTTGCTCTTATGAGCAGGGTGGTACTTCTCGATGTACTTGTTGTCCACTCTTGTAAGCAGGGCTTCCGGAAGTTCTGCAAGGATGCTCCAGGAGACGTTCAGGGTATCCTCGATTGTCCTGTCCTCGTCCCTTCCCTGGCGGACGAACCTGTCCTCGAAAAGGTCTGCGAACTCAAGGATCCTCTGGTCCCTCTCGGAGAGTGCTTCCTTACCTACGATTGCAACGAGACCCCTGAGGTCACGGCCTTCTGCGTAGGCTGCATACATCTGGTCAGAGACTGCCTTGTGGTCATCCCTGGTCTTGCCTGCACCAATGCCCGAGTTCATCAGACGGGAGAGTGAAGGCAGTACGTTTATAGGGGGATAGATACCTTTTCTGTGCAGTTCCCTTGAAACCACGATCTGTCCTTCGGTGATGTAGCCTGAAAGGTCAGGGATCGGGTGGGTGATATCGTCACCGGGCATGGTAAGGATTGAGAACTGTGTGACTGAACCCTTTCTTCCCTTGATAACACCTGCACGCTCGTAGAGTGATGCAAGGTCAGTGTACATATAACCTGGGTAACCACGCCTTCCCGGAACCTCTTCACGGGCTGCACCCATCTGACGGAGTGCCTCACAGTAGTTGGTGATATCCGTAAGGATAACCAGTACGTGCATGTCATGCTCGTATGCAAGGTATTCGGCTGCTGTAAGGGCCATCCTTGGTGTGATCAGGCGCTCGACTGCAGGGTCGTCTGCAAGATTAAGGAAAACCACCGCTCTCTCAAGGGCACCGGTCTTCTCGAAGTCCTCCATGAAGTACTGTGCTTCCTCACTTGTAATACCCATTGCAGCGAACACTACTGCGAATTCCTCGGTGGAACCGGGAACCTTTGCCTGACGTGCTATCTGCAGTGCGATCTCATTGTGGGGAAGACCTGATCCTGAGAAGATAGGGAGCTTCTGGCCACGTACAAGGGTGTTTGTACCGTCAATGGTTGATATACCGGTCTGGATGAAATCCTCCGGAGGCATCCTTGAATATGGATTCATTGATGCACCGTTAACATCCACCCTGTCTTCGGGAATGATGCGCGGTCCGCCGTCCAGTGGCTCACCGGAACCGGAGAGGATACGGCCAAGCATGTCCTTGGATACTGGGAGCTTGATCGTCTCGCCTGTGAAGACCACACCGGACTCTTCATTGAGTCCGCCCGTACCTTCAAAGACCTGGACTGCTACCAGGTCAGCGGAAGTATCAAGGACTTGTCCTCTTTTGGTGGTCCCGTCCGGAAGGTTGATGAGAACAAGTTCACCGTAACCAACCGGCTCAGTCTTCTCAAGGAACACCAGTGGTCCTGAGATCTCTGTGATTGTCTTATATTCCTTGGTCATTTTTACTTACCCCCAAGCTGTGCGAATTCCTTATCCATCTTGGTCATGACAGCGTCCAGTGCACTCTGGAAGTCCTCTTCGAACTTGACCTTTGCAAGCTCATCCTTTGACTCCACGGACAGGATATCCTTCATCGGAATTCCTGATTCCAGTGCTGCTGTTGCCATCTCACCGTACTTGGAGATTGCCTTCAGTAATTTGTACTGCTTGTCGAACGGGCAGTATGTGTCCACCGGGTGGAAAGCATTCTGCTGCAGGAAATATTCCCTTATCATACGGGATATCTCGAGCACGATCTGCTGGTCCTCTGGCAGGGCATCGGAACCAACCAGCTGAACGATCTCCTGGAGTTCTGCTTCCTGCTGGAGGAGATCCATTGCATGGTCCCTGAGAGTTACCCAGTCAGGTGCCACGTTCTCACTGAACCAGTCGGCAAGTCCCTGTGTGTACAGACTGTAGCTAGTCAGCCAGTTAATTGACGGGAAGTGTCTCCTCTGTGCGAGTTTTGCATCCAGTGCCCAGAATACCTTCACAATACGCAGGGTGTTCTGTGTGACCGGCTCGGAGAAGTCGCCACCAGGAGGTGATACTGCACCGATAACAGTGATAGAGCCTTCCTGACCTTCAAGAGTACGTACATATCCTGCCCTCTCATAGAACTCGGAGAGTCTTGCTGAAAGGTATGCAGGATACCCTTCCTCACCAGGCATCTCTTCAAGTCTTGAGGAGATTTCCCTCATTGCTTCTGCCCATCTTGAGGTTGAGTCAGCCATCAGTGATACATCGTATCCCATGTCACGGTAGTATTCCGCAATGGTGATACCTGTGTAAACGGAAGCCTCACGGGCTGCCACAGGCATGTTTGAAGTGTTAGCGATAAGCACTGTGCGCTCCATGAGCGGGCGTCCTGTCTTGGGGTCCTGGAGTTCGGGGAACTCGTTAAGCACATCGGCCATCTCATTCCCACGTTCGCCGCATCCTATGTAGACCACAATGTCAGTGTCACTCCACTTTGCAAGCTGCTGCTGGGTAACGGTCTTTCCGGAGCCGAATGGACCGGGGATAGCCGCTGTACCGCCTTTTGCAACCGGGAACAGACCATCAAGGATCCTCTGGCCGGTGATAAGGGGCCTGTTTGGCATGAGCTTCTTGCCCACCGGACGTGGCTTTCTTACAGGCCACTTCTGCATCATTGATATTTCTGTGCCGCTTGAGAGTACACATATAGTCTCGTCAACTTTGAAACTACCGGACTTGATCTCAGAAATAGTTCCTGACACTGCAGGCGGAACCATGATCTTATGTTCGATATTCTCAGTTTCCTGCACAAGACCTAGCACATCGCCGCCCTTTACGGAGTCGCCGTTCCTGACAAGGGGTTTGAATTCCCATACTCTCTCACGGTCAAGTCCGTTAGCTGTGACTCCTCTCTGAATGAAGTCACCCATCTTTTCCTGCAGGACCATCAAAGGTCTCTGGATACCATCATAAATGCTTTCCAATAAACCCGGGCCAAGTTCCACGGAGAGTGACATCCCAGTGTTCACTACGGGCTCTCCCGGCCTGATGCCGGATGTGTCCTCGTATACCTGAACAGTGGCTTTGTCTCCCTGTATCCTGATAACTTCACCCATTAATCCTTCGTGACCAACATGGACCACGTCGTACATTTTTGGCCTGATACCTCTAATAGTAACGACAGGGCCTGCCACTCGATAAATTTCACCTTTCATTTCCACAGATCAACACCTACCGATTGTTTTATTTTTTCCCTTAGGTTCGAACTTTGACCACTACCTCCAAGAGTCACAACAGTTGGCTCAACAGAGTCATTGATAGTGTTCCTCAGCGTCTCCGGTAGTTTATTGAGATCATCGCCGTGCATTACAAGAATACCGACTTCCCGATCCTCAAGTATCTTATGCACGATAGGTTCAAGTTCGCCATCATTAACTTCAAATATTTTTCTGACACCTGCGAGTCTGAATCCTGTAACGAACTCGCTGCGTCCAACTACTGCTAATTCCATCAGATCACCAACTGTTCCCTGATTACTTCATCACTGAGGTTGGCGGCTTTGCCACGCACTATTATCCGCAGGTTGTTTACCTCATTCTGCTTGGTTAGCATGTAGTCCATGATTGGTACTATTGAGAGGGGATAAACATGTGAAAAACTTGCTGCAGATTTAAGCCTGTATTTCTTTAGTCGTGTTTCAACATCGATCAGTGATTGCATACCCGGATTCACCAGATCAGATATCTCTTTCCAGTAAGAGTAATTGTCAAGCTCTTCTATGAACTCTTCAAAGGAAAGTGGCATCAGTTTTTGTATGTCCTTGGGTTCTATCTCAAGGCCGCCCTCGATCATGATACCCATCATCTGGGGGTCAGTGATCCCTGCCCTTTTCAGGCGGAAAAGAATCATCAGGTTCTTTATATCAATTCCCGCTCTTATGAACTTGGCAAACAGCTTACGATCTTTTGATTTAGAGCCACCTGCCACGGCAAAAAGACCAGCGTAGTACAACTTGTCAAGCTGATTCTCAACATCGGAGAGATTTGTGCCGTTATAGTTCTTGAGTATCGGATAATATTCAGTACCTTCAAACTCGGATATAACATCCTCGACCTCCTTCCCAGCCAGGCTGGACAGGAAAGTATAGGTAAGAGTTCCTCCAGCGACGAGAGATTCCAGGATTTCCTTTGTTGAAGCCCTGCAATACTTTCCTCGGAGGATCGTCTTTATGTTCCAGATGTCGTATTCCTTGACATATTCCGAAATAAGGAAATTGACCTCTCCCTCGGAGATGTTCAGGAGTTTCCTAAAGGTAACAGATAGGTTCCTGTTCAGGGAGTGTTCAATAAGGTCTACACCTTCGTAGGTTAGAGCCAGCTCATCGACATCTTCCTTGTACCCGGATTCGCCAATGAACCTCGTTATCTCATCAATACTCATATTCATGAGTCGTGGGTAAGTCTCTTTTGGCAAGAGCTTACTTTTCATTGCACGAACACGTGGTATCGTGTATGCGTAGTTAGTGTGACCTTTTGAACCTGAACCGTAGCCACGCTTAAATTTCTGCAACAGCCGCATTTAGAAATCACCCGAATAAGATATCAGATGTTTGCTTCAACAACTGCTCACTCACACTTTTAAGGATGACATCGTAGGTATAATCCAGCCTTACAGTCCCATCTTCATTCTCAATGACAATGCCACCAAGACATTCAATATTGCCGGCATATTCAAGAGAAGTCAGTTTCCTTACAATCTCTTCTGATGCTGCATTGGAATATATCCTTTTGCCGCTTGCTTCATTATTCTCAATGAGGGATTTCAGAAGCTCTTTATTCTTTTCAGGGGAAAATGCGGAAATGGATCTTTCAGCCCGGGTATATACATCCTCTAGTAATTCCTTACGTGCATTGAGCAGTGTGCGCTTTACTTCAAGATTTGCGCTGGATATTTCTTGCTGTCTCATTTTCCGGATATCATCCTCTGCCTTTGCAAGACGTTCACCTATGATCTTTTTCGCGTTCTGCCTGGCATCCTCCAGAATTAGGGAAGCCTCTGCATCAGCCTCGCGATCCAACCGGGTCACTTCCGCCTGCGCAGCATCCATGATATCTTTAACAACAATTTCAAGTCCCATGCTCACTCACCTTTAAAATGAATTTAAGAGCAAAAAATGCTCTTAAATCAACTTATAGCATCAATAATGCAACTACCAGGCCGAAGATAACGATCGTTTCTGGAATTACAGTCAGGATCAAACCCTTACCGAAAAGACTCTCATTCTCAGCCATTGCGCCTATTGCTGCGGTACCAATCTCTTTCTCAGCATATGCTGATGCAAAACCTGTAAGTCCGACTGCGAGTGCTGCTCCGATTGCTTTCAATCCTGCAGGGTCCATCATTGTTACTGTTTCTGTTACCATTTTATTTTTCCTCCGTGTACTTTCTAATATATCCGAATGGATCGTATTTGCGCCCCCCGCCTTCGTAGAATTTACCGAAGAATTCTACATACTGTAACCTGAGCGCATGCAAACCGGGGGCTATTATACTCAGGGCAGTGTTCAAAGCGTGTCCGAATAAGAACACTACAATCGCAAAGATAGTCATTCCACCAATTGGCGACCCTGGTGGCCAGATCATGCCAAAGGCGATCAGGTTGACAGTTGACGCAATAGAGATGGATGACAATCCCACAGCTATTATACGAGTATAGGACAATGAATTGCTCAGGAGTGAAGGCAATTCTATAGGACCCTTTACTCCTTCCCCTTTTACAAGCATGACCACACCGATGAGGAACACAACGATTCCCGCTACGGGAGGTAGCATCCCGAGGTAACCAAGCACTGTAAGGAGGATACCGAATTGTACAACAAACCAGCTGCCCTTCTCGAAAATAGCTGCAGATATACCGTGCTTCCTCTTCTCATTGATGAAGCCCACCGCATAACCAAGGTTCAGGTGGAGCAGACCAACAATGACGGTCGCAACGATGAATGTCATTACAAGGTGAGTTCTATGCAATGGGAAACCAATAACTTCACCTGGAAACGGAGTTGCTAACAGGTCAATTGTCTCAAAACCAGGAATCAATCCAGGGTTGCCATGATAGCCTGCCAGAGGGAATCCCAGGAATTCACCGTATAATATACCGAAAAATAATGTAGATACCTGACAATAGATCAGGATGTTCATCAAAGGCTTGATCGCATCCGACGAGACGATCTTTTTAATAGCAAGTGCAAGCACAAGCAGGATAAGAGCATATCCTATATCACCAAGGATCATCCCGTATAAAAGCGGGAAAGTGATAAATATCAAAGCTGAAGGATCAAGTTCCTTGTAAGTCGGACGCCCGTAAAGGTCCATGATCTCCTGGAGAGGGGATACGACCTTGGGGTTATTGTACTCGATCGGAACTTTCTTTATATCAGGCTTTGTTATCTCCTGGTCGGAAACAAAGGCACGCCCGTTTGTAGCTGCATTGACAGTCCGCTCCAGTTCGGCATACTGCTCAGTAGGAAGCCATCCATCTATAAGGAATGAACTTTCAGTTGTCGCTATCCTCAGAGGTGCCTCCGATTTCTGGACCTCTATGGACAATAACTCATTACTTGCAAGTATGAAGTCAGCGTACTTGAGTTTCAGGGCTTCTATCTCAGTGTTTATTGCCTCTATCTTCCGGGTGACATCAACTTCTTTCTGTTCGATATCTGCCAGAAGCCTGGAAGGAACACCACTGAGAACAGGCACCCTTAATTCCTTGAACGAAGCACCTGCAAGCACTTCAGCAACATCTGACGCTTTGTCCTTTGCAACAAAAAGTACTACAACACCTGAGTGCTGATCATGATAAAGCTCATAAGAAGAAGTGATCTTTGATATGGAAGGTTCAACATTCTCTTTAACATGCCCTGCAAAAACAGCCAGGTTCGCATACCCGCGATAAAGATCAAGATCAAGATCAATGTTAATGAATGGAAGAAGATCTTTCTTGGAAGAACCGATTTCCTTAAGTTCGTTTTCCAAAACGTGCTTTTTCTCAGCAAGTACTTCCAGTTCATTATCAAGCTTGTCAAGAGAACTGTCAAGCTGAGAACAAACTTCAGAAGGACTCTGTTTCTCAACTGCAACGTCCTTTACACCAAGAAGGCTGGCAATGGACCGTATCTTGACAAGTTTCTTTGATACTTCACTTCCGCTTTCGAATGGCTTGCCTATCTTAAGATCAGAACCGTCTTCATTAAAATCTTCGATATGGAAAAGATTAGCTTTATGCAGTGCATCGACCGTTTCTTCAAGGATGTTCTTATGGCCAACTATAACGGCTCGACTCATCTGTTTTGGCTTAAGCATGTACTGCCCTCTCAAACTCAGTCAGTAACATGTCAACTGCTTTATCCACTTTGGAAGATGATTTTATTGCTATTGCCTCTGCGTCATTTTTACCTGCCCTGATGATCTCCTCCCTTTCCAAAGCAACTGCCTCTTCAGAAGATTTGATCGCATTCTGTGCAGACCTATGAGCATCGGCTTCAGCCTGCTTTATGATCTCCCGGGCTTCTGCACGTGCGTTGTTGATACGGTCATGTTTGCTCTTTATACCGTTTTCAACTATTTTTCGTGCATTGCCTTCTGCGTCTTTTATTTCAGACAAGATTTTATCTTTGGCCATGCTAATCCTCGTGATGATTGATTATAAATATCCCGAATAATTCATTCCCTCTAGTGTTAAATCAGATATAAAGGTTTCGTGACTGCTCCCACGACTAAAGTGCGCGGACTTCTACGGTTTCTATGCCGACAGATTGCAATCCCAATCTGAGAATGTTGATAGCCGCATTGTGGTCCCGGCCTAAGATAAGACCACAGCTATTACATTTGTGTGTTCTATCTGCTAATGTCTTATCCACCAACAGACCACATCTTGAGCACATCTTAGAAGTGTTCGCAGGATTAACTGATACAACTAAAGAACCAGCACTTTCAGCCTTGTACTTTGTTGTAGAGATCAGCATGTTCCATGCGGCATCTGATATGCTTTTTGCGAGACAATGATTTTTAAGCATGTTTTTGATGTTCAGATCTTCAAAAGCAATGAAGGAATAATCATCTACTAGTTGTCTGCTTAATTGATGAATGAAATCATAACGCTTGTTTGCTATTCTTTCATGTACTCTTTGTACTACTTTTATTGCTTTTTTACGTTCAGGAGAACCCTTTGCAGCTTTGGATAACTTGCGTTGGGCCTTTGCGAGTTCTTTTTCTTCCAGACGGAAAAAACGAGGGTTAGGTATTGTTGTACCATCGGACAATGTAGCAAAATTAGATAATCCTACATCGATGCCCACAACATGCTCAATATATTTATTGAGAATAGGAATATCCTCTGCTTCCGTGGTTATTGAAACATACCATTTTTTACATGCTGAACGTCTTACAATTATTCTTTTAATATCGCCTTCAACTTCACGATGCACTTTTACACGGACTTTCCCGATTTTAGAGAGATATAAAAGATTTCCCTCTAGTTTAAATCCCATTTGAGGATATGTGAAACTGTCATACCATCCTTTGCCTTTAAACCGGGGATAACCGGGCTTTTCTCCGTTCCTAACACGCCTGAAAAAGTGCTTGAATGCAATGTCTACCCTTTCCTGTACTTCCTGAAGGGTTTGGGAGAACACTTCTTTATATTCGGGATTCTCTTTTTTCCATTCCGGAAGTAGTTTGTTGAGGGTATATTTAGATAATATTTCTCCTGACATTTCATAAGCGACTTTTCGTTCCGATAGTGTACGATTATATACTTGCCTGCATATTTCCAAACTCCGCTCCATCTGTTTTTGTTGTGATCTATTAGGATAAATACGGAACTTGTATGTTTTACGCATTATACGGCATAATGTGTTATTAGCTTAAAAAACTTATGATAAATTTTGTTTTGATAAGAGGTGAGGTACGATTCATCCCACAGCTAAAGCAATGGACTTTCTCTACCCCTACACCCCGAGATTCGTAAAAAGAAGAAAAAATGAAAGGCACATACTACATTACTTAATATCCTGGCCCGAAGATATTATTCCTTGAGAAGGTCCAGCCTTAAGGGAAGCTTTTCACCTTCCGGAATAGTATGGATGTACCTTTCCCTGAACTGAGGATTACGCATCATGCAGTAATCTGCAGAGGACTTGTATGCAGCATGCCTGCCCATACGCTCCCAGATTACTCCAAGGTCTTCCTCGCGGATGTTCCCAAAGGAAAGAGGCGTATAAGCGCAGGGAAGTACGTCCCCTCCTGCAGTTGCATGCATCCAGCGCCTGCCTGCAAAACACCCGAACTGGTCCGGCCCCATGAAATAGGGTAAAGCGGTCACCCTTGGCCCCTCCGGCTTCCTGTTTGCAGACTTCTGGAAGTCCGCCAGGCGCTTTACATCTTTCTCAGTTATCACTTCATCCTCATGTTCAAGCCAGCGTCCCACAGCCACGATCTCGTACACGGACATCTCATGCATGCCCATATCAGCCGCAAACTGGTAGAAACCGTCAAGATGATCGATATTGTGGGGCGACACAACTACGAAAAGATCGGCCAAGATGCCAGCATCCAGCACATTTTTCACGCCGTTGACAGTGTCCCTGTAAGCTCCTTCACGTCCCCTGACCCGGTCATGTTCCTTTTCTTCCGGACTGTCAAGGCTCATGTGTGCAGCAAAAAGGCCTGCCTCTTTAAGTTCCCCGGCCTTCTGCTCATTCATAGCGAAACCTGATGTGAAGCAGGTAGCTACAGCACGGCTCTTGTCAACAGCAGCAACCATCTGGGAAAGGTCTTTGCGAAGCATTGTTTCTCCACCGTCAAAGGAGATATAATAACTACCAAGGTCAAGCGCCCGGTCAACTGTCCGATCGATCTCATCAAGGGTCAACTCCGGGTCAGCAACTATTCCCGCAGCACCGCAGTGTATGCAGTTATTGGGACATCTGCCTGTAATGCCGATAGAGAACTGGTCAGGAACCCTCTTCTTAAGAATAGAGGCCACCTGCGCATTGATCATCCTGTTGAACACCTCTCCCGGCATGGGCGGGACCCATGTGGAAAAGATTATGCTCTCATCATCGGAAAGAATTGGTTTTTCTTCCTGGAAAATACTATTTATGCGCTTTACTATAGGCTTTGCCACCGCAGACAATGGCCCTTGGGTATCAAGCACAACTTTTCCATCTTCTGTGCTCGCATTTACCTTTATTACGGACTTATCATAAACTTTCATGAAAACACCTGATAATAAATGTATAAATTGGTTAAGAACAAGTACTCAGCTCATTTCAAGGACGCTGGCTGGAAGCATATCAATTGTGATCAGGTTGGTGATCAGGAGAAGCTTATCCTTTGCAACTGAATCTCCAAAGCCCTGCAGGACATCTTTTGCTTTTTTTACGTGCTGGAGCACTTCCTTCACTGTCAGGCTCACCGCTTCCTCGTGCCCCATGCTCTTCCTGTAGAGAAGCGGCAGGGTCACTGACTCATAAGTTGACTGCTTATCCTCAAGCCTATTGAGATATTCCAGCAGGTCATCGACTATCTGGTATGCGTTGCCCACGTTTTCACCAAAGGACCTGAATTTCATTGCCGTTTCCCGGTCAGCGCCTGCAACATAGGCACCTATGACAGCACTTGCCGCGAAAAGAGAGGCCGTCTTTTTGCTTATGCATTCGAAATAGTTCTTCCTGCCAAAGTCCGGACAGGAACTTGAGATATCAATGGTCTCACCTTCAGCCATATACATTCCGGCCCTCCCGAACTCAAGCACTGAATCCGTGCCATAGGAAGAAATTAGGGAGACGGCTTTGGAAATCAGGAAATCCCCGCATAATATAGCAGCCGGAACACCATATTTCTTAGGGGCTGACTCAACACCCCTGCGTATAATACCATCATCAAGTACATCATCATGTATCAGAGACGCAGAATGGATAAGTTCGATAGCAAGGGCTGCATTAACGCTCTTATCACGTTCCCCTCCGCATATTTCAGTGCACAGCAACAGTATGATAGGCCGGATGCTCTTGCCACCGGAACTGCAAACATGTAGCAGCATTTTTTTCATCTTCGAGCTGTCCTCCATCGAAGCGACAAGCCCGTCCATTGAAGCCTTTATTAACTGGTATTCTTCAAGGTTCTCTATTTCCATCATACCGTCCTGTTTTCGGTTCACTCACTATACTTTGAAGGACATCCCATAACTATTTTATTAGCCTCTATCTTGTTCTCAGAGACCATCCTGCCGCTGAGACTCAGGCCCGTGCCTTCGACAAGGTTTGCCGGGAGGGATCCTGTATATACTACTTCCAGCTCGTAGGCCTCGTCCTCAGGGTCCTCCAGCAAAAACGAGATCCCCGATGTCGAAACATTGAGAGTGCCATTCTTGATATTACCCATAGTATTGACATTCTGCCCTACGTACTTATCCGGGTCTTCCTGCAATTCGGAGACCAGCAGATATCCCTGTGAAAGGTCCACATTCCACAGACCTACAATACCCACGATAACAATAAAAGCGACTGCAAGGACACTTTTGTGTTTCTTATCCATCTAAACACCCATGAAAGATATCCGATTATCTGTCAATATTCCTAAGCTCCCTGTTAAGAGAGATGCGAGTACGCACAAGGTGAAAGGCATATACTGCCAGGACCACCCACGTACATGCAAATGCAAGGTTTAAGGCGTTAATACATATTCACCCCTATATCACTTTTGATAGCAGGTTATTACACCAAATTAATAACCAGTGAGAATAAACAAGTAATAGCAGCTCTTCCAAAAAGGACCTGACCATATACCGATGACTAATTATTAATATGGGTGTGGACTAGTATAGCCCCATCCTATTTATACTAGAGTGGAACTTTCACTTAAAAATCCAAAATGATCAACATGGCCAAACCTCCAAGACTCATAGCATGGGAAACAACAGCAGGCTGCAACCTTTCCTGCAGACATTGCCGGGGATCATCGACTTCCAGGAAGCCAGCCGGCGAGCTTACGACCGAAGAAGCCATGCGCTTTATCGATGAGATTGCGCAGATAGGAAACCCTATACTAATACTCAGCGGCGGTGAGCCGCTCGTAAGGGAGGACATCTATGACCTTGCCAGCTACGCGGTTGGTAAAGGTCTCTCAGTAGCCCTTGCAACCAACGGCACCCTTGTAACTCCTGAGGTCGCCTCACATCTGAAGGATGTAGGGGTAAGAAGGATAAGTGTGAGCCTTGACGGAGCAAGCCCGCAGACCCATGATGATTTCAGGTGCATGCCCGGAGCCTTTGACGGAGCTATGTGCGGCATAGATGCCATCAAGGATGCAGGCATCGGCTTCCAGATCAATACCACCATCACAAAACGTAACCTTACTGAAATACCTGCCATCCTTGAAATGGCAACTGAGATTGGAGCTGAGGCCCTGCACATATTCCTGCTCGTGCCCACTGGCAGGGGCAAGGAACTGGAAGAGGAGGAGATACCTCCTGTTGAATATGAGAGGGTGCTGAACTGGTTCTATGACCAGCAGAAGACAGCAAAGATACAGCTAAAAGCAACCTGCGCACCTCATTATTTCAGGATAATGCGCCAGCGGGCAAAGAAGGAAGGCATCGAGATAACAGTAAAGACCCATGGTTATGAAGCCATGACAAAAGGATGTCTTGGAGGCACAGGCTTCTGCTTTGTATCAAGCACTGGAGAAGTATACCCCTGTGGATACCTTCCTGCCCTCGCCGGGAGCATAAAGGAACAAAACTTCAAAGATATATGGGAGAACTCGCAGGTATTCAATGACCTGAGAGATCCATCAAGACTCAAAGGAAAGTGTGGGGACTGCGAATACAACAAAGTATGCGCAGGATGCCGGGCACGTGCCTATGCGGCAACCGGAGACTACCTGGCCGAGGAGCCTTACTGCATATACACTCCCAGAAAGCAGTGATTCGAATGATATACCTTGATGATATGGATAAAAATATCCTGAACACAATACAGCACGATTTTCCACTTGACATCCATCCTTTTCAAAAACTTGGCGAGGAACTGGGCATCAGTGAGGAAGAGATAATCACGCGCCTTGAAAGACTCCGGAAAGAGGGAGCGGTCAGGAAGATCGGCCCGGTCATCAACCGTAACAGAGTAGGTGGTTCCAGTACGCTTGTAGCCGTAAATGTTCCGGAGGATATGATCGACGAGGTCGCAGACTGGATCGACGAATACCCCGAAGTTTCCCATAACTATCTTCGCCCTGACAAATACAATGTATGGTTCACACTATCAGCTTCAGGAGAGGAAAGGATAAATGAGATCCTCAAAGAGCTTAACCAGAAGACAGGGCTTGAATTTATCAATCTGCCCACGGTAAGACTGTTCAAGATTGGGGTCAGGTTCAATATCAAGTAAAATAAAAATGTTGAACTGTCGGGTAAGGGATAGAAGGTGAAGTAAGATATGGATGCGATCGATGAACAGATATTAATAGCTACCCAGGACGGTATCCCGCTCACCGGGTCACCCTTCAGGAACATAGCACGACGCCTTGGTCTTTCAGAAGAAGAGGTCGTGGAAAGAATACGGCTGATGAAAGAAAAAGGCATGATCCGACGGTTTGGCGCATCCATAGGCCATAGGGACATAGGTATTCTCGCCAATGCAATGTGCATATGGAACGTTCCTGGGGAGAGGGTAGAAGATGTCGGCAGGATAATGGCATCTTTTCCGGAGGTCACTCACTGCTATGAAAGACCCCGGCGTCCGGGCTGGGAGTACAACCTTTTTACAATGGTCCACTCATACACAAGAGAGGACTGTGAGCAAGTGGCTGCAAGGATATCTGAGTCCACAGGGATCAAAGACTACAGGCTCCTGTTCAGTGAACGTGAGTTCAAGAAGACCGGGGTCCGCCTCTGAACTGTCGTAACGTTTAACTAAGTTCCGGTTCAAGGCAAATGGACATTACCGGAGTACACTGCATGGCACAAGAAAACTGCTTCCTACCACTACTGATAGACATGTCCGGCCGGAAGATAGTCATCTTCGGTGGCGGTTCCGTGAGTGAACGCAAAGCATTGCTCTTCTCCCGGTATGCGGATGTAACTGTTATCAGTAAGGGTTTCACTCCTTGTATCCGGCAGCTGCATGAAGAGAATAAGATAAAAATTGTGGAAGCAGATATCAGTGATCTTACCAATGAGCAGGCAGATATCTTTTTAGATGGTGCATTCCTCGTCATACCTGCAACTAATGACAGGTCAGTCAATGAGAGGTTAGTATCTGCAGCAAAGACAAAGAATATACTCTCAAACCCGGTGGATTTCATTGGAGATGTCACCGTTCCTTCGGTCATCAAAAGAGGCGACCTCACTATCAGCATATCAACCTCCGGTTCAAGCCCTGCTTTTTCCAGGTTTGCCAGGCAGAGGATCGAGGAGGTCATAACACCGCAGTTTGAGGATATGATACGTATCCAGGAAAGCCTGAGGACATACCTTAAAGAGAAGGTTCCCGAACAAAATGGCAGGAAAGACATACTCTGGCAGGTGCTCAAGAGCCGCGAGGTATGGGAAGGTCTTGAAGTATCCTACGAAAAAGGGTATAATGTAGCACTTGGTATAGTAACTGAAAAAATAAACGGGAAAGTCCGATAACATGTCTGGTCATAACACGTTTTCAGCATTGAGAAAAAGTCCGTCAGGGGTATCCCAATGACTGAGATATCCAGCATGGTCATCACTCATTCCAGGGCAACCGTGGAAGAGATGGAAGAAGTATGGGACGGAGATCTGGATAACTTCCTCAGGGAACTCTACGCTAATGAACTGGTACATGAGTGTGCAGTCCTTAAGACCTGTAACCGGATAGAAATGTACGTTGTTTCCCATAAGGGCAGCAGTGTGATGTTCCAGTTCGCAAAGAAACTGGGGCTCTCTTCCAATATCATCGATTTCTATGACCACGATGAATCCATCATGCATCTGCTGAGGCTTTCTTCAGGCCTTGAATCCATGATAATCGGCGAAGACCAGATCCTGGGACAGATCAAAGACCTCTACCAGGTGGCTAAGAACCTCGGTACGACCGGAAGGATGCTTGATACAGCATTCAGCAAAGCAATCCAGGTGGGAAAGAGGGTCAGGACAGAAACCGAGATAAACAGGGGAGCCCTTTCGATTGCTTCTGCTGCTGTAGACCTGGCAGAGGAGACTGTCGGAGATCTCAAGAATAAAATGGTGCTTGTCATCGGCACAGGGGAAATGGGCACTCTTGTGACCAGGGCACTCTCCCACAGGGAGATAGAACTCATGTACATTGCTAACCGCACCTATGCCGCAGCAAAGAAGCTCGCTGATGACATGGGAGGTCATGCGGTCCATTTTGACCAGATAGAAGAGAATCTCAAGAAAGCCGACGTCGTCATCTGCGCCACGGGGGCACCCCACTTTGTGCTCAGGCATCCCCAGGTGCTCAAGGCAATGGAATCAAGGAAAAAGGCGCTTCTTCTTATCGATATCGCAAATCCCCGCGACATCGAGCCCACTATTGGCACAATCCCTCTCGTTACCCTCTATAATATAGATAACCTGCGTGTCATAAACGAAAAGAACCTGGAACTGCGAATGGAAGAAGCAAAGAAGGCGCAGGCTATCATCGACGAGGAATATGATCTTCTTATAAAGCAATACAAACAGCAGAGAGCTGATTATATCGTATCCGAGATGTATGCCCAGTTCTATAAGGTCCGCACTATGGAAAAGGAACGTGCGCTCACTAAACTGAGCGCCTATCACACCATAGGGGATATAGAACAGAAGATAATTGACGATCTGACGCACTCCATTGTAAATAAGATACTTGCAGAACCTACAAAGGTCCTGAGGAATGCAGCGGAAGTATGCGATGACGAGATGCTGGACATGGCCTTTCGCCTTTTCAGCATAGATAAATGCAATGAGAAACGCAGTATCAAAGGAGATTTGCCGCCATGTTCCCGGAAACAAGAATGAGAAGACTAAGAAACGGAAAGATGAGAGACCTTGTGAGGGAGAACTCACTTTCAGCCGATAACCTCATTTACCCCATGTTCGTGGATGAGACTATAAGCACCATCCAGAAAACTGCCTCAATGCCAGGGGTGGAGAGACTTCCCCTCAGCAAAGTAGCCGATGATGCAAAGGAAGCTGCCGATCTGGGGATACCCGCAATTATACTTTTTGGGATACCATCGCATAAGGATGAGCATGGGAGTTCTGCCTGGGGAGACGAGGATATTGTCCAGAAGGCAGTCCGTGAGATCAAGAGCGAGCTTGGCAAGGACATGGTAGTGATCACCGATGTATGCCTCTGCGAATATACCGATCACGGCCACTGTGGCATGGTCGATTTTGAAAAGGAAGAAGTACTTAACGATCTCACCCTTCCACTGCTTGGGGAAACGGCAGTCAGCCACGCGAAGGCCGGCGCTGATATGGTGGCACCTTCAGGCATGATGGATGGAATGATAGGCGCCATAAGGTCATCTCTTGATGAAAATAATTTCACGGACATACCCATAATGTCCTACGCTGCAAAATACTCTTCGTCATTCTACGGTCCGTTCAGGGATGTTGCCGAATCCGGATGTTGCTTCGGTGACCGCTCGACCTACCAGATGGACCCTGCCAATTCCGACGAGGCGATGCGGGAGGTTGAACTGGACATCATGGAAGGCGCTGATATAATAATGGTAAAACCGGCACTTCCCTACCTTGACATCATCTACCGCGTCAAGACCGAGTTCAGGATGCCCACAGCTGCATACAACGTCAGCGGAGAATACGCCATGATCAAGGCGGCTGCTCAGAACGGCTGGCTGGATGAGAAGAAAGTTATGTACGAGTCCCTGCTTTCGATAAAGCGAGCTGGTGCGGACATGATACTGACCTATTTCGCAAAAGATATGGCACGGATACTTAAATGAACCAATGGTGATCCTATGTCCTTAGATAAGTCAAGAGAATTATACAAGAAAGCAAGGACCCTCCTTCCCGGAGGAGTCAGCAGTCCGGTCAGGGCTATCAAGCCGTACCCATTCTATACCGAATCCGCTTCCGGCTCAAAGATAAGGGATATCGACGGGAATGAGTATATCGATTACTGTCTCGCATACGGCCCGAATATCCTGGGACATGCCCATCCCGGGATAAAAGCGGCCATCATAGCTCAGCTCGATAAAGGCTGGCTGTACGGCACACCCACAGAGCTTGAGGTGAACCTCGCGGAAAGGATCGCTGGCATGTATCCGAGCATCGATATGCTCAGGTTCGTGTCCACTGGTACCGAAGCCACCATGAGTGCACTGCGTGCAGCCAGGGGGTTCACAGGCAGGGACAAATTCATCAAGATAGAAGGCGGCTTCCACGGAGCCCATGATGCAGCCCTTGTACAGGCAGGGTCAGGCGCCACAACGCTGGGCAAGCCCGACTCGCTTGGAGTTCCGGCCGACTTCACCAAGCACACCCTACAGGTGCCATTCAATGATATTGAGGCACTGACAGATGTGATTGAAAGGAACAGGGAGGATGTGGCAGCACTGATAATAGAACCGGTGCTGGGGAACATCGGACCCGTACTTCCAGAAGGAAATTACCTAAGTGACGTGCGCAAGGTCACGGAAGAGAACGATGTTGTCCTCATCTTCGACGAGGTCATCACTGGTTTCAGGCTTGCCATGGGAGGCGCCCAGGAATACTATGGGGTCACACCCGACATGACCACCCTTGGGAAGATAATTGGCGGCGGCCTGCCAATAGGAGTGTTCGGAGGAAAGAAAGAGATCATAGAGATGATCGCACCCTCCGGAGGCGTGTACCAGGCAGGTACCTATAGCGGATGCCCGGCCTCGGTTGCCACAGGACTGGCAGTACTGGATGTGCTTGAGAAGGAAGATGTTCACAAGAAACTTAACGCTACCGGCGACATGTTCAGAGCCAGGCTGACAGAGATAGTTGCGGACCTTGGGCTTAATTACAATGTATGCGGCATATCCTCTATGTTCAAGATATTCTTTGGTGATAAACCACTGAACTACCAGGAAGTGCTTAAGTGCGACAAGGAAGGATACCTGGCATTCTTCTTCAGGATGCTGGATAGTGGCGTATTCCTGCCACCCTCTCAGTTCGAGACTAATTTCCTGTCCACGGCCCACACGGAAGAAGATATCGAGAGAACCCTTACTGCATACGAGGCAAACCTCAGGTGAACCGGAGAATGCAATGATAATAGGAACCCGCGGAAGTGACCTTGCCCTTGCACAGGCTACAAGCATCGAGCGCAAACTGGCGGAACTGGGCGTGCAGACCACCAGGAAGATCATAAAGACCACCGGCGACACCTTTACGGACCGCCCCCTGCACGAGGTTGCCGGGGTGGGCGCCTTTGTGAGGGAGCTTGACGACAGGATGCTGGAAGGGGATGTGGATATTGCAGTCCACTCAATGAAAGATATGCCCACCGTCAGACCGGAGAGGCTCTCAACGTCAGCGGTCATCAAGCGGGATTCACCCTGCGATGTGCTCCTGACAACAGACGGCTCCAAACTGGAAGAGCTCCCGGAGAATGCCATAATCGGGACAACCTCCATGCGCAGACGCGCACAGATACTGCGATACCGCCCGGACCTTGCGGTCCATGACCTGCGGGGCAATATCAACACGAGGATAAGGAAGCTTGAAGAAGGCCAGTATGACGGCATCCTTCTGGCTGAGGCTGGATTGCAGCGCATGAACTGGGACCTGGATGTGCAACGCCTTGACCCGCACCATTTCTGCCCTTCGGCTAACCAGGGCACTATAGCAGTGGTCACCGTAGCCGGGAGCGAGGCAGAAAAAGTAACCTCAAAGCTGGACCACCAAAAGACCAGGATAGAGACTTCCATTGAGCGTATAGTTGTCGCCTACGTGGAGGGAGGATGCACGGCGCCGGTTGGTTCGTTCACACATTTCATCAATGATAACGAGCTGCATGTACTGGCAGAGGTGCTTTCTCTTGACGGTTCCGAGCAGGTGCGTATTGATGAAGTGATCCCTGTGGAGGGTTACGAAAGTTACGCCAGGGAACTCGGAATGAGAATGGTAGAGCTGGGCGGGAAGGAGCTTGTGCAGCAAGCAGTCTGTCAGCTTAACTCGCAAATCTGAAAATAGCGATAATATGATAGAAATCACAGGAATAAGGCTGAATAATCCGACAATACTGGCTGCGGGTGTCATGGGCACTACAGGCGCATCCCTTGCAAGAATCGCGTGGGAAGGAGCCGGCGCAGTGGTTACAAAATCTATCGGACCGGAGCCAAAGGGAGGACACAGCAACCCCAGCATGATCGATCTGGGATACGGCTTCCTTAACGCCATGGGGCTCCCAAACCCATCATACCCTGATTTTTCAGGAGAGATCGAGATTGCAAAGAAAGAAGCGGATGTCCCGGTAATAGCCAGCATTTTCGGAGGGAATGCGCAGGAGTTCGCCATAGTCGCAGACGGCCTTGTTGATGCAGGCCCTGACGCCTTTGAGCTCAACGTGAGCTGCCCCCATGCACAGGGCTATGGTGCTTCCATAGGTTGCGATGCATGTGCCGTGGAAGAGATAACGGCTGCGGTCTGCGATATTACTGAGCTTCCTGTATGGGTCAAACTCACTCCCAATGTAACTGACATTGTATCCATAGGCAAGGCGGCGCAGAGAGGAGGCGCTGATGCCGTAGTTGCCATAAACACTGTGCGCGGGATGGCTATAGATATCCACAGTGGATATCCCGTATTAGGTAACAGGTTTGGCGGACTGTCTGGCCGGGCTATAAAGCCCGTAGCCATCAAGTGTGTATACGATCTTTACGCAGCCCTTGACATCCCAATTATCGGCGTTGGTGGGATCTCAACATGGGAAGATGCCGTGGAGATGATGATGGCTGGCGCGTCTGCCGTGCAGATAGGCTCTGCGGTACATGACGGACCCGGAATATTCCAGACGGTTGCGGATGGTATTGAGAGTTTCATGTCCTCCGGCGGATACAGGGATACCAGCGATATTGTCGGGCTTGCCCACAGGAGAGCATGATGTACCCCATAGATGTGAAGATAACGAAGATAGTACAGGAATCACCTTCAAACAAGTCATTCTTTTTTGACAGGAGTTTTGATGAGGCTCTTCCGGGCCAGTTCGTCATGGTCTGGATCAGGGGTACCGATGAAATACCCATGACCCTGTCATACAGGAACGCCATCACAGTCCAGAAGGTAGGAGACGCCACTGCAAAGCTCTTTGAGATGAAGGAAGGAGACCACCTGGGCATACGAGGACCCTTTGGCAAGGGATTCACACTTCCCGGCAAAGACGAGAACATACTTATCGTGGCCGGAGGCGTGGGAACTGCAGCAATAGCCATGCTAGCAGAACATGCTATGTCCCAGGACACCTGTGTGACTACTATCATGGGTGCAAGGAATGCGGACGAACTACTGTTCTTGGACAGATTCACACCCTGCAAAGGGCTCCACATGACCACTGACGATGGCTCGGCACATCGTTGCGGCTTTGTCACAGACGTGCTCTGCGAGATAGATGCTTCGGAGTATGACAGGGTATACACCTGCGGACCTGAGATGATGATGAAGCACGTCTTTGACATTCTAGAAAAGCAGGGTGCCCTTGCTAAAACCGAGTTCAGCCTGCACAGGTATTTCAAGTGCGGCATCGGAGTTTGCGGTGCCTGTTGCATGGATAACGACGGTTTGCGGGTATGCAGGGACGGGCCTGTGTTCAACGGGATGCAACTCGTTGGCTCTGAATTTGGGAAATATATGAGAGGGGCCAGCGGGAACAAAAAGATGTTGTGAGCGGTTCCACCTCACAACGTAGTAGGATTAGCTTGTGGTGTCGCCGACCATAAATTCAGAAACGAAAACCGGATTATTTAAAAAAGAATATGAAAGTTATTGGTAGAAACCTCTTCAAATTAAACCTTGACGGCAACCAGAGAGAGATTTAACTTTTTCTCTAGTTGGTGCACTTCTTCCAAGTCCTCTGCAGAGAGATCGGCATATTTGAGATTGGAATCAGAGAATGCCAGTAAGGTTATACCCATTTTATCTTCAAGTTCTTTGATAGCTTTTACCTGTTCACTGTTAAGTGCAGAGAATCCCCATATCATGTATGAATCACCAGTATCCCTTAGACGATTATAAACATTTATAGTTATTGGGTATAGATGTTACCCGGGAGGGTAAAATAGAATAGAGCGTAACTTGGCAGCGATCATTGAAAATGGACACTACTGATCGATGGAAACAGTGTCAAAAGACAACAAAGAAAAGACAACAAAGAGAAAATATGTCAGATCAAGCCGCGCATTCCTGCACCATGATCTTTGAAGCCATACCTTTACCAAGTGCATAGTTGCACCCATTCAGATCCACAATGATGGCGCCCATATTATCCTTCTTTATTTTGAGAAAGGAATTCTCTATAAAACCCATTGATTTCAGGCGATTCACAAGTGAACGGCCTGCGTTGATCGATATGATCTTACTGACCTTGCCTTCCTGCATCATTGCCAGTGGCATTATTGGAGCCATTTATTTACCTCTTGTTATTCCATGCGTGGGTCTCATCCGTCTATTAGGCGTGCCTAATATTAGTCGATATTGCGATATAGTGTTTAATTGTATATATAAGTTGCCTGCATCAAAGATAACTTGACAACATAACAAATTCAGTTGACAGATGACACAAGTAATTTAAGCCATAGCTCCGCTTAACAAATATGCCTGAGTCCAAAGAACAACAAAAAATTCCAGAACTGGTGATGGGAGTGCGTAACCTGGCATCCCTTGGAGCCTGCAAGGATCATGCGGATGCAGCTTATTTTTCTATAGACAGGCTCAGTCTGCGGTCAAGAGCAAGAGAGATCACATCCAAAGACCTTCCAGGATTTGTGGAACAGGTACATGGATATGGTATGAAGGGGTATCTTGCAATCAATTCCGTGATTTATCCGCATGATATGCATGAGCTTGGCGGTGTGCTGGAAACCGCAGCATCTGCAGGGGTTGATGCTGTCATCGCCTGGGACCCTGCAACCATAATGCAGGCGCATGAGCACGACCTGAGGATACACATCTCTACCCAGGCCAATGTATCGAACCAGCAGAGTGCCGAATTCTACAGGTCCCTGGGAGCAAGCAGGGTCGTGCTTGCAAGAGAGTTAAGCCTTGCACAGATAAAAGTTATCAGGGCGCACACAGACATGGAACTCGAAATATTCGTCCACGGGGCCATGTGCCAGGCAATATCAGGCAGATGCTACCTTTCCGCACACCTGCTGGGGAAATCCGGGAACTGTGGTGAATGCAGCCAGCCCTGCCGTTGGGAATGGTCTCTTTATTCCGATAGGGGTGAAAAGGTCGGACTTGAAGGAAAGTACCTCCTTAATGCCAAGGACCTCTGCATGATAGAACATATTCCGGAGCTTATGGAAGCCGGGATCGATGCTTTTAAAGTAGAAGGCCGGCTGCGTGACACCGGATACACACATAATGTCTCGAAATGCTACAGGAAAGCCATAGATGACTTCATAAAAGGCACTTATACTCGCGAAACTGCCGGTCTGCTGAAAGAAGAGTTGGGACGGCAATATAACCGCGGTTTTTCCACCGGATTCTATTTTGGCAATCCTGGTCCTGAGGGTCTGGCCTGTGATCGGGCCATGAATGTCTCGCCAGTGCAGAAGCAGGCTGTCGGCATAGTGATTAACTATTTTCCGAAAATGGGAGCGGCATCAATCAAGCTCACAGAAGATGGAATAGGACTTGGCGACAGGATAGTTATCGAAGGCAGTACGACC
This sequence comes from Methanolobus psychrophilus R15, assembly GCA_000306725.1. Taxonomy (GTDB): domain Archaea; phylum Halobacteriota; class Methanosarcinia; order Methanosarcinales; family Methanosarcinaceae; genus Methanolobus; species Methanolobus psychrophilus. The sequence continues at coordinate 2,384,168 of CP003083.1, read as the reverse complement.
TATATTGAACAGGAAGTATGTTCTTTGGTTGCAAACGGGGAAAGCATCACTGTTGCAGAGAAAGGGTGGGATGTAGGGCTGGCAATTGATGGTGTGGCCAGGAAGAATGACAAGGTTTTCAGGCTTGAGAAGAAGGTGCAGCCTTAAGGCAGATTCTGATGGCAGCTTTATGCTAAACTTTTTACCATTGCGCTTCAGATACCAACTTGAAAAAACTATTTAAATATATATGCTACTATGTAATAAATGTATACATGAGCACTTAATCAGGAGGAGCAGATTATGGACAGGTTTATGCAATGCGCAATTGATGAAGCAAAAAAAGGGCTTGCTGAAGGAGGCATTCCCATAGGGTCAGTCCTTGTAAGGAACGGAGAGATCGTCGGCCGTGGACATAATATGAGGGTGCAGGAAAACGACCCTCTGGCACACGCTGAGATCGCTTGCCTCAGAAACGCGGGGAGGATTGGCAAGTACAATGACACGGTCCTTTACTCAACGTTGATGCCCTGCTACCTTTGTGCGGGCGCAGCCGTGCAATTTGGCATCAGGAAGGTCATTGTCGGAGAAGCAGAGAATTTCCAGGGAGCCCCTGATTTCATGAAAGAGCATGGGATAGAGGTAATAAACCTCGATCTTGCCGAGTGCAAGGAAATTATGAAACAATTCATAAAGAACAAGCCGGATCTCTGGTATGAGGACATAGGCAAATGAAGGTGAGAGATGGCCCGGATACGGGTTCAAGCCTTTTTGAATGTAGCCCAGAATACACTGCCAATTCCAGCCGGACCAGTTTCCACGCCAGCCCTGCCACCATGAAGGTCAACTATCCTCTTGGCGATAGCAAGACCAAGACCTGTACCTTTTACCCCTTTCTTCTTTTGCGCCAGTCTCTTAAAGCGATCAAAAACAAGCTCTTTGTCAGCATCGGGTATCCCATCCCCGAAATCCCTTACATTCACTTTCCATTCGCTGCCATTATCTCCGATCTCAAGGATTATACTGCTATTAGAGGGGCCATACTTGATGGCATTTGAAATGTAATTAGCAAAGACCCCTTCAACAATAGGGTTGACCCTTGCAGGATAGTGACCTTTGAACCTTATATCCATCATTATGTTCTTTTCAGCCAGCTGTATCCCAAAATTATCTGCCGAATCACGCAGTATAGCTCCAAGGTCCATCTTACGGAACTCAAGATCGTTTGTATCCTCGAGCTTGGCGAACTGGGCAGCAGAATCTATCATATTGATAAGGCGTGACAGGTTATCGTCTACGATCCTGAGCCTGCGGGATTTATCAGCATCGGCCTCAGCCTGCAAAAGCATCCCTGCAAAACCTTTGGCAATTCCTGCAGGATTCATGAGGTCATGCCCCATTATATCTATAAATAGATCTTTCAGGTCATTTGAATATTTGAGACTTTGAGCATATTGTTGCAACTGTTTTTCTGCTTCCTTACGGTTGGTCGTATCCCTTACGACACATATACATCCCTTCTCGAGGCGGGTCAGGGATATTTCTTGGAAGAAAGTGATGCCATCTTTCTTTAACCCGAGTGCTTCTCCCCTCCAGACACCTTTAGTGGTTAGCTCCGGAACTATCTCATTTTTAAATCTCATTACCTCATGTTCATCATAGAGATCTTGCCACGACCTGCCAGCGAGTTCCTGCGGGTGGCCGTAGCCCCAGATGCCGGCATAGGCACGGTTAAAGTAAGCATATTTTCCATTCTCATCCAGAATGGCGATACCGTCTATAGAAGATTCGACTGCTGCCGTCCTTTCCTGAAGGCCTTCCTCTGCCTTTTTTCTCAGAGTTATGTCCTCCCCGGAACTCAGGACACCGACATGACAACCATGAGAGTCCTTGATAGCTTTGCTGTACCAGGATACAATCTTCTCTTCCCCGTTCTTTGCAACCAGAGGGCCCTCATAGTACAGTATTGACTCGTTCTTCATATCCAGTGCTTTGAAGTAATGTTGCTTTGCTTCCAGTCTTGAAGACTCCGGTACAAAAGTGTCAAACCAGGTACTGCCCAGAATATCTGCCTCTTCGCAGGCAAGTATATCAGTCGCTCTCTTATTTACAAGGATCACTTTCTGGTCCCTGTCAAGTACAAGCATCATGACACCCGCAATATCAAGATAGTTCTGGGCCTGATCACGCTCAAATATCACCTTATCGTGAAGGGATTTGATCCTTAGGAGGGACATCACCCTCATCTTCAGCTCCAGCCTGTCAACCGGTTTGGTAAGAAAATCATCTGCATGGGACTCGATACCTTTCAAACGGTCCTCTCTGGAAGAAAGGGCTGTCACCAGGACGACGGGAATGAAACGTGTTTCAGAGAACCTTTTGATCTGTTCGCAGACCTGATAACCATTCAGGCCAGGCATCATCACATCCAGGAGAACAAGGTCAGGCCTTTCCCTCAAAACTAGCTCCAGGGCGTCAGAACCACAGTATGCAGGAATTATTTCATAGTCGGCAATAAGATAAGCCTGGAGTAACTCTACGTTCATTGGCTCATCGTCTACTACGAGTATCCGGGGTCTGGAAGATGGAGACATATCTTAATTATTTAAAGCATCCGCAGGTTCAAATCGGACACTCAACGGTAACTGGATAACAGGAACTGTATATAACTTTATAGTAATTATAGATATCTGCATAATGATCTAGAAATGTTAAAATAAATATTTAAATGAAGAAGCCACGTACTCGCAAATCCCTCGTGTTGATAATGGAATAATGCTTTACAGGACATGAATAACCTAAGTCACTCATCATCATAAGAATGATGATATCGCTATGCTCAGACATGTTTATATATAGGGGAGAGAATTCTGCAATATTCATCCATGCTGTACAAACCGGGGTCGTGTACAATTGCAATCCGGACAGGACCTGTCATCAGCACTGGGTGAAGGCTAACAGGTAACGGAGTATGAGCGGACCGGGGGGTCCCTGTCATTATTCGAAGAAAATATCTGCAACTAATAGCGAAAGCTGTCTGCATTATATTGATAGTGTCATTCAATGTCGCTTCAACTGGATATACTTCCAGTGGACCGGTCACAGATGCTTCCACCCAGAGCGGTCCCATATATGATGGAATGAACGGGACTGTCCTGACTGTGCCTTACTATAACCAGGGAGATACCAGCTGGTGCCTCTACTATTGTCTTGCCATGATGTCCGATTACAATAACCGTCACCTGGACCCCTGGGAGATCGCATCTCATTTCAATTCGGGTAATAATGAGACTTTTGCGGGTCAGTACAATCCTTTTGACCATGCGCTTGAGGAATACTTAAGGAAGAATCAGTTCCTTGAGATAAAAAAGACGGTATGGGGCAATAACCTGAAATCCATCGATATTGAGCGATTCGATTCAATGGTAAGAAGCAACATAGACAGAGGACAGCCAGTACTAATGGCTTTTCAGTATTCTACTCCCGGATACGCAAAGAAGGGTCATGCTCTCCTGGCAGTTGGATACAATGAAGAATTCATATATCTCACTGATCCAAGCGGAGCTATCACTGAAGGCCTCTTTGGAATAGCGGAAGGATATATCGCCGTACCCATACTATGGGAAGATTTCAACGAAAAGCTGGCTGGCAATATAATGCCCACAAACATGGCATTTACTATTGAGATGCTTGAAGATGCGCCCGCCAGCACTCCCTTGGGGTCAATATATATGACAGATTACAGCAATCATGGATATAGTTGCCTCACTTTTGTGAACAGGACCAACATGAAGGATATCGGTTTGCTGCGGTTTGACGGTAAGTACGGAAAAGGATACTACATAGCCCGGGGATCAGACCTGATAGAAGAGCGTGAACCAACTCCAAATGACACGATGTCGGTTTATTTCACCGTGGCAAATCCTTCACCGGAAGAAAAGGATTACATAGTTCTAAGCGAGGTCCTTGGAAAGGACACAGGGGACAAAATGGAATGCTTCCGTTTCCCCATAGAGATAACGGTCCCTGCACATAGTGATGTCTCAAAAGGCGTTAATTACTCCAATCATCTTGGAACTATATCTGCCGGCACTTATTCTATTGTAGTGACCCTGCTGGACAGCGACATGAAGAGGATTGGCTCAACATCCATCGATGTGAGCATCTCTTAAAGAATACACCCTTCTAAAGGACAGACAGCAATGCAAGCAAAAGTCCGATGAGCACGAACAATGATACTATAATGAAAGATATTTTCCTATGCCTTGCTTCCTCCGGTGTCAGTGGTGTAGCATCCACACCATACATTTTCTCAAATATATGACCTGCTGCCAGCCCAAGGCCTGCGCCAATGGCCGGACCCATACCGACAAGGACCCTGCTATCAAAAGCAACTGCAAGGACCATTCCCATGAGCACACCGAAAATGAGCCCGATACCTATCCAGATTCCCCTCCAGCGCCCCGGAGGGAACCTGCCATTTACTTTTGCCTGTTGCCTGAATACAAAGGCAATAACCGTGCCCATAAATAGAAAGATCACTGCGACTGACGCAACCATGAATAAAAGGACCATGTATAGCACTGGCCCAGTTATCATTTAAGCCTTTTTATCATGTTAGCGCCTGGACGAAGATCTTCAAAGCAGGCCATATAAATGGACCGTTGTGTGCCTGATACTCCCATACATAGGTATTAATCATCACAGGCAATATACAGCCGATAACCAATAAAAAACAATACCGACAGGATACTATGATAGGTTATATCGCAGGGACACTCACGACAATAGCTTTTGCTCCTCAACTCATCAAAGCAATTAAGACAAAGTCTACCAAGGACATATCCTTGATGATGCTTCTATGCTCCACCACGGGCATGACATTCTGGCTGATACATGGATTGATGATCAACGACCCTGCACTTATTGCAGCTAACAGTATTTCAGTGACTCTTGCATCCGCTTTGCTGTTTTATAAGATCAAGCAGGGTCATATAATCGCATAACGGATAATTTCTGCTGCTCCCTGCAAGCAGATAAAAATAGTAACGAAACATTTTATGAAATAATTAAAATGGAAGAACATCCCCTATTTTGTGGGACAATTTTTCATTTAAAAAGCAAAAAATAACAGACAAGGAATAAATTAACCATCTTTTCCGATTGCATCTACCGGGCAGCTGGCCATCGCATCGTCGCTAGCTGCTATTTCCTCATCGTTTTCCGGCTGCTTGTAAACGTAGGCATGTGTGCCGTCATCTGTCATCATAAAATTTCCAGGAGCAGCGTCCACGCATAGTTCGCAGGCAATGCATTCCTCATCCACATAATACGGGCCCGGCATAGTTTCGGGCACTTTATTGGTCTTATCAGCCATTATTTTACTCCCATGTAAGAACGTCAAAAATAGTTGTAACCCAATTGGATAAGTCTTTTTCGATAACAATGTTTTCTTAAAGATTGATGGAACCTAAAGATGAATTTAGGGTGTACGTACCGTGCAGACTTTTAAGTTTCCTGATGAGGAATATATTTAGCATATAACCATTAAAATTAGAAATATTGATACCAAAATGTACAACATGCGAATAAAAAGACTTATAACTTACAATTACCATACAACTATGATAAGGGGGTACTAATGCTAAAAGCATTAGAAAGATGTGCAACACTGATAGGTATTCTATTTGCCTTCGGATGCACGGATGGGGGGCAATAATGTAAATGAATATAACATGGGAGTAGATTACTGATGATAAAGGAGCTGCGCATCGCTTGTGAACACGGTCCGATAAAGGCTCATTCCATGTATACTACTTTCAACTGAACAGATACCTATTCAGTTCATCTGCGATAGGAGATCGGGGTGAAAGATGAAAAAGTTACACAATATATAAACTGGGGGTTAATTTATGAGAAAAGGATTAATAATATCATTTGCTGTGCTACTGGTTGTGTTTTTCGCAATCGGATGTACAGATACAGGTACCGACGATGGAACAGATGACACAGTGGTTGTTCCTCCTACAGACGATGAACCTATAGACGATGAAATAACTGAGCCTACAGAGCCTACTACAGATGATCAACAGACTGATGACGATGTCGTTGACACTACAGAGATAATGATTAATGAAGATGGATTCGATCCGGAAACCATAAGAGTCATGCTAGGAGACACCGTAACATGGACAAACACTGGTCAGGAGGATGCCACGATTACATCGGATGATGATTTCTTCAATTCTGGCATGCTCGGTCCTGGAGAGTCATTCAGTTACACATTCGATGTAGCAGGAACCTTTGATTACAGTTCCGAGGAAGATTTCATGACATCAGGTACGGTAATAGTGGAGCCTGGAATGGAAGATGGCACAGGAACTGATAATCAGACAGTCACTCAAACAACTATCCCAGCAGACAATGAAACCAACATAACTGCTGAAGACAGAGGTTTTGAAACCACTGGAGAGGGAGATATAATAGTAGAGAGCGAACAGCCAGTTACTAATACAACCATTACACCGGATGAGGAAGACAACGATACTCTCTGAGTTGTAAGAACTTAATAGATGGGGAGGTTATGCCTCCTATTATCTTATTTGCTCTTTTAAAGATTATATTTTAGCCAAACTGCGCAAACTCTTAAAAAAAGATTGTTTTTAGTGGTTTATTAGTGTTTTATTAAGAAGATCTTATCCTAGATGCAAGCTCTTTCCCAAGCCGGGCTATGTTTGCAAAGTCCTCATCCGAAGCGGGGCCGTTTATTTCTATTGCGCCTACAACTTCAATCTTTGTGGGCTTGAGCATTTCAGAGAGCTGCCTGACAGCGCCTCCTCCCCAGCCGTAAGAGCTGAGTGCTACCCCATATTTCAGAGGTGGCTTGAGGATCTTCACCAGATGAGCGGCATAGACTGCAAGCGGATGCATTTCTCCCAGGACAGTGGGTGTACCAAGCACGATTGCCCTGGAATCCACAAGCTCACGGGCGATGTCACCTATATCAGCATTAAGCAGGTTGAAGTAACTTATCTGTATCCCTTCGGACATCAGGGTTTCAGCCATTGACTTGACCATTGCTTCCGTGGCACCCCACATGCTTACATACACCAGAATAGCCTTTTCCTGAGTTTTCCCTGCAGTCCATATATGGTACATTTCAAGTATCCTTTCCGGATACCTGTAGATGGGCCCATGGCTTGGAGCTATGATAGCAATATCCATGTCTTTGATCTTTTCCAGAGCTTGTGCGCCTTTTGCTTTAAAGGGCATCATTATTTCCCCGAAATATCTTTTAGCCACAGATATAAGGCCTTCTACCTCATCATCATAGAATCCGGCTGCTGTGTGCGCGCCAAAGTAATCACATGAGAACAGTATCCTGTTCTCCTGCACATAGGTGAACATCGTTTCCGGCCAGTGCAGCCATGGAGCTTCTATGAAGCGCAGTGTTTTGCCGCCAAGCTCCAGCGTGTCACCATTTTTTACAATCATAAGCCTTTGCTCGGGTATTTTATAGAACACCTGAGCCATTTTGGCTCCTTTCTGTGTGGTTACAAGCTTGGCCTCGCTGGAAATATCCATTACAGTCTTTATGGCATTGGCATGGTCAGGCTCTGCATGATTCATAATCACAAAATCCAGCGCTTTCACATCGATCAGGCTGTGCAGTTTTTCCATGAGTTCACCTTCAAAACCAGGGTTTACACTGTCTATAAGAGCAGTCCCCCTGTCTCCCTTGACCAAATAAGCATTATAGCTTGTGCCATCAGGCAGCGGTATCAAAGCGTCGAACATGCGCCTGTTCCAGTCCTTTGAGCCGACCCAGAATATCCTATCAGAGATTTCCGGTGTGTAGTAATCCATTATCTTTCACCCCATACGTAAAATTGCGTAGAACAAGGCCCTTCTTTGCTGTGTCCTGGCACTGCATGTGCTCATTGCATACGGTCCCGTTCCCCATATAACATTAGAGTGAAGGATACTTAAGTGATTTGCAGAGGTACCGGACCATCAGATTATAAGTCGGACACATGCCTTCCTGGAGACGCCGGGAGAGGCATATCCCATGCGCAGCAAAATCTAAGGATGGCTGCTGCTTTCAGACAACATCCCCTGGAATTTCCAGGGCTGCACATTATGCCCGGGAGGAGCCATTATTGAGTAACTTACAGGTTCGGTTATATCCTGCATGTGTCCTCAACCACTAAATACGATGTTCCTGAGTAAAGTTATTACTACTCCTGTATTGATTTGCAGACAGCCATAAATTAAAAGCAGCGGTGAATTTCAACAAGGAAATATTTAAATAAAATCATTTTATAGTATTCCACATAGGTCTAAGCGCGGGGGAGCTCGATCTATCTTAAGAATAGGATTCTCTAGCAATAGAGACTATATAAACGAAGATGTAGAGAGCATTAACTTCTGATGCGACTCTTTTTGGACTTAAACACCTAATGAAGAAGGGAGGGGACAACACTATGTGTTTTTGGGTTAGATTCTGGGAAGATGAAAACAATAAGGTATTGAGGGAAGTACCTGTGCATGCAGAAACAACAAACGAAGCTAAGAGTATATTCCAGCATGATTTTCCTGATGTGAGCCATTTCGAGTTGAGAACACCTTAGTTGAACAGAGACTGTGATCCCCCTTTCAATTTATTGATCCTGGTAACTGGCAATGTTACAGAGAGAACTTTTAGGTTTGATTTGGTTTTGATTTAGTCGTCTTTACATATCCTTTTGCATCCAGACAATATCAAAAAACTTTCATTCATTTTTCCTGCATTCCGGAATCTGCCGCACTGCATGAAGCCATGTTTTAAGTGAAAGCGAATGCTTCCGTCATTGAGAGGAGAGATATCTGCCAGAATGTATGATATTCCATGCTCTTTTCCACCCTCTCCAAAGCCTGCAAGATTCCCGCTGGGATCCCGGGCAGCAGCCGACTATATCATTATCAAGCTACCCGGAGTCCTTCTTGGTTTTGTTTACATGCATACGATCTATCTGCTTTGTGCTATCCAATCTTTTATCTAAGGCAGGAAAAAACTCCGTATTAATGAAGCATTATAAATAAAATTCTACAATTCAGATTCACTTTTAAAGTAGAAACCACATATATCAAGTATACACAAAAAGTGTAACATAAAGGGGAGTATTAAATGGGATTAGAAGACATCATGAAAGAGATTGCCAGAGAGACTGAAAGTATCGTAGACACGAAAACGCTTGTGGGAGATCCTGTAACTTCAGCCGGGAAAACCGTGATGCCAATAATCAGAGTTTCTGCCGGCTTTGGAAGCGCCGGAGGGGAACGTGACAAGCATACAGGCCAGATGGGATTTGTGGCCGGAGGCTATGCAGGCGTCAATATGGAGCCTATTGGCTTTGTTGTTATATCCAAAGACGACGTCCGCCTGCTGACCGTGACAGGAAGGCACACATTCAGCCGCATAGTGGATTTGGTACCAGAGGTAATAAGCAGGGTAAAAGAAGGCAGTGAAGTATTAGAGAGGGAAAAAGAGGAAAGTGAAAGCTCCGGCAGGAGTGAACAGACATCCGAAGAGAAGGAAAGGTTTTCCGATGAAAGTCACAGAGAATTCAGCAGCAGGTCCTTGCCGGAAGGAGGAGCCGGGGGAGGCAGCCAGGCCACAGCAGGAAGGGTAGGGGCTGAAGCTCATTCCAGAGAAAGTTCCGCTTCTGAGAAAACATTTCCTGAAGAGAGTCACAGAGAATTCAGCAGCAGGTCCTTGCCGGAAGGAGGAGCAGGAGGAGGCAGCCAGGCCACGGCAGGCAGGGCAGGAGCTGAACCGTCCCGCTCCAGAAAGAAAGGTCCTGTGCCTGACGAAGAGTCCCAATAATCGACCGGATGCGGCCAGTCCTGTACTGGCCTCACGAAAGAAAGGCTGTATACTGCAGACAGTACATAGCGAAGACAAGATGTGTTATTGATATTTGCATTTTCGAATGGATTAGAATCTGGGTAAGGGACATAATTGCCTGACACTTATGATATGGTCATATTCTGGGCCGTCGTTATGGCCCGTTTCTTGCTGCCGCTTGCTATTCCGCGGTACCCTCTTCCGGGAGTGGTGGGCTCCTTGATACTGGACACTGTTGACCAGACAATTTTCCAGCTATTCACCTCATTGCCACTTGAAGGATACCAGAGCTATGACAAGGCTCTTGACATATATTACCTGACCATCACATACCTTTCCACAATGCGCAACTGGACCAACGGCTATGCCTTTGAAATAAGCCGGTTCCTTTTCTATTACCGGCTTGCGGGCGTGGTTTTGTTCGAATTAACACAGGTGCGAACATTGTTGCTTATTTTTCCCAACACGTTTGAATATTTCTTCATCTTCTACGAAGCGGTGCGCCTTAAGTGGAATCCGGCATCATTGACAAAGAAGCAGGTGCTGACTGCTACCGCTTTGATATGGATATTAATCAAACTACCTCAGGAATACTGGATACACGTGGCCCAGCTGGACACTACCGACCTGATAAAGGCATACCCTCCATTCGCACTGATACTGGTCGCATGGGCTGCACTTGTTGTGGTAGCAGCATTTTGGATATTGAAAGGACTGCCTCCTGCAAGAGATGGATTTGCCCTTGCCGCAGACCCCATTCCACAGAACCTTGATAAGAAAGAAGCCGGAGTAAGAGAAAAGAGGTTTTTTGATAGTACTCTTCGAGAGAAGATCGTATTCGTATCCCTGCTGGGCATCATTTTTGCAAGCATGCTTCCCGGGGTGCGTGCCACCAGCCTCCAGATAGCCATCGCTGTGGCCTTTATCATCATCGTGAACACCGCACTGAGCCAATGGCTGGTCCGGCGTGGAACAAAATGGAGTTCTCTTTTCAGGGAATTCGCGTTTATGTCAGTTGCCAATCTGATAACTGTCCTTATATATTTCTTACTGCTGAGCAGGTACGAAGGTTCCATCAACCTTACCTATACGCTGTTTTTTATACTGTTGCTGACGCTTAATGTAACACTCTATGACAGATACAGGCGTGTATATTTGCAACGGCAGCTCATGTGAACTTTCTAATTTCAAATGAAATATACATATTGGGCCAAATGAATAGAGATAAATACGAACATACATAAACTTAGTACCGGGAAGGGGACAGGCCTATGCGCAGGCCATATATTGGCACAATTTGCCCGGCTAACCAAAAGTGCGTATAAGAGTTGGAACTGTCCAGTTCCTACTCTGTTAATTAGTAAAGGGGGAATTTGATGGACAAGATATACAAGATACTGAAACAAGAGCATGTAAAAGTCATGAAATTGTTCGATGAAGCGATCAGCAAGGAATCAAAAGACGTTTTCATGCAGCTTAAATCAGAACTGGATATACACATGGCAGGGGAGGAAAAATTATATTACCCGCAGCTTGAGAACAAAAAGGAAGCTACAGAGGTTACTCTTGAAGGCTATGAGGAGCACCATGTTGCCAAATTACTGCTTTCGGAGATAGAGAATACACCTGTAGACGATAAAAGATGGATTGCTAAAATGAAGGTCTTAAAAGAGACGGTTCAGCACCATGTAAAAGAGGAAGAGTCTGAGATATTTGAGAAATCCCGCAAAGTACTGAGTGATTCCCAGGCAGAGGAGATTGGAAGCAAGTACATGGAATTCAAGCAGGAGCAAAGTAAATAAAGAGGCATCAGGTATTCTGGCAGGTAAGCAAGTTTTCCGTGCTTACATTTTTTTTGGGTTCATAAGAATGCTTTCTGCAACCAAGAGCGCTCACTTAGAACAATGAGTTTTTTTGATTCTTACAAACCGAATTCCATGCGACAACATGGATAAAGGCATTACAGGAATTCTTGCTAGGTACGACGCAGTTAGTATTACTTTCAGGAGTAATATTTTTTAAAATAATAAGCATTATATATTGGGAAGTCTATTATTTTACTGCGGTTAAAGCTACAGGTGATAGCTTGATAAAAAAATTTAAAAGTACACGCAGTAAGATTTTTTGTATTCTTTTATTATTATCGTTAGTTGTACTTTGCATAAGTCTCGTATATTCTGCCGAGTCCAGAGAAAATGATCCAGCAAACATTAAACCTAAATTCAGCGTGTACAAGATATCAGGTTCCCCTGCAATCCTCATCGATAATCCGTTAGCCCGTGATCCTACCTGGGATGAGCTTATGCAGTTCCTTAAAGATGATGACACCGACCGGATACTGTATCAGCTAGACAGTTTCAATTGCATCGACTTTGCAGAGAGATTACACAATAATGCAGAGAGTAGGGGCATCCGTGCAGCTTATGTCTCTGTAAGTTTTCATGACAGGCAGAACGGGCATGCCATAAATGCCTTCGAGACCATCGATAAGGGACTGGTGTTCGTCGATTGCACAGGCGCGGAGAATCCACTGGGAGAGCTGGACAGTAACGACAAGATCGCCTATATCGTGCCTGATAAAGAGTATGGATCGGTGTCTATTTATTATACTGATACACCTGAGTATGAGTTCTATGAACTGAGAAAGGACAAGCGGCTGAAAGGATTCTTTAAAAGTATCGGCACGGTCAAAGGCACAAGGATATTCTGGGAAATGTAAATTCTGCTGGTGATGCAGATATCGCGAAGCTGCTCTGTAGAAATACTCATGTGAATTATATAGCAGCAACAGCCAGAGAGGACATGGAGTTCACAGAGGACCGCTTGTATTTTCTTTTTGAGCTTTTGACTCCCTGTGCTCTCTGGGAACTCTTGTGATCCAGATTAAGATACAGGTTTTCTACAGAGCCTGCCAAACCATCTTTTTTAAACTTTCCAGAGTAAGCATCTGAATCAAATTCTTAATCGACCTGCCTGGGAAGTTGCTCCTTTGATGCCATGGTAACTGAAGCAGCGAAAAAGGACAAAACTCAAGTAATTTTAAATGAATAATAATCAAATTATTTAATTTACTATAAATATCAGTATTCATATTCTTTGTACCATTGGAGTGATAATACATAGTTTTACTCCAAATTTAAAGGATGTGTCACTGATGAGAAAGGCATTGCTTGATGTTCTGTTCATGTCCGAGAAGAGGAAAAATGTTCTTCTTTTATTGCAGGATGGACTAAAGGAAACACAAATTATCCTGGACCACCTGAAAACAACAAGGATTGCATTACTTCCTCAGATGAAAGTTCTTGAAGAGAATTATCTTGTCATTCATTACGATGATACCTATGGCCTTACAAAGATCGGAGAACTGATTGTCAGTGAAATTGAACCATTATTAGCTACTATTGATGTTCTGGGCAAGAATGTAGAATATTGGGGAACCCATAGCCTTGATTTTATCCCACCTCACCTTTTAAAAAGAATTAATGAAATCGGAGAATGTGAAGTAGTAAACCCTTTGATCACAGAGATTTTTGAAATCAATAGCAATTTTCATGAAACTTCCAGGAGGTCACCCTATCTTTTTCATGTCACTACATTCCTTTACCCGAACTATTCCATGCTTTTCTCAGAATTGATATCAAACAATGTTAATATACATCTCATCGTTTCCAAAGACCTGTTTGAAAAGATAAGAGCTGACGAGGATAATGATTTTAAGCAGCTGACTCAAAGCGGGCTGCTTCATCTTTTCGTTTACCCCGACAAAATGAATTTCCTTACCTTTGCATACAATGACACGAATCTACTTCTCAATGCGTTAAAAGATAACATGGAATTCGACAGTAAACACATACTCTCCTGCAACCCGAGTGCAATTGACTGGGGAAAAGACCTATTTGAGCACTATATGAAGTCTTCGACACCAATTACAGAAATATAAGCAGCATACATTACAATCGTGTCACAACTTCTGATGCGAATCGTGATTCCGGTTGAATGATAAAAGCGATTTTGGTCCTGCAGAGATTCTTGAATCCGGATGATGATCACTTTAAGATGGAATCCTACAGAACCTTAAATCACGTAATAGGACCAGATTTTGATACGCTTGAAGCGAAGGACTGCTACTGCTTCAAGCAAGGCCCCGTTTTCTGGGAATGATTTCCTCATCTAGGACTTTGCCATAGGGACAGGCAAGATTGCAAATGGTGCATTCCATGAATCCACGGTCTGTTATTCTGCGGATGTGTTTCTCCCATTTAGCATCTATGTCTCTTTCGAGTTCATGGGCCACCACACATTTGTCGTATATCACTTTTTCACCGGGAGTCACTCCCTGTGACGGGCCCGGAATAATAGCACCATAAGGACATGATTTCACGCATAAGGACTCTTTCTGGCACAGAGGCTGCTCCGCACACAGATCCCTTGGGAAAGGCTCGTCCGGTGTTAGCTCAGCCGTGGTGAGCAAAGCAATCCAGCGTACCCTTGGACCATATTCAGGCGTTATCACTTGGGTGTTATGACCTATGAATCCAAGCCCTGCAAGATGCGCTGCAACTTTCACATGCACTGAATGAGTTGGGATCGCTTTGATATCCTTGTCATCCCAAAGCCATTGGGCCAGCCTCCATGCACGGGTTTCCACAGTTTCGTAGTAGAGGTTATAATATTCGGCTTCCCCTCCGCTGAAATCACCCGTTCCGGGCGTGCTTATCGCAGAGTTCATGCCCTCGTCCCAGATAACCATTCCCATAACGACAAGGGATTTTGCATCAGCCATAAATTCAGATGGCTTTACAAGTCCGCGGCCTGGCGGGAAATCTACATCCTCAAGCTTTTTTATGTCCGATACACCAAAAAGCTGGAATCCTTTTTCCATAACTTTGGCTCTTATCTCCTCTTTTAGATCCAACGTTTGTCTCCTGCAGAGCTTTTTACCTGCGTATTAACAGAGTTAACTTGCTGTATATAAAACAAAGCCAATGCAATAATCAATACCCATGATAATATTCAATAGACATGATAATCTGAAAAAGGTACGATAATATGCTTCCATTCAGATTGTGCATAGATACTATATCCAAGAAATATCCAGGCAAGTGCGCCTGTTTCAAGAATTTCCTGCGGAGCCGGGATAAGACTATAAACACGGATAGCAATACAAATGAATATTACACCCATTAAATGTACTATAAAATGAACCAAAAATGGAGTGCACAATTTGTCACAAGGAAATTCGAGCGATAGATCATACGATCTTGTCCTTGCTCTTTCAATTGCCCTGGTATTGATGGCAGCAGCGCTATTTGCTAGTTCACAGACTGTATCGGACAGGAATATGGAGAATACTATTTACATGAACGGGTACGCTGAGAAAAAAGCTGTGCCTGATACTGCAACATTGAGTATTGGTGTTGTGGTCCAGAACTCAACAGCAAAGGGAGCTGCCGATGAGAATGCGGCCCTGATGAGTGCTGTGGTCGCAGAGCTCAAGGCCCTCGGGTTGCCGGAAAAGGAGATCCAGACGTCCTATGTTTCCGTGTATCCCGTGTACAGCTATGATGGAAGGCCGACAATTATAGCTTATTCAGCTTCCAATAATGTGCAGGTCACGACCACTATGCTCGATAAGCTTAGCGACATCATTGACAGATCCACAGCAGCCGGAGCCAACCAGATCGGGGGTATTTCCTTTTCAGTATCCACTGAGATGCAAAAGGATCTTCGTGAGGAGCTTGTAAATGCAGCAGTTGCTGATGCTGCATCAAAAGCCAATATGCTTGCCGGAAGCCTGGGTGTTGAGATAGTGGGTGTGCAGACAGCATCCATAAGCGACAGCACCGATTCAAGGATATATTACTCAACACCACAGGAAGCAAGAGATGAAGCTGCAGTTTCCACCCCCATCCAGCCGGGAGAGTCCACTGTTTCAATGTCAGTCCAGGTAACATATATTATTGAGTGAAAGGTTTTAGGCTCTGTAGATTAAAAACATATCCAGGCGGAATGTGTAAAACACAGAGCTACCACTCTGGAATTTGAGAGGGAACTTTGGCCGGTTAATCATGGACACGAAGAAGATATCATCGCTTTCAAGACCCCTTGACATGGACTATCCGGATAACCGGTTAATTGTCCTTCTTTGTGCCATGATATTCATTGCATCCGTTTTGTTCAGGATGCTGTCAGGAGACAATCTTCTTCCGGGAATCATCTGGAGCATAAGAGCTGCTCTGTCAGTGTTTTTTGCATGGGCGCTCACAAAGGAGATCGACCCGGATCACCCGGAATCTGCAATCATTGCCGCCGGAATAGGAATTTCAGGCCTTTTCCTGTTCAATTATACAAGTTTATTAATTGCTTTGTTGCTGGTATTCCTTTTCAGGATGGTGAACCGGACAGTAGGCATGCCTTTGACCTTGTATGACAGTATCCTGATAGTAATTACTGGAATATATCTCGTTTACACTGGAAAGTGGATGTACGGGATAGTAATGTCTATTGCTTTTTTTATGGATGCTATATTAACTAAGCCCGTCAAACGGCATTTCCTATTTGCCTTCATTTCACTGATAGCCGGTCTTTTTGGTTTTTACAGGAGGAGTATTGAGATTGGCCCTATATCCGGATATTATATCATTGCCTTGTCGCTTTTGGCCCTTTTTTTCATTTTCAGGATAGTGCTGGCCGGAAAATCCCATTCCGTATCAGACAGAGGAGACCGGTTATCAGACAAAAGGATTGTTGCTACCTCCATTGTTGCTCTTATTGCAGGATTGCTGGCAGTACCTGAAGGACTGACTGCCATTGCTGCAACTTTTCCTTTATGGGTTGCAATAAGTGGAGTAACTGTATTTGATATCTCACAAAAGCTGTTGAAATTGACACGATATTAAATCATTATGAATCTGCGAGATTCACTCTGTTAAAACATCATATAAATTGCAAGAAGTATATTTAATTTACTATAAATAGCAATAACTTCTTTATTTAAAGTAATACTCTTCGGAATTATAATCACTTTGATAGAGTGTGACAGAGATGACAAAAGCATTGCTTGATGTGATATTTGCATCCGGGAAGAGGAAAAGCGTCCTACAGTTGCTACAGGATGGCCCACTGGAAATGGAATATCTCCTTACATCCCTTAATACAACAAGGCAGGCTTTGCTTCCTCAGATAAGAACACTGGAGGATCATTATCTTGTTGATCAACATAAAGACACTTATCAATTAACCATCATCGGAAAACTTCTAGTCGATAAGATGGCTCCTTTTTTAGAGACTATTGAAGTCCTGGACGCTAATATTGATTACTGGGGAACACATAATATTGATTTCATCCCGCCTCATCTTCTGGAAAGAATAAATGAATTAGGACACTGTAAATCCATAACTCCTCCTATTACCGAAATGTACGAAATCAATAGAGAATTCCAAGAAACGTCTAAGAGGTCTAATTCTACATTTATAATTACTGCTTTTCTCTATCCCAACTTTCCTGAAATATTCTCTGAATTGATAGACAATAATGTAACTATGAACATCATTATTTCAAAAGAATTACATGACAAATTGTTAATGCATTCGAACATACATTCAGAAACTGTTTTTAGAAACAAGTTAATCCATATTTATGTTTATCCTGAAAAAATGAATTTTATGTCCTTTGCTTACAATGATTATCAACTCATGATGAGTCTACTGGATAGCAACGAAAATTATGATAACAGGCATCTTCTATGTTCCACTCCTGAAGCACTTGAATGGGCAAAAGAAATCTGCGAACATTATTTAAAAAAGTCAAGTCTTATAACTGAAATTTAATTAGCATCCCTTTTTGCCTTTTTATTGAATGTAGGTAGGTTCTATAAATTTTTGCACGTTGTCCCTACAGAAGCGTTGCCATAATTTCAGTTGCAAATGTTCAAAAATCGCATGCGGGGGGTGCGATTCGAACGCACGAATTCCTACGAAAATGGGTCCTAAGCCCATCGCCTTTGACCTGGCTGGGCAACCCCCGCACAAAAGGAGCATGATGTAAACAGATGCTTTACATATTAATATTGCGGAGGCTTGCTTAAATAGATAGCTGCTTTTAGTTGCAGGTGCAGGCCTGCGGTATCAGGGATTCCTGCGCTTTTCTCCTTTTAGCACCTTCAATTCCTCGTAGAGCATGACCATCACTACCGCAAACATCAGGTAATCGGCTACGGGAGTTGCGAACCACACGCCATGCAGACCGAAGAACATTGGCAGTGCCAGCAGCAGGGGAAGCATGAACACGAATATCTTGCCCAGGTGAATGAACAGGGCATATCCGACACGGTTTATGGACTGGTAGTAAGTGGCGTTCACCACCACGATACCCTGAACGAGCAACGATGCCACTATGATCTTCATGCCGATTACAGTCGTTTCAAGGATCTCCTCCGTATCCGGATTAAATATACCGACCACCATTTCCGGTACCAGATAGACGATAATGACACCGATGCTTCCGATGGCCACGCATGCAGCCATGGCAAGCTTCAGGGTCTCACGCACACGGTCGTACCGGCCTGCACCATAATTGAAGCCCACTATTGGCTGCACACCTACAGCAACACCCTCAAACATCATATAGAATATAGCAAAAGAATAGCCGATTATCCCGTATGCAGAAATGACCCCTTCGTCTCCGTACTGCAACAGTACGAAATTGTGAGCCAGGAACAGCACAGCCACGGAGAGCTGCATCGCAAATGACGGAAGGCCGCTCTCAACTATTCTCAGCACTTCACGGGGATGGAATCTCATTGTGCCAAAGCTCACCCGAAGGCCGGTCTTCTGGCTGAAAAAGTGCATTGAAAGGATGCTTGCACTCAACCCAAAGGCAAGAACTGTAGCAAGGGCCGCCCCGAAGAGCTGCATGTCCAGCCTTATGACGAAAACGTAGTCCAGCACTATGTTGATCAGTACAGCAAGGATCATGGCCCTCATTGCCAGCAAAGGATATCCGTCGTTCCTTACAAGCGGGTCAAGGGTCAGGGCAAGAAGGATGAATACCGATCCAATGAATATCACATTCATGTAGTCTTCCGACATTGACCTTACAGTATCGCTAGTATCGAACATGCCAATCAGCGATGGTCCCAGAAACAGGCCCATCGCCGTGATAACCAGGCCTGCTGCAAACACAAGAGGAAAGACATTGGACATTATCACCCTGGCTCGGTCCCGGTGCGACCTGCCCAGCTCAAGAGCCACAAGGCTGGCGGACCCCATGCCGATCATTATGCCGGCAGCTACAATGAACATCACAAAGGGGAAGGCAAGTGTCACTCCGGCAAGTCCATCGCTTCCCACGCCGTTACCGATGAAAACACCGTCAATAATGGTCTGGATACCGGCCACTAATATACCGGCCATGGCAGGGAAAGTGAACCTGCGAAAGAGACTCCACACACTATCCGACAGCATTTCTTCATCGCTTACCATTTATTTCCCCGGCATCTTAAGTGAAAGTCTCTGATTAGTCAAGGTGACTATTTAAGCCTGCTCCAATCAGCTTGACCTCTGACAATAGAACTGACAATAAATATATCTTCTCAATAAGAATGCAGTCTTGAGAAATTACAGAGAGCCAAACACTGCCAATGTTCTGTCCCTTTCTTCTTTATGGTCAACTATTGCAGACGGATATCCGGTAGAAACCGGAGGCTTGCTCCTTTCAAGACCGTGTATCCCGGCAGCATCCATTTCTCTGAGCTCCGGCACCCATTTCCGGATATACTCACAGTCAGGATCATACTTTCTCTGCTGAAGCCAGGGATTGAAGATTCGGAAATACGGCTGTGAATCCGCACCAGTAGAAGCTGACCACTGCCAATTACCATTATTTACACACGGGTCATAGTCCACGAGTTTGCTTGCGAAATATCTCTCCCCCAGATACCAGTCGATATGCAGGTCCTTTACAAGGAAAGATGCCACTATCATCCTCACCCTGTTGTGCATGAATCCAGTCGCATTCAACTGCCTCATGCCTGCGTCAACTATAGGAAAGCCGGTGCTTCCCGAACACCATGCATGGAAAAAGGAATTGTTGTAACCCCACTGGATGTTCCGGAACTTTTCCTTGAAAGATTGCCCAAACACAGAAGGAAAGTGATGTGCGATATGAGTGAAGAAGTCACGCCAGTATAACTGCCTGATCAGAGGGTGGTCTTCCCCCAGTTCATTTCGAACATAATGGTAAAACTCTCTTATGGATATGGTCCCAAGTTTGTTATGCGCTGAAAGCCCTGTTGTGCCCTGAAGCGAAGGATAGTCATGCTCTGCGGCATAGTTCTCAAATCGCGACAGGTCTTCCAGTACCTGAAGGGCCTGTGTCCTCCCGCCGCGGGAGAACAGCTTTTCGTTCTTCAGCGGCAGCAGCTTTTCAGAAGCCGGTGTTTCTTCAATGCCCGGTTCACCGGTATAGAACTTGCCTTCTGCGAGCATCGAAGGTATGGAAATATTCCTTTTTGAGCCAGCACGAAAGAACTGGGAGAAAACAACGTAGGGCCGTCCTTGCTGGGTGAGAACCGTTCCCTGCTCATTGAGAAGACAGTCATGGACTTGTGTGAACTTAACATCCAGGCCTTTACATGTATTCCTTGTTGCCTCATCCCGTCGCCTGCTGAAAGGAGTATAATCCTCATTGACAAAGACTGCATCCGCACCTAGCTTACCCGCAAGCTGACCGATAATATCCTCGGCTATCCCGGAGAAGAGATACAGTCTGCCGCCTTTTGCCTTGAACTGCCTCTGAAGATCTTCCAGCGACTCAAGCAGGAACTGGAAGGCGTTGGGATTGAAACCAAGCCTTTTAGAGCTTGCGAGCCTTGGGTCGAATATGAAGCAAGGGATTACTTCATCTGAAGACTCCACGGCTGCCCTGAGACCCAGATTGTCGTCAATGCGCAGGTCCCTTCTGAAAACGAAGATAGATCTGTTGATATCCGCCATCATTCAACCTCATTAGTTACCTGCTTCTGCATTCTGACACACCCCGGACATGACAACTGCAACCAGCATTCCAAAAAGACCCCTGATCTCTCCATAAGAGATAATAGAGCTGCGAAGTTAAAGGTTTTAGCAAAAAAAGACCAGGAACAAAACACAGGAATAATTACAGCTGATCAAACTATGAAAATCGAACAGACAGGGATAGATGACGATCAGATATTATTTCATTAATAACATAAAAATAAATAGTAAATAGCTGCATGCGCAGATATATATTTAGTACTTAAAATACGTAATTAATAAATATAGTTATATATCATCCCGTT
Source organism: Methanolobus psychrophilus R15 (assembly GCA_000306725.1). Taxonomy (GTDB): domain Archaea; phylum Halobacteriota; class Methanosarcinia; order Methanosarcinales; family Methanosarcinaceae; genus Methanolobus; species Methanolobus psychrophilus. The sequence goes on along the minus strand of CP003083.1, from coordinate 2,362,982 downwards.
TCAAAGATTGTACTCTATAATACCACCACCCACAAACCGCGCTGTGATAAATTGTTTCAGACCTCCGAAATAAAAGATAAGATTATTTCTTCAGAAAAGGCAGCCGAACTTATGGAGGACGGATGGTGCAAAGCTGACATGCATGTACATACATGCTGCTCGCACGATGTCCCTCCTGCCTGGCAGACCCACCCCGCCCGCCTTTTTGAGAAAGCGAAAAGTATGGGACTTGACTATGTCACGTTCACAGACCATGATACTATAAAGGCATACGATATGCTGGGATGGAACAGGGAGGACCTGACCCCGGGCGTAGAGATATCCATAAAGGACATCGAAAACGTAGGACACACAGTGCATATGAACGCCTTTGCATTTGACAGGGAGCAATATCAGGAGATAGAGCTTCTGGCAAGGAAGGAGAAGAACATTTACAGCGTCATTGACTATCTTAAAAGTAATGACCTGCCTTATATCTATAACCACCCCTTCTGGTTCAAGTTTGGTGAAAAGCCAAATATACTTGCAGTGCCCGAGCTCGTTAAGCATTTTCCTGTGGTGGAGTACAATGCTCAGGACCTTCGGCAGAAGAATTTCTTCTCCATGGTCCTCGCACAGCGATATAACAAGGGAATGGCAATTAACACCGACAGCCATACCGGGAATATAGGAAAGGTATATACACTCGCACAGGGCGATACTTTCCACGAATACTTTTCCAATATCAGCAAAGGGCGTTCCTATCTGGTCATGGAGGAGCCCGCTTGGAAACACTTTGCTGCAGAATTGGGAGGCCTTATCGAACTGTTGTTCAGCATCGATAAAGGGATATGGGAGGAAACTGGTTTTTCCACCGGAATTGGTGCTTTCGACAGGGTGATGAGCGCTCTGGCAAGAGACATGCCGGACAGGAGCAACAAACTGAATAAAGCAACAGCAAGTCTGGCAAGACAGGTAGCAGGCTCCCGTTTACCCGTATTCCTGCACATGATTTCCAAAAAGTCACAGGTAACCAGGATAGAAAGGATGGTCAACGCCTGAGATCACCCTCTTAAATGACAGGGTATCTGGTGGAGGGTGCTCCGAAGATAATGAGAAACTTAAACGTGTGGGGCTTTTGAATCCGATAATTCCGGATTATATCACATGCTATTTTTATATATTTCATTTGATAACTATAAGTTAAGTACACAAAGTATTTACTTCGCCCTTGTTATATTGATAAGTGTACTATTGATTATTATGCCATGATATCCTGGTGACAACTTAACAAGTGTGATGATCTTGCCACATGGAAAAGATTCCAGTAAACAAGAAATAATTTCTTCCGATAAGGTTGCTGAACTTGTGGAAAATGGATGGCATAAAGCAGACCTTCATGTCCATACATGCTGCTCATACGATGTCCTGTCTGCGGAATCTATGCATCCTGAAAAACTCCTGCAAAAAGGAAGAGCCCGAGGCCTTGATTTTATAACCTTCACGGACCATGATACTGTTAAAGCCCATGATATCATGGGGTGGGAACGGGAAAACCTCATACCGGGAGTGGAACTGTCCGTCACCGATCCGCTGAACGTGGGACACACTGTGCATATTAACGTCTTTGGATTCGAAAGGGGGCAATATTCAGAATTCCAGGCCATGGCGAATCAGAAAAATGATATTTACAGCCTTATAGATTATTTCAAAAGCAATGACCTGCCATACATTTACAATCATCCTTTCTGGTTTCTGAGAGGCGATATACCCAATGTCCCTGCAATACCTGAACTTGTCAGGAATTTCCCTGTCATCGAATACAATATGCAGAGCCTGGATCAGAAGAACCTGTTAACGATGGCGCTTGCACAAAAGTACGGAAAAGGAATTGCTGTTACAACTGACAGCCATACAGGAAGCATAGGCAAGGCATATACCCTTGCCAAAGGCGATACATTCCACGACTATTTTTCCAACATCACTAAAGGCCGTTCCTGTATGGTGATAGACCAGCCCGTATTGAAGCACATTACAGGAGAACTGGACTCCTGGATAGAACTTGCCTTCAGCATGGGAAAAGATATCAGAGAGGAAGTCGGCTTTACTACAGGCATGAGACCATTCGACAGGCTTCTCCGCTTTCTGGGAAGCGACTTGCTGGAAAGGAATCCCCTAATAAATAATGGAACAAAAAACCTTCTCCACCACATATCAGGCTCCGGCCTGCCTGCTTTGATGTACATGCTCTCAAAGCAGCCCCAGATTTCAAGGATATCACGGCTGATCAATGCCTGAGTGAATATGATTATCCGGGATTTTCTGAATATGAATAAGGCCAGAGGTAACGAGCACTTTGTTAAGGGGGGATTGTTCCCGGATTTGTGATGGTTTCCCAGAGAATATTCAGTCAATAAATCACGTCGTGGTGATCATAGTCAAGTATTCTGATTGCTTTGTTATCCTCATCTATTTCATAGATCAGTACAAATGAAGAGTCAATATGCACTCTTCTTGCGCCGTGCAAATCGCCACGTAACGGCTTAAAATGATATGGGTTCTGGAGGACCTGTTGAATCTTTTTGCCGATGATGCTCATCTGTTTAGGATTCTTTTTAGCAAGTTTTATAAACTTTTTATCGGCAATTTCCGATACAACAACACCATACTCCATTGTTTTTACCCATACCTTTCAGAAAAATCATTCACATTGACAAATTTTCCTTTTCTGATTTCGTCGAGTTTTTCTAGATATTTCTGCTTTGCTTTTGGTTCCTGGGATATTATACTCTCCATGAACATCTGTATCTGTTTGCTCATACTCATTCCATGGGATTTGCACATGGCAGAGAATTCATTATATGTCTCTTCATCCACATTAAACGTCTTTAATACCATTGGTTTCACTCCTATTAATTAATGTTTAATAAACCTATTTAACATTATTTAATCGTTTCTATTCCGCGCTCGTCATGAGTGAATTAATACCCTTCTTTTTTCAGGATCTCATCTAAACCGGCCTGCAGGATTGCGCTTAAGTTAAGTGGCCTGACTTTGTTTGCAGCCTGTATTGATGTTAACCCGGTCATGTCCGCAGGACATGGCCTGATTGTGCCCTCGCGCATTCGTACCCCAAGCCCTCCACACCCCCTGTCCTGTTGACCTCGTCCTATCGGGGCGCGGCTGTAGTGGGGGTGGCGGCCCCCGCTACATTTCATGAGCTTCAATGCCAACCATACATAGGTATGACTAAACGCGGGAGCATTTTTAAGTGAAAAACCATATCAAAGACTGCATTAAAATTTAGTAGTGAAAAGAAGAATGGATAAATGCGCCAACCGGGATTCGAACCCGGGTTTAGGGCTTGGAAGGCCCCAGTCATAGCCGCTAGACCATCGGCGCAAATTGCAACCCATAGAGGGGGTTTTTGAATATAACATTTTCGCCCAGCGCCGAATACATAAGTATATTTGAACGGTAAGCCATTATTTCAGAGGTAAGAATGAGCGACGCCGCAATCCACACAGAGAGAATAACCAAGCAGTATGATAACCTGACGGCAGTGAACAATATCGACATCACTGTCGAGAAGGGGGAGCTTTTCGGGCTTCTGGGTCCCAACGGGGCAGGCAAGTCCACCCTTATATCCATGCTCTCCACAATGCTCAGACCCACATCGGGCATAGCTACTGTGTGGGGGTATGACATCAGCAGGAATCCCACCAAGGTCCGCCAGTCCATAGGCGTGGTATTCCAGGAAACGACCCTTGACCAGAAACTGACCGGCAGGGAGAATCTGGATCTGCATGGCAGGCTCTACGGCCTCAATAAGAAACAACGCTCTGAAAGAATGAAAGAGGTTCTGGAACTGGTGGAGCTGTCAAAGTGGGAAAATGAGATAGTTCAGAAGTACTCAGGCGGGATGATGCGCCGCCTGGAGATAGCCCGGGGGCTGATGCATTACCCAAACTTGCTCTTCCTGGACGAGCCGACCATCGGGCTTGACCCCCAGACAAGGAACCATATATGGGAGTACATCCGGGAGCTGAACCGGGATAAGAATATTACCATGGTGCTCACCACCCACTACATGGAAGAGGCCGACAAGCTCTGCAACAGGATAGCCATCATCGACCATGGCAGGATAATAACCATTGGCACCCCGTATGAGCTAAAGTCATCCCTGGGCGGGGATATCATCACACTCGGCCTCACTTCAGAATCTGAAGCAAGCGCACTAGCTGAACAGTTCAGCACTCGCCCCGGAGTAAATACCATCTCCACCTCTGAAAACCTGGTGCGCATCACCGCCGCCAACGGAGAGCGTGAGATACCGGATATTCTGGGAACCACCGCACAACTTGGTCTCACGATAGAGTCCGTCAGCCTGCACAAGCCAACACTTGATGATGTCTTTCTGCATTACACCGGAAAAGGTATCAGGGACGATGAGGGTACTCCCGGCAAGCCAAAGGGCAGGATGCGGCGCATACTCAGGAGATGAGAGTGGCAATCATATCGCATAGCCCTCACGCAGTTCTTTTATCTTGTCGCGAAGCTCGGCTGCTTTTTCGAACTCAAGGTTCCTGGCAGCCAGGTGCATTTCGGACTCAAGGTCTATTATCATATCCGAGAGCTCCACTGAAGATAGGTCTTCTGCAATCGTCATGAGTTCGGAACCCTCGGGATATTCCCTGTGCTCCACCAGCTCTTTCTGCAGGGCCTTCTGAATGGATTTCGGCGTGATACCGTGCTTCTCATTGAATGCCACCTGGATCTTGCGGCGCCTGTCGGTCTCACTTATTGCACGCTCCATGGAACCTGTCATCTTGTCGGCATACAGTATCACATGGCCGTTCACGTTCCTTGATGCACGCCCGATGGTCTGAATAAGAGAGCGTTCCGAGCGCAGGAAACCTTCCTTATCGGCATCAAGAATTGCAACGAAGGCCACCTCCGGAATATCCAGCCCCTCACGCAACAGGTTTATGCCTACAAGCACATCGAACTCACCCTTTCGAAGGTCACGGACTATTTCAGCCCTCTGGAGAGTATCGATATCCGAATGCATGTACCGCACCCTGATGCCCAGTTCTACAAGATAATCGGTAAGGTCTTCAGCCATCCTTTTCGTGAGAGTCGTCACAAGTGTCCGATAGCCTGCGGCAGTCACTTTGCGCACCTCACTTATAAGGTCATCTACCTGATTCTCAACAGGCCGTACAAGGATTTCCGGATCAACAAGGCCCGTCGGACGGATGATCTGCTCCACAACGGCGCCGCTTCTCTGAATCTCATATTCGGCAGGTGTGGCGGATACGTAAAGGACATAGTTAAGCTGCCTTTCGAACTCGTCATATCGCAGGGGACGGTTATCATACGCAGAAGGCAGACGGAAGCCGTAGGAAATGAGAGACTCCTTCCTTGCGCGGTCACCGTTGTGCATACCCCTTACCTGCGGGATGGTGACATGGGATTCATCAATGACGACCATGTAATCTTCCGGGAAGAAATTCAACAGGGAAGAAGGGGGCTCTCCGGGTTTTCTTCCGTCAAAGTGACGTGAGTAGTTCTCTATACCACTGCAGTATCCGAGTTCCCGTATCATTTCCAGGTCAAACCTGGTGCGCTGCTCAAGCCTTTGTGCTTCAAGCAGCTTGTTCTGGGACTTGAGCCGGGGCAATTCAGCCTCAAGCTCAGCCTCGATTGATTCCAGCGCACCGGCCATGTGCTCCTCGGACATGACGAAGTGCTTGGCAGGATAAATCATGGTACTCTCGCCCGGCCTTAGTTCATGGAGCACTTTCCCGCTAACAGGATCAAAGTAAGCTATGCGGTCAATCTCATCACCAAAGAGTTCGATACGGATACCCTGGCGCTCCTGAGCGGGATATACTTCAATAGTGTCCCCCCTGGAGCGGAACTTACCCTGCGTGAATTCAATGTCGTTGCGCTCATACTGTATGTTGATTAGATCCTCAAAGAGGGACGCCCTGTCAAGTTCATCTCCCACGGTCAGCAAGACTGACATCTTACGCCATTCTTCGGGAGAACCCAGGTTGTAGATACAGGACACACTGGATACAACGATCACATCACGGCGCTCAAGCAGTGATCTTGTCGCTGAGAGGCGCAGCCTGTCTATCTCCTCATTGATGGAAGCATCCTTTTCAATATAGGTATCCGTAGTGGGTATATAGGCCTCAGGCTGGTAGTAATCATAATAACTCACAAAATACTCCACAGCATTGTCCGGAAAGAACTCCCTGAACTCGGAATAAAGTTGTGCTGCAAGCGTCTTGTTGTGTGCTATCACAAGTGTAGGCATCTGCACGTTCTGGATAACATTTGCCACTGTGAAGGTCTTGCCGGATCCCGTAACACCCAGCAAGGTCTGTTGCCTCATGTTTTTCCGGATACCCTCTGTCAGCTGGGCTATAGCTTTGGGCTGGTCACCCTTTGGTTCGTAGTCGGACACAAGTTTGAACTGGCGCATTAAATGTAATATTGGACTGAACCTGTATAAACATGTTCACAAAGGAAGAGCATGTTTATTCCACCTCCCTGTCATACATATAACAGGCCAACACGATCACATGCTCACCACAACATATCATCTGGTTGACATGAAAGGTAACAGGGAAGAAAACACGAAATATATTGTTATCAGAACTATGGCAAGCATTATGAGAGTCTTTACGCTTGCACGGTCAGAGCCTACGATTATAGGGACAGGGCCAATCATTATGATGCCACCGCCCCTTACATGGGTTTTAGATCCATCTGTCCCGGATTCTTCTGTTTTAAGGTTTCCTTTGCCAAAAATATCCCCCATAAAGGAGCCGATACTTCCTATGACAATAAGAAAGAATCCCAGGAATATAAGGGATATACCTGCATAGATAAGCAAAGACATTATCGAACTCTCCTGTACATGAAGAGATAAACAAATGCTAGCACAACACCTGCCCACAGCATAGTAGAAGTTATTGCGGGAGAGGAGCCAAAGGCTATCGGTATCGGGCCAATAAGAATAAGGCCTCCGAAACCACTATTGCTTTCACCTGAAGAGAATAGTGTGCCCAGGAAAACAAGTATAAAACCGATGAATAGTAAAATAATGCCGGTTTTGAGGGCATTTTGAAAAAATCTCATAGTTCAGGATACGTTGCCGTTGGACTTAACCATATTCCATGGAGTTCCTGTGAAACTGCGGAACACCTGCCTGAGCAGGAACCGGCTGACGCGGACTGCTGATCTCGCCACCGAGGTATTTATATTCCCGCTGAGTCCTGTTGCCACGACGCTCCAGCATGTTTTTCTGGAACATCCTTGAGAGGTAGGTCGAAACCGTGCTCTGTTTTATCGTGCCGTATATCTGCTCGTAGTGCTGCTGGACGTCCTGCGAGGAGAACCAGACACGAGGATACTCATACTTCAGGAAAAGCTCAAGCCTCTCGTTGATAGTAAGAGAAGAATCGTTCATACGTTCCTGCAAGCTTGCGGTGCGCCCTACACGCTGCCGGACACTGTTGTTATGAGCGTCCTGCTGCCTGACAGGCATTACCTCCGGAGCAGCCGGCTGGACTGGTGGATAGTGGAGTGGTTGTTGGGGGTTGCTAGAGGATATATTCTGAGCCGGCTGTCCATAGTAATAATACGGGGCCACCGCAGGAGGTAGATAATATTGAGACTGCTGCTGATAAGGCGATGGCTGCTGCTGTTGGTATTGGGCCTGTTGCTGAGCTTGCTGCTGGAAGAAAGCCTGCTGCTGCATAGCCTGTTGCTGTTGCATAAACGGCTGTGCCATTACAGGCTGCTGGGCATGATCATGAACATTAGTAGGTTGTGAGCCCGGAACACCATTGTAATTAACAGGATTAGAAGTAACATTAGTGTGTGAGTAAGCAGACGAAGGTTCGGTGTGTTTTGGGTTCGCGTCCTCGATAGAGTCAATGAATGCAAGAAGACACCGTTTCCAGTGCTTCCCGCCAAACTCGACATTTGTGCTCTCAATGCCATCTTCATCGATGATCTCAAGCCGAACCTTCATCTTTTTGCCTCTTGTTGCAGATCCATTCATCCCCTCAGATATAATGGATTCACAAACCATTTATCCCCTCAGATAATGGTTGCTCGTTTAATCTTGATATGTTTTTGCGTTAACACATCCGGAACACTTTGTTGCGTTGTGCCTTGCAATTACTTAAATGGCGGTAATAATATATAAATCTTTTCTTTTATTTCAGTGCTCATTTGTTTTAAGGAGAATTAAAGGCATATTATTCCTTCTTTCATATATTGAAGAGATTAATACAGCCAAATCCTTCTATCAACAATATAATAACTGCAATTCATGCTAGATAAATATTTCTTTTTTGTCCAATAGGAGCATTAATGAGAGAGTTAACTACGCAAATACAGCATTCAAGTTATTATTTTGAGAATAAAGCTCCATTGGACTTTAAAATGCAGTGTAATAGAGAAATACTGCCAAAAACAGTGTTTCAAGTGAACAGCAAGATCTGATAAAGATGAGCTACAATCCCCCCAGATTCTGATGAGCTTTCTTTGCATGTGCCCGATTTGTTACAAATCCACGCGGCCTTGTTTATAGGTTACCCATAGTTGAGTTTATATTAGATGGTGCGTATAGTATGCCCCTATGTCTAACAGTAGTGCCGAATCACCGGCTGACACTAAGAATCCAAAGCTGGCTACTCAGTGTGAGCCAGATGATGTTAACAAAAAGGATGTAGAGTCATTACTGCAGGAGATCGAGATACTAAAGGTCAATAACGAGAACATGCGTGCAAAACTCCTTGAGGCAAGCATGATGGCGAACACTTATCTCGACGAATCCAGTAAGCTCAAAAAACAGATAGAGCAGCTGACAAGGCCGCCCCTGTTCATTGCGAGTGTCATGGAAGTCGAAAAGGACATGGCACTCATAAGGCAGCATGGGAACAACCAAGAAGTTGTGACTAAGATCCCAACTCATTTCCAGGGCGAGATACAGGCAGGAATGAGAGTCTGTGTCAATGCTGCATTTTCCATAGTATCTATAATAAGCAGGGCTGCCGATGTTCGCGCGCAGGTCATGGAGCTCATCACATCACCCGGAATAGATTATGATATGATAGGCGGGCTTGATGATGTACTTAAAGAGGTAATTGAATCCGTGGAATTACCACTGACAGAACCCGAGCTCTTTGAGCGCATAGGTATCGAGCCACCCACAGGAGTATTGCTCTACGGTGCCCCAGGTACAGGTAAAACACTTATCGCAAAGGCTGTTGCATCCCGCGCGCAGGCAACCTTCATACGCATGTCCGGTTCAGACCTCATTCAGAAGTTTGTAGGAGAAGGTGCGCGGCTTGTCAAGGACGTGTTCCAGATGGCCCGCGACAAAGCACCTACCATCCTGTTCATTGACGAGATCGATGCAGTAGGCGGCATGCGCACACATGATGGCACGACAGGCTCGGCAGAGGTCAACCGTACCATGCTGCAGTTGCTTGCGGAGATGGATGGCTTTGATGCAACAAACAACGTGAAGATCATTGCCGCAACTAACCGCATAGACCTGCTTGATCCAGCATTGCTGCGTCCGGGACGTTTTGACCGAGTGATAGAGGTCCCGCTACCCGATGAAAAAGGCCGCACAGAGATATTCAAGATACACACCCGCAAGATGAAACTTGCCCCGGACGTAGACATTGAGAGTATCGCCAAAATGACTGCCAGCCTTAGTGGCGCCGACATCAAGGTGATCACAAAGGAAGCCGGCATGTTCGTCCTTAGAAGACGTGGTACAGAGATAACCATGAGGGATCTTACTGATGCCTACGACAAGGTAGTCTCGGAAGAAGAGAACAATATCCCCCACGGTATGTTTGCCTGAAACAAACATACCCTTCCATTATTTAACGAAAGGTTAATATTCTATAAACTACTTTCAGAGATGCTGTTAAGCCAAAGCGAATAGAAACATCTTGCTCCGATAGTGTAGCACGGCCAATCATGCAGGACTCTCACTCCTGCGACTCGGGTTCGAATCCCGATCGGAGCATCCCTCTCTTTTTTGTTATATTTCACCAGTTTTATAGATTATTCTTTGTCAGGGCTGCAAATAAGTGTACCCTTCCAGGTTTTCCAGATATTTGTAGCGGCTCCAATGAAAGAGTTCCAGAGTATGAGAGCAGAAACTAAATCTGCGCCCAGGTAAGTATACATAAAGGATGAGAATAACCGAAGAGAATTACAGGCTTCTGGAAGAGAAGGCCAAAGAGCAGGGAGCAAACAGTATCAGATTAATACCTGTTGAATATTTAATCGTCGAGAACAGAACAATCCTGAAATGCGAATTTGGTTGCAATGGTTATGGCAGCCAGGTCTGTCCGCCTTTCATACCCCAGGTGGACGAATTCAGGAAAATGCTTAATGAGTATGAATGGGTGCTGCTTGTAGACTGGAAATCCGATAACCGTTTTTCAAGAGAGATCAGTGAGAATTTTGTAAAATACAGCATCATTCCACCTGAAGATAAGGTTACAAAAGAAAAGTACCAGGACACCTTAAAAACCGTGATGAGAGAGCGTAAGGAACGGATACAGCCAGGAAGTATCGAACTTGAGAAACTCGCCTGGGAACTGGGATACAATACTGCCCTTGCTACTTTTCCGGGCATGTGCACATGGTGTGCCACCAGTGACTACTCCAACGTCAACTGTGCGGGCTCCAAGGGGCCATGCCACCATCCGACAATTCGCAGACCATGTCTTATGGGCCTTGGGATACGGCTGGACAAAACGTTGGATAAATTAGGGACACCTCTTCAAAAGTTCCCCTTAAATGATGCAGTTCCTTCCCAGTACACAATCATCTTGCTGGAGTAAGATAGCATATGATAGTGACGCATGTTCTTAGTAAATGAACCAGGAAAGTAGGCATGGTTATTTGATAAAGCATCTGGGGAGTAGTACCAGATAATACGAAAAGTATTAAAAGTATTACGGACCTCCATCCCCTGATAAATATGCAGGAAAGTTCAACCGAAACCACAACCTGGCTGATACCCTCTTTCGATGAGGCAGCAAAGTTCCACGGCCATGTCTGCCCCGGGCTCACCATCGGCTACATCGCCGCAAAGGCAGCCTTGGAAAAACTTCATACCGAGAGAGATATCGATGAAGAGCTCGTCACCATCGTAGAGAACGATGCATGCGGGGTCGACGCCGTGCAGGTGCTTACAGGATGTACCATAGGCAAAGGCAATCTCATCTACCGGGACCATGCAAAGCAAGTATTCACATTCATATGCAGGGATAGCGGCAAGGCGGTCAGGGTTGCCCTGAAGGCAAGTTTCAACATAGACAACATCGATCCCGAAGTGAACAAGCTGCGCCCCAAGGTAATGTCAGGGAAGGCTACTGAGGAAGAAGCAAAAGACTTTAAAGGGCGCATGGACGGTATATCCCACACCATGAGACACACCCCTGTTGAGGAAATGTTGGATATCAGGTTCGTGGATGCAGAGATACCTCATAAGGCCCGGATATTCAATTCCCTGAAATGTGCAAAATGCGGAGAGATGATGGCTGAGTCCCGCACCAGGGTGCAGAATGGGGAATTCGTATGCATCCCTTGTTTTGAAGAGTACACAAGAGGCTGGTAATCTTTAAAATATATGGTTGAGGCCGGACCTCAACCTGCACTTATCTTTTTATCTTTGCTGCGATAATTGTTCCCAGCAAATCGAGCAATACCCCAAATCCCGGAGCTGCGACAGAGCTTGCTGCAGCCTGTGTGTCTGCTTCCGGTCGTTTTACTGCGAATCCCGCTTCAGTGGTATCAGGAACAGCCTGCACCTCTGCAACAGAGGGTTTTGATACCTCATTGTTTACGGAGCCTGTATTTTCCTGTGGGCACTCCGGACATTCCGGGCAGTCGTCCACCTTGATGGTAACCTTCTTTCTCAGGGTGAACTTCAGGTCAGGTGCAGTTGTGTCCTCGGTCTTGATACTGATCCCGCCGTGAAGATCGATGTCCCCTGTTCTGACTTAAGGGAAATGCTCTTGCTGCTGGCCATTACAAGGGCATCGTCGCCGGTGTTCATGATGTTGCCTGTATAGGTAACATTGTCCAGGACTGCGGGGACCGTGAAGCCCTGTACCTTGAAAGCCCCATAGGCATCATCAGTATTGATCTCAATGATATCTCCTCTCAGGAAGACATACTCGAACACAACAAGGTCGGTAGTTGCTCCCCTGAATGCGGAAGCAGCGTAACAGTAGAATACAGGGATGTCATCACTGTCCTTGTAGAGATAGGTCCTTTCCTGCTTTGTGAGGGTGGCATCTGTTGAAAGGACATCGGTATCAACAACTTCCCCGTCCTTTTTCAGCTCCAGCCAGACCTTGTTCCCTTTCACATCTATCTGCTGTACCACAAAGGACCAGCCGCCTGAGAATTTCCATTCCTAGCCTGTGGTCATTGTCTTCTTGTCATCGCTGTCTATGAGTATCCTTGCGATCTCATTCGGCTTGCATCCTGCTGAAGGACTGGCAGGGTCTGCGGGCATGACAACATGTTGTGCTCCAAAAAGTCCCATCAGGTAATATCTTTCAAGGTCAACCCCGTTGACCATAAAACTACCTGCAGAGTCCGAACCGCCTATCTTTGACCTGCGGATAGCGGGCTTGCTGACATAATAGAGATTCCCTTCAGGAATGGTGTCTCCAAGCTGGAGCCTGGCTGAAGAGTTCCAGGTGTTATGGATATAGAGGACCTCGCTGGAGCGGCCTCCTCCTATCTGGTACCAGAATGCTGGGAATGTATTGGCCTCCCAGTAGAAATCTCCGGCAGCAATGGAAGGGTTGCTGTTGTCGTATACGGTACTCCTTATCTCATAGGTCACATCTGCCGCATTTACCGGCAGGGCAAAGACCAGCAGGAATAGGGCTATTATTAATACCTTCATTTTTTCTTGCATTATATACCTCCATTTGGGAAAAGCCATAAACATTGTACAAACGCACGCACCATCCGGAATCTGATAAACGATCAGTGAAGAGGAGTTTGATCCACAAAACATATAAATATTTAATTTCATATTATTTGATGTTATTATTGTATACATTAATGTTATCAGACAAGCATAGCAGTAACATATTTAAACTTTATTGTTAGATAAAATATGAATAAATGACAAAATTTTAATACTAAAGGTAGCAATTAAAATTATAATTTAGCATAGGAGAATATGAAATGCAAAAAAAGAGACATATGATATTAGCCATATCGATTATCACAATGCTAATCTTTATCACATTCTCTGCAGGATGTATGGAGAGATCTTCAACCGCCATAAATGCACAGTCCAGTACCGGAGAAACAATAACTGTGACAGACGCCCTTGGCAGGACAGTGGAAGTACCCAAATCCCCGGATCACGTCATATGCTCCGGTTCCGGTGCCCTAAGATATCTGACTTATCTTGAATCACATGACAGGATCGTCGCTGTGGACAGTATTGAGGCCCAGCAATCAAAATACGATGCTCGTCCGTATGCCCTGGCAAATCCACAGTTCAAGGATTATCCTGTGTTCGGGGAGTTCAGGGGAAATGACGACCCTGAGAAGATACTGATGCTTGACCCGCAGCCCCAGGTTATCTTCAAAATGTATTCCGCTTCCGCCTATGACCCTGCCGAACTGCAGAGAAAGACAGGGATACCCGTGATAGCCCTCAACTACGGAGACATGGTCAATAACAAGGCGGACATGTACCAGTCCCTGCGCATTATGGGAGAGGTAATGGGGAAAGAGAAAAGGGCAGAGGAGCTCGTATCCTTCTTTGAGGCGACCATCGCAGATCTGAACGAGCGTACAGCCGATGTGCCCGAGGAAGATAAGATAACCTGCTATGTAGGTGGCATAGCCCGCTCAGGTCCGCATGGATTCCAGTCGACAGAACCTACATATCCTCCATTCCATTTCATAAATGCAAAGAATGTCGCATACGATCCTAAGAACCTCAGCACAGCAGAGGTTGCAAAAGAGAGTATACTTGGCTGGGATCCGCAAATAATATTTGTCGACCTCTCGACAACCCAGTCCGAAGACAAGTCCAGCGCCCTGTACCAGCTTCAGAACGACAACTCCTACAGGCAACTCAGTTCAGTGAAGAACGGGGAAGTATATGGGGTGCTACCTTATAACTGGTACACGCAGAACCAGGGCTCTGTGCTTGTAGATGCCTATTTCGCTGGAAAGCTCCTGTACCCGGACAGGTTTGAGGACGTGGTACTCGATTATAAGGCAACAGAGATATACACGTTCCTTGTTGGCAGGGGCGATGAGGATGTAGGCAGGAATGTCTACGACAACATGCTGAACGCCTTTACTATTCCTGCATTCACGAAGCTGGACGTGTGAGAATACAAGGACACGGTGAAAGGATGAACAGTAAAGAAGGAGACATAGCTGCAAGATACAGGGAGCACACTGACAGAAAAAGGACCTATATCCTTGCAGGACTTGTGCTCCTGTTTGTGGCTTCCATCCTGTCAATAGCCACAGGCTCGGTGGATATCCCACCCACGGATGTTGTAAGGACACTTGCAGGACACAGTGTTTCTGCAACGTGGGACAGCATAATATGGAATGTCCGCCTCCCTCAGGTACTGACAGCCATTGTTGCAGGTGCCGGATTGGCAGTATCAGGAGTTGTGATGCAATCCATACTCCGCAATCCTTTGGGTTCACCTTTCACACTTGGAATATCCAATGCAGCGGCCTTCGGGGCTGCGTTCTCTGTCATCATACTGGGTGCAGGCAGCACAAGCAGCCGGGTCGGAGACGCAGTGACCATCAACAATCCTTATGTGACAACCGTAGCAGCATTCGTGTTCGCGATGCTTGTGACCGCAATCATACTGATGTTTGCCAGGATCCGGGGGACAACGCCTGAAGTTATGATCCTTGTGGGCGTGGCGATGGGCTCACTGTTCACAGCAGGGACCATGTTCCTCCAATACTTTGCAGACGATGTGCAACTGGCATCCATGGTGTTCTGGACATTCGGAGATACGGCCAGGGCAAGCTGGGAGGAATTGGGGCTTATCACTGCCATAGTGGCAGCTTCTATTGTTTATTTCATCTTTAACCGCTGGAAGTACAATGCCATTGATGCCGGAGATGAGGCTGCCAAAGGCCTTGGTATCAACGTAGAACAAGTCCGTCTATGGGGGATGATATGGTCATCCCTTGTAACTGCTATCATTGTGGCATTCCTGGGAGTTATAGGCTTTATCGGATTGATATGTCCCCACATGGCGCGCCGCATCATCGGGGATGACCATCGCTTCCTGATAGCAGGAAGCATTGTTATGGGATCCCTGCTACTGCTCTGTGCAGATACTGTGGCAAGGGTCATGATGCAGCCATACCAGCTTCCGGTAGCCGTACTGACATCGTTTCTGGGAGCACCTACATTCATTTATCTTATACTCAAGGGGAGAAGAATATGATATTAGAAGTCAACGGAGTGGAATTCCAGTACCGTAGCAAAGAGGTGCTCACGGACATAAGATTTCACCTGAAGAAGAACGAGATATTAGCCATACTGGGACCGAACGGAGTGGGAAAGACCACACTGCTCAAATGTATGAACGCTATCCTGAAACCTAAGAGTGGCACCATACTAGTGGATAAGGAAGACGTGTTGAAACTTGAGCAGATCGAGATAGCCCGGCGCCTTGGGTACGTTCCCCAGCGTTGTGAATGTGCCAGGCTGACAGCCTTTGATGCTATTCTGCTGGGCAGGATGCCACATATAAAATGGAACATCACCACTGAAGATGTGATGCTGGTGGAGGCAACCATCAAGAAACTGCATCTTGAGGAGCTTGCCCTGAGGTACATTGATGAGCTCAGCGGAGGAGAATTGCAGAAAGTGGGGATTGCACGCGCCATTGCCCAGAACCCAAAACTGCTTCTGTTGGATGAGCCCACAAGCAGCCTTGACCTTAAGAACCAGCTGGAGATACTTAACATCGTAAGGGATGTTGTCAGGAAGGAGAATGTCTCGGCTGTAATGACCATGCATGACCTTAACCTTGCATTCAGGTATGCTGACAAGTTCCTGTTCCTGAAGAACGGCACTATCTTTGCGGCAGGTAGTATGGGTGAGATCACGCCACAGACTATCGAAGAGGTTTACGGGGTACCTGTCACCATACAGAACTACATGGATGTATCAGTAGTAATACCCGTATGACTAAAAGAAATGATCAGAAATCTTACCAGGATAATGTTGGTCAACAAGCTCAATCTCGCAGCAAAGTACAGTTATAAAATATAGCCTGTGTAAGGGGTCATTGTGGATGTCAGGCATGACCCAGACAAATATGGATTTTGCCAAAAAAGAGTGACATATAATATGATAGGAGAGGCAAAATGGAAGTACAATGCATAGGTAAGATAAAAAGCTCATTCAGTGAGCCGGCAAACCCGGAAGAGATGCGCAAGGCAATAAGTGTGATAGTGGTCAACGAGGAGTATGAGGACGGCCTGTATAGAATTGAAGAAAACAAACATATCCAGGTGATCTTCTATTTCGACAGGTCGCAAGGGTATGAGCTAATAGCGGAAAGAAGAGTGGGAGGGGTGAAAGGTGTCTTTGCCTCAAGGACTCCGGGAAGGCCAAGTCCTATCGGAGTTACCGTTGCAGAGCTAATCGAAAGAAGAGGAAGAGAGCTGATGGTCAAAGGTCTTGATGCACTGGATGAAACACCGGTGATCGATATAAAGCCATACGTGCCTGCTTTTGACATGTCATCCAAAGAAGGTACAGAAAATATCTGATATATTTTTTACGGAAAATAAGAATAAAAAGAAATATCATTGTACATTCTTTGACAGAGACAACTTGTTTGCGTTGGGTGTAAAGGACTTGCTGCTTTTTTTTAACATAATAGGTCCAAATCCTTTTTTCCAGAGATGCCAGACATCCGTAAGGCTACAGAGAGTAGGGGAGACGATCTGCAGGCAGTATATCTTTGTAGATAAATATTGTGAAATGCAGGCATAAGAGACTCAGGGTTCCCTATCCTGTAATTTTTCCCCAATCCGAGTCACTACATCCTGCACCTTGTCCCTGGCACCGACCTTGATGGTAACGTCGGCATAAGCGATGTAAAGTCCTGTGCGCTCCCGGTAGAGTTCCCGCAGGCCCTTGCCTTTGAGACCTACAACGCCCCTTGTATCAATATTGGAAAGCCTTCGAGCGATGGCCTCGAAGGGTACGTCGAGGTAAACAACGACCGAGTTTGCTTTGAGGAATTGCATTGCTTTTTCTGAGTAGACGACACTTCCACCTGTTGCAATGACACTGTTGTCCTTTAACTGAAGGGCAAGGATGCTCTGCTCCTCAACACCTATGAGTGCCATGTCACCCTGTTCATCCACAATTTGCTGGAGCAGGGTGCCGGCTGCATGGATGATCAGGTCGTCAGTGTCGATAAAGGCATACCCCATGATACGTGCAAGCCTTTTACCGACAGAACTTTTCCCGGCGCCCGGCATTCCTATCAGCGTTATTATCATGGAGACTCCTGAACGGGTCTTGTCCGGCCTTCTGCCTGACTGATGGCTATCTGAAACTGTGAGAGAGTTGCCATCAGTTTGTCAGCGCCTGTATGGGTGCGGGGATCCTGCCGCCCCTTGCGATGAATTTCTCGGAGCTGTACCTGTTCACAGGCATGACAGGTGCCCTGCCAAGCAGTCCGCCGAACTCGACCATGTCGCCCACGGTCTTTCCCGGAACGGGGATGAGCCTTACAGCCGTTGTTTTCTTGTTTATCATGCCAATGGCCATCTCATCTGCGATTATGGCAGATATCGTGGATGCAGGGGTGTCACCGGGGATAGCGATCATGTCAAGCCCTACCGAGCATACGCTGGTCATCGCCTCAAGCTTATCAAGGCTGAGGGAGCCACACAATACTGCGTCTATCATGCCTGCGTCCTCGCTTACCGGGATGAAGGCCCCGCTTAAGCCCCCGACGGAGGAGGATGCCATTGAACCGCCTTTTTTAACAGCGTCATTGAGCAGTGCGAGTGCGGCAGTTGTGCCGTGGGTGCCGCAACTCTCCAGACCCATGGCCTCAAGTATTGCGGCGACACTGTCACCGATGGCTGGCGTCGGGGCGAGAGAGAGGTCAAGCACACCGAACCGGGCGTCCAAGCGTTTTGCAACCTCTTTGCCGATGACCTCTCCTACACGGGTTATCTTGAATGCTGTCTTTTTGATGCACTCCGAGATGTCGCCAAGTGAAGGGTTCTGCAGGGCGCGCACGGCCGAGTTGACAACTCCGGGGCCGCTGACGCCGACATTGATGCTGCACTCGGGCTCGCCTATGCCATGGAAGGCTCCTGCCATGAAGGGATTGTCGTCGGGTGCGTTTGCAAAGACCACGAACTTAGCGCAGCCGATACCTCCCTGGTCGCGGGTAAGGTGGGCGGTTTCCTTGATCACCCTACCCATGAGGGCCACAGCGTCCATGTTTATGCCGGCCTTTGTTGTGGCGACATTGATTGACGAGCAGACCTTCTTTGTGCTTGCCAGGGATTGGGGGACTGAGTTGATGAGCCGCAGGTCGCCTGGCGTCATGCCTTTTTGCACGAGGGCACTGAAGCCGCCTATGAAGTCTATGCCTACGTCGTGGGCAGCCCTGTCCAGTGTCCTGGCAACGGAGGTGAGGTCCGGCTCTTTGCAGCTTTCCGCAACGATGGCGATGGGAGTTACGGATATCCTTTTGTTGATGATGGGGATGCCGTAGAGGCTCTGCACATCATCGGTGGTCTTTACCAGGTCTTTTGCGTAGGCGGTTATCTTTCTGTAAATGTTCTCGTTGAACGTGTCGATATCGGGATGGCAGCAGTCGCGCAGGCTTATGCCCATGGTGACGGTCCTGATGTCGAGGTTCTCGTTGGTCACCATTTTGATGGTCTCAAGGATCTCTTCGGGATGGATCAGCATTCAAAAGCCTCCGGGCTTATATCCTGTGCATGAAGCGGAAAGTGTCCTCATGCTGCACTTTGACCTCGACCCCGAACTCATGCCCCTTATCTGCCATGGCTTTCTGGAAGGAGGACAGGTCGAAGTTATCTTCTTTTATCTCTGCGAGCATTATCATTGTGAACAGGGACTGCATGATCGTCTGGCTGATGTCAACGATATTGACGTTGAAATCCGCCATCACCCGGGTGATGCCTGCTACAATACCGACCTTGTCGATACCTATAACTGTTATTACGAAACGACTTGGGACCATGATCTTACCTTTTAAGAATGTAAGCTATGTTTGCATGTATAATATAAGAGGTCATATTTTGATTTTGCCTATAAATGATCCATTTTCCAGCAAATTCCAGACGGTCCTGAGCTTTCAGGAATAACTGCCATGCTTCCATGAATATGACATGCCTTGTCCGGTTTGAAGCGAAAATGGGTTCAGCACACTATATATAGTATTAATGATAGTAATTTTGATGCTCATATATGTGAGATTAGTCGGATGAAGCATCTGGCATATCCTGATGTGTCATCCCTGCCCGAGATGTATGCTGATTAATATAAAATAAAGCAACAGTAGCCGTATCAGGCTGCAACAGCAGATTTATATTAAAAAAGTATATATAGAAAATGCATTATTATAATAATGATGAGATTGGCAGAAATGCCCGTCAGATGAATCAAGTCGAACACTAGGCGATATACAATGGTAAAAATTGTACATGCACAAACTGTACTCACCGAGGATGAGCTTGCAGCTCTTAAAAAGAAGTGCAATGAGTCCTCGACGAAAGAAGCGCTGAGTATAGCAGTGCAACATTATCTCGAGTGTGAGTATACTAACCTCGACGATAAAATGTGGGCTAAGAAGCTTGAAAAAGTAGTCCAGAAAAAGAAGCAAAAGAAAGTGTAGACTTTTGAATGAGAGAGGAACATATATGAGCAAATCAAACCAATTCCTTAAGGAAGAGGATGCAGTATCCCCGGTCATCGGCGTAATCCTGATGGTCGCAATCACTGTCATTCTCGCTGCAGTCATTGCAGCTTTTGTCTTTGGCATGGGACCACCAGAGCAGGCACCGCAGGCGAGCATAAGGTCAACTGCTGATACTGTTGCAGAGAAATCTGTAGTTAAACTCCAGCACCAGGGCGGAGATGCCATTTTCATGGCTTCTACGAATACCAGAATTACAATATCTGGTAATACTACAAATGCAGGTAACGCTGAGTTTGTAGCTGGGCTTGGTGAGTTCGTTGCAGGTGATTCACTCTATGTGTACAACTCAAGTGCCGGTAAACTCTCTGTAGGAAACATTACCAGCGTTGGAACACCCAGTGAAGGCCTCGCTGCATCTGGTGAGACAATCAATGTCCTTATCATTGACGTCGCAAGCCAGCAGATGATTGCAGACATGAACGTCAGGTTCTAAACATAAATACTTATGACGCCTAGTGCGTCATTCTTTTATCTTTTTTACCGAACTCCAGAGAGTGCCGCAACTTGGCTTATTTTGCGTATGGCATAGCATCAATGGACGCTATGTTTTAGGGGAGCTCTGTAGGTTTCCTGTATAAGTCACCTCGATTTAGCACAACAATCTTGTTTGAACTGTGCTAACATGGATAGTTCGTTTCTGGTTAATAAATTCTTGTGTCTTTGAAATATGATACTGTTTTCAATCACAGAATGAAATGAAATAACTGATTAAGACAGCTTATTTTTATCTCTCATCCAAGCTCTACATCTCTCCAGCAGACATGTAGACTACGTGTCTTCATATTGATGTGTAAGAAGCAATAGTAAAAATATTGTTCACTCGATTTATCACGTCGGATTTTCAAGCATTTCTGTATATGAGGATTAATCCGAGTTCTTATAATGCGGCGACTTAGCAATGTGGCAAAATAGGAATTCAAAAGCACCACGAATTATATAAAATTATGTAACTGTAACTTTTTACAGAAAAGACAATGTGGTTATAACATTTCAATGCTTTCTTTAACACTCAAGATATTATTATTCACTTTTGAAATTGTTTTTAACAAATTATATAGTTATTACTCGATGTATGAATTAGTTTATAACCAGACTGTCCTGTTTATATAATAAGAGAAAATAATCCGCCTTTGTTAAGGCAAGCAATAATAAAAGGCCTTATCTTTAATTGAAGTAAAACAAATTGCAATATTAAATTCCAACCACATTAAATGAAATTTTGGAATTTTCATTAGCAGCTAGTTTGCATCTCAAGTAAAATAAAAATAGAAAGATAGGATTGATAATGAATGATAAATATTAAAGATGTTGATATTAATAAGGTTAAAAATGAAACAGTATGTCTCTTGCAATCAATTGAAAGAGATGGGAAAGAAGATTTAATTACATTTTTAGAAAAGAGTAATTATTTCACTATTCCCGCAAATCGCATTGGGTATAAATGGAATGATCTTGAGAAGCCCCATCCACTTAACTGTAAAGGAGGCTTAGCGATTCATAATTGGCTGGTATATAAAGAGTTTAATCGAAAAAACGAAATGTTCAATTTATTGCCTCATGAATCTGTGATTGTATGCTCTTTTTTGCATTCTTTATGGAAACTAGATGCATGTCAATTAAATAAATATGGAGGATTTCAGCCTCAAAATATAGAAAATGAACATTTACTTTCTAAAGGACAAAAAAGTTATGAAATGACAATTCCTATGATGGATATAAATCCCAAAGAAAGAAATATTATTACATCTTACCAAGGATTATTTGGTGTTTCAGACTTAAATAAAAATAAAGGATACTCCATGGAATACTTTATTGATGTGTTAAAAAGGCATCCTGAAATCCAAGTATTTTCATCTATTATCAGAGAGGCTTTTGAATATACTAGAGGAGATATTGATTTTGTAAATGATAGACCAAGCAAGATTGAAAATGGTGAGCATTTCTGGCTATGAAATGGACTCACCATTTATTTAATAGACAACTTGTTATCCTCTACCAAGCATGTCACAGATGACATGCCATCATCTCTATACACCTAGATACGAAACAACTCAGAGTCTACATCCATCAGGCATGCCAGAATGGTATGCCATCTTTACTATATGATCAAGAAACGAATCAACCACTTGATTATGCATCTGACAAAAAGATCATTTCAAAATTCGCTTTCTTCATATATGCTGAGTTATTCCAGTACAAAGATTTAATTAATGAGAGAACATTGTAAATCGTCCTCCAAAAAAGTCCTTAAAGCAGCTATTCATAATCGTCCTTTTTCTGAAATCAATGAATGTTCTTCAAATATTTTCAGACTATTTTTTTCGGAAATCACAAAATTTTGTCTAAAAAGAATTGAATAAGCAAACTACATTTTTAAAAAATCCCACTTATGAATTTTTTAGAATAGATACTTCTTCTTTAAATTTTATTTCCCTATATAATATTATATAGGAAATGATTGAAGCCACCACATCATCCTATCACTTATCGAGATTGCATCTCTACATCGACACGTATTTTACGTGTCCACGTCAAGTTACAAGAAGCATTCCGAAAAGCTATTTGCATTTTTCTTTGGTAATAATCTCAAAATCGTGAGGATCTAATATCTTATTGCCACATTTATTGATAATACACCCAACAAATTGAACTCTTTGACCCCTTTCCAGTTCACATATTCGATAATCATCTATTCTATGGATTACCAAATACTTCTGAACATACATCCCATCCAACGTTTCTACATTTCTCAAGATTATGACACGAGGTTCATTCACATCGTTTCTATATTCGTCAAATTCCGCAACAAGAGGGACATTAAATCCTGCCAAAGTATATTCTGTATTATTTTTTAACATACTTACTCCAAATTATTTTATCCTTACACAAATTAATTTAGAGTCGTATATAAACATATCGTGGCTATTGTTACGGAAATTATTAGCAGATTATCATGTGTACAAAGAGTGTCACTTATTCTATTGGGGTGTACTATACATTAAGGACAACAACAGAACTTTTGAGATGAATTAATCCATTAACAACATATTTATAGTCTCTAACTCAACAAATCACACTTTTTATTTGTGCATTAAATGTTTCCATCCATTTTTTTGCAAACGATAATGAGCTCTCTATCCTCATAAATTCCATTTTGATAATATTCCTCAAATGTTCTTTTGATTTGACAAATTTGACTGACACTTCTCTTTTGATTGTTTTCCAGACAAATTCTACTGGATTTAGATCAGGTGAATAAGGTGGTAGGAACACAAGTGTTATTTTTAAATCTCTCGCTTTACTTATCGTTTTCTTTGCATGATGCGATCTTGCATTATCGAGAACAAGAATTATTCTTTTCCCTGGGTTTTGCTCTACAATTTTTTCCAGGAATTCACACACATCTTCTGTTTTTGAGCTTTTCATAAAATCAATGATACTGTTCCCGTTGATCGAATAAAACGCAAATGCATTTGCTTTAACGTAATCCGTATTTTTTATTATCAACGGTTTTTTAAATGACCATAATCTTTGCGTGTTTGCTTTTGTTTGTGGTGAAGATTCATCCAGAAAACCTATGATATACTGCTCATCTTGACCAATATGTTTTGGAATTGCTTCGGTTAGTTTTTTTAAGATCTCTTCAGCGTTTTTAGGTCTTCTGTAGTCAAGGGGATATGGCTTTGAGTGATACATGTTAAAACTGTGAAGTATAACTCCTACTTGTTTCTCTGAATATTCTACGCCATATTTTTCCTTTATTAACTTCCAGACTTCTCTTGTAGTCCAGTAATCCTTATTTTCCAACAAAGCTCTTAATTCCTTTTTTTGTTCATCAGTAAGTTTGGATTTCCTACCTCCGCCAAAATTTGGCATTAAGGCGGCATAGCCGCCTTTATTCCAACTTTCTTGCCAGCAATATCCTGTTTTCTTAGTCACTCCTACTTTAGTAGCAGCTTCTTCTACAGAATCCCCTAAATATCTAAATTTAACAAAATAGAGCCTTTTCAACACTCTTGAATTGTTCTCGTGTGTGATCAAATCGTTAATCTCGTCGAGAATTACCTTTCGGTCAATCAGAATTTGTTCTTTCCCCGCCATAAGATAAGATAAACATTAATACGTGTAGTAAGTTGCGTTGAACACTATAATTCAACACGGATTCTTTATACATTACCAAAAAATAATACTTTTTGCCTAAAGATAACATTACCAGTTTCTTCATGTATGATAGTAACCTCTTCTGCTTCTTCATTTAGGGATACAGCTTCTCCCTTTACTTGCTTCCAACACTCTTTAACTAATTCCTTATCGTAACAACGACAATAAACAATCCAACAAAGACAACCTGCTTTTATATCTTCTATGATGAGTTCTTTTGTCCTTGTTCTTCTGTTTTCATCCATTTTCTTTCTTGTATCTTCATTGAATCTCCAATTTTCCCATACAACATCTTTATTTATGAGTGGATATCCACTACAAAAAACTCTATTGTCAACTCTAACATATCTCCCAATTTCATTATACTCCACAAAAATGGGAACCGTTTTAAGCTTTACATCAGTTGGATTTTTTTCATGGGATAGATTAACATACTTGATTTTGCCTAACTCTATTCCTGAGAATTCTTCTATGTCTTTGTAATATCTTTCAACACATTCTTTCGATTCACGTGCAGGGCAACTATCAACTGAGATATAACATAAAAGTTTTTCAATAAGTTCTTTCGATTCACATGCAGAGCAACCACCAGCTGAGAGGTAATACGAACATCTTTTAACACATGGTATCGTCCCACATACAGGGCAATCATCAGATGTGAGGTAATACAAACCATAAGGAATCTGTTTTCCATTCTTCTTGTAAGTCACAATACCAGCTCCTTACTTAATTTAAGCACCTGTAATTTGCTGAACTTCGTTGGATGCGACAATTTGTAATCTCTTACTTCGAATCTTCTTTCACCTTTTGTATACGGCTTGACCCTGGCATCAAATTGGATCATATCACCTTTATTCAACATCCCGATTTTTGTAAGTCCGGTTGTTTGATTCATCCATAGGTGGTCAGTCACAATATGCCCATCTGCATTGATATCTACAAATAATACAGTTGATTCCATTTTTCCTTTCCATCCTTTCTTAATGCCTCTCTTTTCAAATATACCTATAAAGGTTGCTCGATCGTTATTTCTCTTCTTTAATTCTGTTCTCATATTATCACCTTTTTTTGTTCATACGCATTATTAAAAATCCATAGCCACGACTAATTGATTAAAGGTTCATGGAAATTAATAAGTCGTTAGCTATCGATTTCTAATAAACAATTCAAAATGTATACATTAATTAAACCTAGTTTAATTCCTCAATCTCTATGATACTTAGTTGGTTGAATTCGACCTTTTATTGAGTGATTCCGCTATCCTTCAAGGTATCTATTGACAATGGCATATTATGATTGAGACAATAATTCCACCAATTCAGATTAAGTAAGATCTTAAGTGCAAAATCAAAATCATAATCATCACTGCATTCCACATAATTTTCAAATTTATCAACAAGGGATTTAAGATTGTCATCGTCTACAATTTCAGATAGAGTGCATATGGATTCACGAATTATGTCATGTTTAACGTCTTCACAAAATCTTTTGAAATCAGATATATTGTTACCATACATTTTTTCACCTTCCTTCCTCACCATCTTTGAATAACACTTTTCCTAAATCAGGATGCAAGCTAATACAAACATTCATAGAGTCACATCCATAACAACTCTCTTCATTTATTGCGTCATCAAATGCTTCCTGACATTTAGCATACCTTATTTGTACCATATTATCATCCTTCCTCTATCATTTCAGGAAATTCCTCTTCTGCTTCATAATCAAGGTTGTGTTCGGTAAGCCATTCAAAAGCCTCTTGGGGTGTCATTACTTCAAATTCATGCCCTCCATAGCTTTCTCTGCCGTTAGACCTTCCATATTTTGATAATGCCATTCCTGAGCCATAGAGGAAATATGCACCTTTCTTTGTCTTATACAAAGTTTCTGAATAATAGTTGAAATCCTGACAATTATGCATGTTTTCATAATTTGCAATTTCCTCTGATGTTTCCGTGTTGTATCTCTTTCCATCTATTATTTTTATCATACTATCATCCTTCCCCTATCATTTCAGAAAGTTCCTCTTCTGTTTGTCATTTAATCACCACGTAAAATAAGTTGGTTCAGGATAGATTGAAATTCCGTATTCTTTAACTAATTCGCTAGATTCAATAAGGTTTCCACGAATTACTTGAGAATATACAATACCAATAAACAAGATATCAGTTCTTAGTTTTTTGCAATCAAAATCAGGATGAGACAATAGATAATTTTGAAGATGACATATTTTTGCATTTATGTACTGCTCTCCTTCTCCATGTTCTTGGTTTACATCTCCACCAATTATCATAAACTCATGAAGAATGTCCATTTGTTCTTCACTGAAATCATTTTCACTAATTCCTTCTCCAAATCCCTTGAAAGATACGTATTCTACAGTACTCTTTTTTTCTATCATATTTTTAATTCCTTTTTATTTGTTTTTAATTGCACTCCATCATAGTAGGAGTTTAGGATTGTCGTACTTCTTTGTACCGACAATTCAACGTGAATCTCATACTATATAAACAGTGTACATTTTCAAAAAGTATATATTAAAAAATCTTTTAAGATTTAAACAATTTCAGCCAAGTTCTTTAAATCTTGAAAATAATTTCAAAAGTAAAAATAATAAAATTTATATAATATATCGACATCGTATAATATGAAGAATTAAAATTAGCTATTTTTTATGGAAGTTCATCGGAATTTGCGCTCGAATATGTTGGCTTTGTTGAGTTGCGCCATATATCTGGCATTTTAAAATAAACCGTAACTATTCAGCCATCCTACCCCCTGTAAAGCATAAATCAATAGATAGTGACCTCATACTATCATTCATGACAAAATCATGCTGGATAAGAGGATACGTTTCTACTGTTAACAAGAAATCTCAATCTGTTATCGACTCGATTAGTGAAATATCCTATGGGAATCCACTTATTCCTTTATTGCAGAATTGAGCGTAGATAGAGACATCAGCTAAGTGAAGGGAGCTAGGCTGAATAGTTACCATAATATCAAACTAACGTTCCTACATTATCATCGATTTTCTCCATCTCTCTCTGAATATCCGCAACGGAGACATCTAAATATTTCATTGTCGTTGACAAGTTCTTATGGCGTAAATATTTACTTACAAACGTTATTGGCAGCCCCCTATCCAATAGATGCTCTGCCCGTGATCTTCTCATGGTGTGAGTACCAATTGTCTTGTCAATTCCAACATCATGACATATATCGTTAAGGACTCTATACACCTGAGAACGATGAACCTGTTTGGACTTTTGACTAAACATGATATAATCATTTGGTCGAAGGTCTGAATGTTCACAAAAACGCTTAATCCGCTTAAGGATTTTGATATCACAAACTGCCTTTTGCATTTCGGTATCATCTCTTCCTTTCCCACCCCAAATGTCAATACATCCGTTTTTCATATCTAAATCACGTACCTTAACGTTAAGAGCCTCACTGACCCTCAATCCGGGCGTATACATCAAAAGTAGCCAGATTTCGTATTTTTCTGGAATATCCGGTTTACTTAACATCATTTCAAGCTCTTCTTCTCGTAACCACTGTTTATTATATTTCATATAGAATAAAATGCAACAACTGCTTATAAATGTTGCGTATGTACTGCAAATAAAACTGCTGTGTATCTATTGGTAGCGAAAATAAAAATTATCATAATTCATTTTTCCTGAAAATGCAACATAAGATACCTTATGATGCGTGTAAAAAATTAGGACTATTTTGTAACGATAGTCCATAATTAAATGGTCGTAGAGTTAAGACAAAACAATTTGAAACTTCTCCGAGACTTTCTTTTTATTGTGGATATTTCTTCCTCAAGTAGCAGGCTCCAAAGATTCTTATCGCTGCAAGCCCGAAGAGCTCGGTCATGAAGAGGGAAAGCATGTGAGGATTCCCGATGTCCCCAAGATGTCCGTAGACCCCCAGTAGGAACTGCCAGAAAGACCCATAATCTTCCAGCCTCTTAAACTCCCATCCCAGCAAAGGCCACAGGAATGTTACAGGAGTTTTCCACATGCTATCGAGAAACTGGTGAATAAGACTTCCACCTGCCAGTGTGATCACACGGGAATCTCCTTTTCTGGTATAGAAATAGTACCCTGCTATCCCCATTGCCACAACAAAGAGCAGCGCATGTGCAAAGATCCTCCCATTGGCAAAGGTATCCGCAAAGAGTACCATACCAATCGTCTTGTCAATGATATCCGGGAGCATGGATCCGATAATAACATACCGTAGTTGATATGCGGCTTGATCTTGGGGAAGGCCACGCCTATGATATAGAACAGTACAAGGGCAATTCCAATGTGTGCGAAGGGGAGCATTTGTATTGATAATATTAGTGATGTTTTAAAAAGGATGTGATACTTTTTTAGAAGTTTCTCGCAACTGAGTAAGAGAAACACCGCCTTTAAATGTTACCTGCTGACACTCTGTTCCTTTTCACATTCTTTTGTCTCCCATAATTGTATGTCTAAATAATTTTGCCAAATTATACTCATTATAAATTTACCTCTACAATTGTGAACTTTCAGCGCAACTCGGAAAGTTTTATATGTGTTAAGTATTCTTTCTAAACAGGTTAGTTATTTGCTAAGAGTGTGTGTATTGTTTGCAAAACCCTATTCAAGGGACACATATGTATTGGCAACTGCATACTAGAATTCAAAAATGGTGGTTAAAAAATGACGGTAGTGGCTGCGATTCCTGCATTTAACGAAGAGATAGCCATAGGCAGTGTTATTGCAAGGGCACGCCAGTACGTGGACGAAGTTCTTGTTATCGATGACGGCAGCACCGACAATACCTGCCGTGTAGCCGAGATCATGGGAGCCACGGTCCTGCGCCACTCTCAGAATGCCGGCAAAGGCATGGCTCTTCGCACCGCCTTTGAGTGGGCCATGGACAAACAGGTGGACATCCTGGTGACCCTGGATGCCGACGGCCAGCACAACCCCGATGAGATCCCCCGGATCATCGAGCCCATTCTCTGGCAGAAAGCCGACATGGTCAACGGCGCAAGATTCCTAAAAGGCCACATCATAAAGGTACCAAGGTACAGACGCTTCGGCCAGGAAATATTAACACACGCCACCAACATGACCGCCAATGTAAAACTGAACGACTCCCAGAGCGGCTTTCGAGCCTTCTCCAAAGCCACCTTCCCCTCCTTCAGATTCAACAACAACGGCATGGGTGTCGAGTCCGAGATGATCTCCGACGCCACCGCCGCCGGCTTCAAGATAACCGAAGTGCCTATTTCCTGTCGGTACGATGTTGAAGGCTCCACGTTCAATCCCGTCAAGCATGGAATGAATGTGCTGGGTTCGATCATCAACCAGTTTGAGAGGAAGCATCCGCTGTTGTATTTCGGAGTTCCGGGGCTGATTATGTTTGTAATAGGACTTGCTCTTGCTTTTAGAACACTTTTTATTTTCCAGTCTACCGGAGCATTTGCTATTGGAACATCTTTGATGGCAATGACATTTGGATTAATAGGGACATTTGGCATGTTCACAGGTTTAATTTTAAACTCTATTGCAACCAGTATTTCTGATCATATGAAAAATATCAGACAACTGTGAACATTAAACATTATGCAAGTTTTGCTATTATTTTATAATGCAGTTTGTGACATGTATTGAACAATTTATCTGCACACAGCCTAAATGGCTTGTTTTCAATCACCTGTTCAAAAGGTATCCGCCACTCAAGCAATCTGAAGAACTCCTTATCTGAGATTGTTTTCATTGCAAGGGTCTTTCTCCTTTTGTCAAGGACAAGATTTCTGTTCTTAATGATCCACCAGTAAGCTTTGAACTTATTGTGCACATATTCTGGTCCATTCAATATAGAATGACCCATCGTTACAATCTCACTAACTATTAATCCCGGAAATAACAGCAGAAGTGTTCTTGTATCCAGGTTCTTCAGTAGTATCATGTAGCGATTCCTTTCAAGATAGAAATGCTTCCATGCAACTATTGAAAGTTTGAATTTATGATATATTAGGGAAGTGGGCACATAAACAATCTTTCCGCCCGCAAACCTGACACGCCATGAGAGATCAGCATCTTCCATATATAGGAAGAAATCTGCATCAAAGCCTTTAATGTGGTCCAGCATTTCCCTGCGGATAGCAAATGCACATCCTGAGATAGCACCAACTTCTTCCTGCAGATTGCAACTATCAGCAGGTGCATGAAGTCCTCTGCAGAAAGTAAGTCCAGTATAATGGGGTATATTGCCGCAGGTGTTAATCTTGTCCTTCTCATAATAAATCTTAATCTTTGGAGTTGTCACGGTGGTGTGAGGGTCTTCTTCAAGAGGCCTGATAAGCTCAGCAAGCCATTCCGGATCTGCTACAGTGTCTGGATTCACCACCACTACATAGTCACCATAGGCATGCTTAAAACCAGTATTATTCCCCCCCGGATACCCAAGGTTGGCGCCCGTTTCTATCATTTTCAACTGAGGGTAATTACTTCTGATAAAATCTGTAGTTCCATCAATTGAAGCATTATCCACGACTATGACCTCAAAATCAGTATAGGTTTGTGAAAGAAGAGAAGGAATGCATTCAGGTAGATCTTTCATACTGTTGTAAGTGAGAAGGATTATACTTACTGATGTTTTTATATTTTTCATGGCATTCATCTGATTTTACAAAAGCGCTTTTGCAAAAGTTTGTATAATCCATGCAAAACATTATACTTAAATATGATGGACACTCTAAGGACATTTGGTTGGTGAGGAAAAACGTGAAAATATGTTTAACATGCTCCCATGGTGGTCATTTAACTGAAATCCTTCAATTGATGGATGCCTTTGAAGGCCATGATATCTTTTTTATAACATATGAAGGTGCACGTTCTACCGAACTAAAGAACAAGTACACCTTTAAGAATCTGGGGAAAAACCCTCTGAGATTCTTGATAACCACTCCTTATGTATTTAAGATACTACTCAAAGAAAAACCCAATATAATAATCTCGACAGGCTCCGAGATTGCCATACCAGTCTTTTACATGGGTAAATTGCTTGGCATAAGGACAATGTTCATAGAAAGTCTTTGTCGGGTAAAAGAGCCCTCACTTAGTGGCCGAATAGTATACCCTGTTTCAGACGTATTCCTTGTGCAATGGGAACAGCTTCTCAGCAAGTTTGGCAAAAAGGCCCAGTATTGGGGGAATGTCCTGTGATCTTCGTCACTGTGGGCAGTCACTACCAAGGCTTTGATCGTCTTATCAAAAAGATGGATGAGATTGCCGGAAGAATTGATGAAAAGGTGATCATGCAGATAGGCCATACCGAATATAAGCCTGTTAATGCTGAGTATTTTGATTTTGTTGATGATTTTGAAAAAGTAGAACAGTTAAATATGGATGCCCGGGTTGTTGTAAGCCATGCCGGTGCAGGTTCGATACTTACTGCTCTGAAACTTGGAACACCTGTAATAATTGTTCCCCGGCTCAAAAAATACAATGAACATATGGATGATCATCAGTTGGAAATCTCAGAAGCGATGTCTTCTGTAAAAGGTGTTGTTTCAGTATATGATATTCAAAGCATTGAAGGTCACTTGCAAGAAAATTTAGCTCTAGCCTCTGTTTCAAACAATCATAAGCTTTCAGATTCTTTAAAGAAATACCTTTCAACTCTTTCCTAATCATAACGTGAATTACTATGAATATATGTGTCATCACCTCTGCAAAGTTTCCACCGGAAGAAGGTATTGGAAACTATATTTACAACATGTCCCAGCAGTTTATAAGAAAAGGACATAAGGTCACTGTTATTACCAGAGGTGGTATTCACAGAACGCAGAAAGAGGAGTTCCATGGAATTGAACTTTACAGGGTGCCTTTTGTTCTTGCATATCCTATTCATGTTCATATACATGGTTTATTTTTGAGAAAACTGCTTAAATCTATTGAACAAAAGTTTGATGTTGTTCATGTTCATACTCCTTTGCCTCCACTTATTAATTCTAAACTTCCTTCTCTTTTGACATTTCATTCTCCAATGTTGAAAGGTGCTGAAGTTATAAAAATACAGGATTTATTCAGTCTTGCTACAAATTTTCAGGCAAAATTTATAAGCTACCCATTGGAAAAAAGATTAATTGAAAAATCTAATTTAGTAACGGCAGTTTCGAAGCGAGTTGCTGATGAGCTTGAAGATTACGGTTTGAAGGTCAATGAAATCCATATTACTTCAAATGGAGTTGATGAAACCGTTTTCTTGCCAGCATATAGGTCTAAAGTCAATAGAAAATATGTTCTTTACACTGGCAGAATAAGTTATGGAAAAGGTTTATCAGAATTGATTGAATGTGCCAAGAACATATGTGACTCAAGGGATGATATTGACTTTATTCTTGCCGGTGACGGTCCTCTCCTGGAAGAATTACAAAAAAAAGTTACTAATAGTGGTCTTCAAGAACGCATCAGGTTTCTTGGGAGGGTAAGCAGGCAAAATATTGTTGAATTATACAGGAATGCAACGATTTTTGCTTTCCCATCTTATTATGAGGGCCTCCCTGGTTCACTACTAGAAGCTATGTCATGTGAACTTTCGATTGTTGCGACAGAAGTTCCAGGTAACATTGATCTCATAGATCATAATGTCAATGGCATTCTAGTTCCTTCGAAAGATTCAGTTGCATTGGCGGATTCGATACTGGTGTTACTTGAACAAGAGGAGTTATGCGAAAAACTAGGTAAAGAAGCCAGAAAGAAAGTAATGCAAGAATTCACCTGGAATGCTATCTCTGATAATATCCTGAATTGTTACGAGTCAACGATAATTAAAGGACAGGTAGCATGAAAGTCTGTATGGTCTGTTATGGCTTAAGGAATAATAATGTTCGCCTTCAGCCCTGGCGCTATATATCCGAGATTGCCAAGGGTATGATCTTAAACGGCATTGAAGTTAAAATCATAACAGATGGCACAGGACCGGAGCATTTTATAGACAACATTCCTGTCTTCCATTATGAGAAATTGAGAACACTTCCATTAATCAGGAACAGCAAACTTATTTCTCTTATCAGGAATGAAAAGCCAGATATTGTTTTGTGGTCAATGGGACCAATCGATTATCTATATATGAGCACTTTCAAGAGTCTTGGAGTTCCAATTATTGGTGTGTTTACCGGTCCAATTTACAGGATTTCGGATATTACCAGATTAGGATTAACTGAAATCATTTCAAATTTCAGTTCCTTATCTATCCAGATATTATACGCCTCAATGCCTTCATTTTGTAGCCGGAACCTTGTAAACTCCCCGGCTTTATCAAAAGTATTTGTAATAAGCCGGAAAAACAGAAACATGCTTGAAATGATGGGTGCAGATGTTACTAAGATAGTACATGTTCCAGCTGGTATTGATAAGTATGATTTGATTCTGCCCGAATTCCCTGAATCTGCAATAAGTAAATTTGACGTATCTCCGGGTTCGTTCAACCTATTGTACTTTGGCTCCCCACTCAAAATAAGAGGAATTGATTCGCTCATCAGGGCTGTTGCAAAAGTGGCCAAAACAAATCCCGGCGTAAAGTTACTGATCCTTTCCAGACGCAGGGAAGAGGAACTAAACAAGGAGGAAATGGATGCAGTAAATCTTATCGAGGAGCTTAGCCTACAAAATAACGTGCAGATAGTTTCCGGTTTTCTGGATAAGGAAGATGTCAAGCGATTCATCAAGTTCTGCGATGTAGTGTGCCTTCCATTTAAG
This sequence comes from Methanolobus psychrophilus R15, assembly GCA_000306725.1. Classification (GTDB taxonomy): domain Archaea; phylum Halobacteriota; class Methanosarcinia; order Methanosarcinales; family Methanosarcinaceae; genus Methanolobus; species Methanolobus psychrophilus. The sequence continues at coordinate 2,329,006 of CP003083.1, read as the reverse complement.
ATAGTCCCCTCCGATGTTCCTACCAGCATACTTGAATCCATGGCACTGGGAAAAATGGTAATATCTACCAATGTAGACGGAATTCCAGAGTTACTGGAAGGTGGAAGAGGAACTGTGGTTGAGCCAAACGATGAAGACAATCTTGCAGATAAGATAAGGTCATGCATAAATGATGCAGGCCTGCTCCCAAAAGCAGAAAAAAAATCACTTGATTTTATGCTGGAGTATCCAATCTGGGCCGATGTTTCATGCAGAGTATTGCAGGAGATCAAATCTGTCCTCCACGATAAGGGTGTATTAGCATGAAGCAAAAATCTATGTTCATCTGCATCACAGGCATTGACGGTGTGGGAAAGACTACTCATGTCAATTTGCTACTTGAACACCTAAAAGAAAAAGGGATAAAATGCCAGTATAAGTGGCTTCGTTTCCATCATTATTTATCCTTGCCACTACTAGCATTCTGCAGGGTTGCAGGATATACCCGTGTGTCCACACTAGGTGGAACACAAAAATGCTCATACCATGAATTCTACAGGTCAAAGATAATATCAGCAATCTATCCATGGATCTTGTTCGTTGATACTGTAATCTCAACCACAATAAAAGTATATGTACCCATGCTTTTTGGAACTACAATTGTATGTGACAGGTTTGTATATGATACATTAATTGATTTGTCAGTTGCTACTAAAGACTCTGAAATTTACACAAGAACCGTTGGAAAAAAATTCTTGAATCTCATTCCAAAAAATGCAAAACTTATCATGCTAACTCTTGATAAGAAGACCATAACTTCAAGAAGACCCGAATTAAAAGATGATACTACATTTGATGAGAGATATGATCAGTATGAGCTTTTGGCTGAGAGATTTGATATTAGTGTAGTAGATAATAAAGATTCATTTATAGATGTGAGCAATTCTGTCAAAAGGGTACTGGTGGTTTAATGAAAGAGAAAAAAACATATGCACACATTGATATTGGTCCTTTGACTATGTTATTCAGGTTCAAGGCGGTTATCATTTTTACAAACTGGTTATTCCAAGGACTGTTGTATGCAGATAAAACAGAAAGATTATTCAAGATCTCCCTGGATTTGCTAACTACAGTAATGATTTTCTTAATACTGACAAATTTCAGTATCTTTCCAAGAATTGTGATTGCATTCGTTATATCCCATACATTCTACTGGATATTCAACGGTCAGCTCTTTGCTCTGGCAAAAAACTTTGGTATCGTACATAATGACCCTAAAAGAATTATTGATTACGCTTATGGAATTAAAGGGCGGGCTTCAAAAGAAAAAAGTATCGATTGTGTGCTGGTATATGGAAGTCTGGTAAGGGAAGAAATAAAAGATACTTCTGATCTTGACCTGCGTATTATTAGAAAACCAGGCAATTTTAATGGAATGAGAGCATGTGCTTTTGGGATGACCGAAAGAAGCAGAGCGCTATTTAATAGGTTTCCTCTTGATATGTTTGTTATTGATAGTACTAGTCATCTGAAGAAAATGAGGTTTGATGAAAAACCAAGGATACTCTACGACCCTAATAACATTCTATTAGACTTTAATAAGAGGTAATTAAATGTTTAGCGCTTTCCTTGAAGATCTGGATTCTTATGCTTATAGATTAGGATTACCAAGATGGTCATTAGTTTTTATGTTTATTTTATATCCTAATACGTGGGCAATAGCCGTTTATAGGTTTGGTAATTGGATTGTAACTTCTTTTAAAGTACCAGTTCTAAAGCATATGCTCTTTATTGTCTATTTCATTTTCAAGAGATTTACTGAAATTTTGACACATATTGACATATCTCCTCATTCTAAAATTGGTAAAGGCATCTTCATAGGCCATATAGGAGGTTTAGTAATTGCCGCTAATTCTGTTATAGGCGATAATCCTTCTTTCCACCAATGGAACACAATAGGTGGTGCAGGAAGAGGTCCAATGTATGGTGTCCCTACTGTTGGTAATAATGTGTATTTAGGGGCAGGGGCTCAAATAATTGGAAATGTTAAAGTAGGCAATGATGTGATGATTGGTGCAAACGCTGTTGTTGTAAAAGATGTGCCTGACAATGCAGTAGTGGGAGGGATACCTGCTAAAGTGCTAAGTTATGAAGGAAGCATGGATTTTGTGCATTTTAGAGATAATAAATGAATAGCTATTCTATAAGTGACTGAAAAAGGTATTTAAAATGGTGTTCCAAAAAAAATCATATATAATATTAGTTTTGAGTAGCATTCTACCCATATTTCTTTATTTTGGAGCTATTGATCCTTTTGCACCTTTGCACACTGTTCCCATAAGTGAAATTATTTACTTTGGGCATATGAATGATAATTTGATTAACAAAGCTCCTGCATTTTATATATTTGGATCAGTAATCTCTTTAATTACAGGGATTTTGCCCGAAAATTTGATTTATTTACCAATTCAACTTATCCCCAGTATACTATTGTGCTTTGTACTTTTCCGCAAGATGGCTGATAGCAGCATCATAGGAAGTTTGCTTACTCTTATCTATTCAATATCAGATATATCTGGGAACAAATTCTTTTTTTGGATTCATGGATTAGGATTAATACTATTATTTCTAATCATATATTTACTAATTAAAAAACTAGAAAATATGAATACACCACGATATAGTATTTTACTATTTATTTCAATATTTTCACTTATTTATACTTCGTATGACATAACGTTTCAAATTAGTATAATACTGGTGGGCATAATATTGGCCTTATTTATTAACAACGAGTCTCGAAAAAGTATAAAGTCTTATTTTAATGCATTTTTGTTTCTACTACTGGTTCAACTAGGACTGTCAAATTTTGTATATAGCACTCTTGTAAATGAATTTAATTCAACTGGAAATTACATCGGTTCAATTGAAATATTTCTCTTTAGTTTCTTTTCTTCAACTAACAACGACTTTATTTTGAAAGATATTGCCATTACATATCCTCGAATCATTGGACTAATAAGTGTAATGAAATATATTATTTTAGGATTTTCTATAGTAATTGCTTTAGCACTCGTATATAATGGATATAATAAACACAAAAACTTAGAATATTTCAGTATAATATTTGGTTCATTTATACTTACATCAATTGCCTACATTCTAGCAAAATTAGCATTTGGTCAATTTGCAATTGGAATTATCTTTTTCCCTGGAATTATTAGCATTTGCTTAATTCATAGATTACTTAAAGCTGAAAGAGTATTTAATAAAGTAGCGTTGCTTATGGTTTTAGCAATTTTAGTCCTCAGTTCATATAATTATGCTTCTTTTTATGATAATGATTTTATTAATATTGATGATAACTGTTTCACATATGTAGATTCAAGTGCATATTGGTATGAGAAATATTCATCCGGCATTGGAGCTTCAGATATCCAAACAAACAATCTTTATTATATGCATATGTCCAAAAAAATTATTCAAACGGGTGGCAGTTTAGGACAAGTACATAGTTATTTTACTGCACTTGATCCGTATACGAATATATATCCCGTAAATAATTCAATCTCTGCAAATGTTGACTATTACATATTAAATAACCGTTTGAATACAATTTCAATTGAGAAATGGATTATCTTGAAACCCTGGATTCATTTTGATGATGAGATAGAAACAAATCAAAATTTGAATAAGATATATACCTCTAAAGATATGGTTATATTGGCTCGTAGAACTTTTTAAAGTTTATACGAAAATTAAAGTCAACATTTATTTAAAATATACTGGTAGATGTTGATAAAATGCCTTATTTTTATCTATTCATTTTGATAGTTTCTATGAAGTCTTTATTTTATCAATTAATTTAAAGATTTAAAATATACCCCATTTGGTTTTGTTGAAAAAGATGCCCAATATGAGTATTAAAAGTCATGAATATTCATAAATAATTATAAATTTAATCTCATAATAATTGCTTTCTGACTACAAAAGTAATCAAGATGAATATAAATGCTGCTACCTGGCTTACGGTCCACCCGATGCCAATACCTAAAATCCCGAATTGATCCAGCATTAAGTAACTTATTACCAATGTACCAATAGTAATCACTGCATTGATAAAAATAACATTTGCAATATCCTTTTCTACTCTCTTGATTGAAAGAAATATATTATTAAATATCATAGGAACAGCGGAAATTGACAAAACCAACAGTAGTTTAAAACCATTCTCATAGTACTCGTTTCCAAATAGCAAAAGCACCTTTTCACCAACGAAATAAACAAAAATAATCGCAGGTATTACTAATAAAATTGCTAATTTAATAGATTTGATAATGTTTTGTTTAACTGTATTTGGATTATGGGAACCTTCTGCAAATATAGAAGTAGCTAAAGATTTAGGTATCAGAAATACAATTCCTGCAACCATCCATGCCATATAGAAATAAGCAGTCATTTCAGGATCTAATTTATTTGTAATAAGAATTGGTAAGATAAAATTTGGCATCGTTTCAAATGCCCATGCAATATAATTTCCTGCAGAATAATGAAATATTTTTTTCATTATTGATAAATCTGCAAAAAAAGCTGGCTTGTAGCTTGAATTAATTTTAGGAAGAAAAACCAAAAAAGTTATCATAACCGCAACAAGATATGATATAGCATATGAACTAACAATTCCAAATGAACCAAAGTATACTAGTAGAAAAATTAATGGAATCTTTAAAATATTCTGTATGCCCATCTTCAAAAAGGAAAAATTTACTTTTCTGTATCCGACAAAAACGTTATCTAATAAGTTAGATACAATCGTAAGTAGGCCATAAAGTAAAAAAATAACAGCAAATGTTTCATTTGATTTAATAAATGAAATGGATGGTGAAAGGAAATCAACCCATAATATAAAACCAATTCCAAGAAAACAAGCTACGGATGCACTGATAGTTAAACAAGAATTGATTAAGTCAGTTGCTTCTTCTTTTGAATCAGACAAAAACCTTATGAGGCTCATGCTGAACCCAAAGTTTGATAATAATGCAATCATTCCTATTATAGAGATGACTGTAGATGCCAATCCTACATCTTCGGCTGTATACAATCTTGCCGCAATTAACCAGAAAATAAAACCTGCTAGGCTTCCAACGATTGAATTTGCGATAAGATAAAATGCATTTCTGAGAAGAGATTCAGAAAATAATGAGGATGTGTATTTTATTAAATTCATGTATCCTGCTTATTTTGTCTTACCATCACACTTGCTTTCAACAAACTATCAAAAGTCCCCGCATCACTCCAATACCCATCCAGCATTGAGAACTTCATCGCATCCTTGCGTATATAGTGATTATTGACATCCGTGATTTCCAGTTCACCACGACCTGAAGGCTTGAGAGTTTTTACAACCTCGAAGACATCTTTTGAGTAAATATACAACCCTGTTACTGCAAAATCTGACTTTGGATTAGCAGGCTTTTCTTCAATTCCTAATACATGTCCGTTATTAGCATCCACTTCTGCAACACCGAACCTTTGGGCATCGGGAACGGATTTGAGGAAGATGTGGGCACCTTGTTTGAAATTCTGGACGGCATCTTTTATGTTGTCCTGGAAGATGTTGTCGCCCAGAATCACGGTCACTTTGTCATTGTCAGCAAAGCTTTCTGTAAGGCTCAGGGCCTGGGCGATACCGCCTGCAGCATCCTGGATCTCGTAGGTGAGCCTCACGCCAAAATCTGCACCTGAGCCTAAGAGTTCCAGGAAGTGGCCTGCGTGTCCACGACCGGAAACTATCATTATTTCTTTGATGCCTGCGTCGATGAGGGTCTGCAGGGGGTAGTAGATCATGGGTTTGTCGTAGACGGGGAGCAGGTGCTTATTTGTGACTTTTGTGAGAGGGTAGAGCCTGCTGCCGGTACCACCCGCAAGTATAATTCCTTTCATGCTCTCTTCTCCATTATATACTCGTCAAGTGCATCCTTCCAGTGCCTCATGGGTATGGTCTTTGTGGTGGTGAGCACAGAATATTCGGGGCGTTTCGCTTTGGTAGGGTACTCTGCGCTGGTGCATGGCACTGCGTTTGGGATGATGGCCGATGCGAACTCGTACCAGGAGCATGTACCTTCATTGGTGATGTGGTATATTCCCGGTTCCATGTCGATGATCTCTGCAGTCTTGCTTGCCAGGTCAGCGGTGTAGGTGGGCCTGCCGAACTGGTCGTTTACAACCCTCACTTTATCCATCTGCGGAGAAAGCCTGAGCATAGTATCCACAAAGTTCCTGCCTTGCTTTCCAAAAAGCCAGGAAGTGCGTATGATCATATAGTTGTCAGTGTGCTTGGCAATCTTCTGCTCACCAAGCAACTTTGATTTGCCATAGGCACTGATGGGGTTTGTTTTGTCAGACTCTATGTATTCCGATCCTGTACCGTCAAAAACGTAGTCCGTGCTATAGTGGATGAGCTTTGCACCCGAAAGTGAGCATCCTTCAGCAATGTAGCCGGGAGCATATCCGTTCACATCAAAGGCAAACTCCTGTTCATCTTCGGCCTGGTCAACCTTTGTGTAAGCAGCGGCGTTGATAACAACATCCGGCTTGTTCGCTCTGATCACGCCGATCACATGCAACCGGTTAGTTACATCAAGTTCGTGATGTGTAAAACGTATTGCATCAGGGAATACTTTGCACAGATCAGAACCAAGCATACCTCCAGCGCCCAGGATCATTACTTTAATGGCTCCCACCACCATCTGTTGTCCATGTACCACTTAATGGTCCGGTCAAGCGCTGAATCAAAATCGTATACAGGCTTCCAGCCCAGCTTCCGTAGTTTGTTGCAGTCAAGGGAATAGCGGAAATCATGCCCTTTTCTGTCTTCCACATACCGGATCATGGATTCATCCTTGCCCAGAACCTTCAGTATCCTGTGTGTGATCTCGAGATTAGTTAACTCGTTACCCCCGCCGATATTGTATATTTCTCCAGCCTTGCCATGATCTCTTACAAAATCAATACCTGAGCAGTGGTCATCAACGTAAATCCAGTCCCTTACGTTCAGGCCGGTACCATATACAGGGACCTGCTTTCCATCCATAAGGTTGGTGATGAAAAGGGGGATAAGTTTCTCAGGGAATTGGTATGGTCCGAAGTTATTAGTACAGCGTGTGATTGTCACAGGCAGGCCGTAAGTATTATAGTAGGACATTGCCAGCAGGTCAGAACCTGCTTTACTTGATGAGTACGGGCTGGATGGGTCCAGGTTGTCGGTTTCACAGAATGAACCTTCATTAATACTTCCGTACACTTCATCAGTGGATACGTGGATGAACTTTTTCACATCAGAATCTATGGCGCATTTTAGGAGATTGTTCGTTCCTACAACATTGGTAATGACAAAAACGGAACTGTCTTCAATTGAACGGTCGACATGGCTCTCTGCAGCGAAATGGACTACCGTGTCCACATTTTTCATAGCTTTCATGACAACATCCGGATCACATATGTCCCCGTGGACAAAGTTATAACCCGAACCGGAAACCTCCCTGAGGTTCTCAAGGTTCCCTGCGTATGTGAGTTTGTCAAGGTTTGTTATCTCTATTTCGGGATATTTCGCAAACATCATCCTTATGAAGTTGCTACCGATAAATCCCGCTCCGCCTGTGACCAGTAATTTCAATGTTATCACCTAAAAGTTCATCTCAGCTTCAGCCAGTATAGGCAATTTCCTATCTTTATCTGCAATTATAATGTCATCAGATGGTATCTTCCAGTCAATGCCAAGCTCCGGATCATCAAAGATAATACCTCTCTCAGTACTTGGATTATAATATTCATCGCATTTGTAAGCAAAAACAGCAGTTTCGCTCAAAACCACAAAACCATGGGCAAATCCTTTTGGGATTAGCATCTGTTTCTTGTTCTCTCCGGTAAGTTCAACACCTACCCACTGTCCGAAGGTAAGCGAACCTTTCCTAATGTCTACAGCGACATCGTATACTTCTCCCTGAATAACACGAACAAGTTTCGTCTGGCTGTATGGTTCCAGTTGATAATGCAAACCTCTCAGTACCCCATAGGAAGAGCTTGATTCATTGTCCTGGACAAACGTGTAATTAATTGGAAGCAAATTGTCAAGTTTCTTCTTTGAATAACTCTCAAAGAAGTAACCCCTGTTGTCTTTGAATACGTCGGGCTCTACTATAAAGAGATCTTTTATTTTAGTTTCTATAATATCCATGTATTCATTCACTTCCTAGTGTCAAGATTGGAACAATGGGCCTTACTAATCCTTGAATAAAGTAATCAAGCCTGCGCCTCTCACATTCACGGATCATGGGAATCATCTTGATAATCTCAGGATGGGTGCCCAGGATGATGGCCAGCTTCAAGGGAGGACACCACCGGGAAGAGAACAATTCCAGAACACAATGAATAACATGTTTTTCGCACCATTACTTTATCGCAGGACACCATAAACGAGCCTGTAAGAATTTTCCACCGGATGCTAAGACTCACTGAACATATTTAAGTTTTCTGAAATTGTCTCAAGGAATATTGCGGGGGTGGGTAATGAAACCGGCACAATCTTATAAAACAAATATCACATACTCAACTTTTTACTTGCAGCTTATAAGTTCTGGCACCATTCGAAGAAGCAGCTGGCTCTCTAATTATCAATCCTTGATCCACCAATGATCGAATAACTCTGGAAGATTTCCTGCTATCCACACCCAATTCTTTCCCGATCTCATACTGAAAATAGAACCCATTATTAGAAATAAGAGATAATGCCTGTTGTTCCAATAAAGTGAATTCAGGATCGTGAACTCGCTTAAGAGCAGATATAGTGGGTTTATTCTTGTATTTGTCTCTTATTTTTCCAAAGTGGCGCTTAATTACATAAAACGAATCTGGTGGGAAAAAACAAACACCAACGAACTCTCCTTTTTTTGCATCATTCCAGCAGAACCCCTCAATCTCATCTTCATCCAGTGTCGCAGTCAAATATTCCCCATTTTCTTTAAGATAAACTTTCTGACCTCTTGTGAGATCAGCACTGGCAGATGCAACAACAAATTCTTCCAATCCTTCGATCATTGCTTCCAGATCCTCTTTCAAAGAAGCGCAAATATCAATAACCTGTTTTGTTTCATCTTCAGGGAGGTTCTTTTCATTTGTCAGCTTGCTCAAAAAGACTTCGACCTCATCCATTAAAGAAATATACGCATTCATTGAATAAATGAACCTTCTTTCAATTAATTCTCCTTTTTTAGCCAAATTTGAATTTTCAAGATAATTGATGTAGGGGCATTGATTCCCTTTTGTTGTACAGAAGTCTTCAAAAACCTTCTTTACAAAGTTTTCTGCTTTCCTCTTGGAATAACCAGTTAAATTAACTAGAGCATTAATCCCATAAAAAGTGTAGATCTTATACTTCTCTCTGTCTGTAAAGTCTAAATTGAAGATTTCCACTGATCTCTGGACATGAACAGCTATACCACACTGCTTACACATCCACTCATTTGATCTTTGATGATAATAGACCGAATATGTGGCGCATTCAGGACATATCAAAAGACGAGTTTCCTCATCAAACAGACTTTTTTCGGATAATGGACCTATTCCAAACTCTCCTCATACATTTTTCAGCACAACATGGAATATACAGTATCTAGTAATCCTTTGAAAGTAAGTTAAGTATTCCATATATACTTACCGATTTCTTCAACCATGCAGAGAATTGTACTATTAATGCCATTGATGACCTTATGGTCATCAGCTCTCTTTCTTCCGACAATAGATTGTGGTGGTAAATGTGGCGTACTAAAATTCATTGTTCATCAGAGAGTTCTCTGAATTCATTCACATCTCTACAATACATTATGGGAAATAATATTTATAGTTTTGACATGGGTTCAACTACGCATATCTTCAGCATCACTTCGAATCATTCCAGTACACATCATGACATAATCATGGTATGCTACAATGGGAAAAGAGCCTGTTTTCCTGAATTCTTGAATGATTTCCTGAGTGTATTCAGCAATGTTGAAAGCTTGCATTTGTATACTTGATAGCTCGGTCTCAAGTTTGCTAGTTTTTGGAGTTGATGTCGTCGGGACTAACATAGCAAGGAATTCTACTGCTTCGGAAAAGTTCATGTCATTTCTTGCCATCAGCATTTTTATTTTTTGATTTGCTTCATCGGAGATTTTTATCGTATTTGTTTTCATATTGATTCCTTATAATTATTGGTAACTATTATTAACTAGTAATAGTAGTTGGTAATATTTAATAACTATTATATATACATTCCTATTATAATGTTGAATTATAATCTCTTATTGGCCTATATGTTGTTTGTTGAAGTATTCTGCAGATCCTTCATTTAAGGTCTGCTCCTTCAGTATCATCTACGGTTTTTATCGACAATATTGGCTTGTGGCGTATTCCTAGGAGATGCAGGAATATCGGACTGTTTCAACACTACTTTATTAATTGTTGAATATTTTTTCGATAGAATCCGGATTCCACGATTTCTAACCAAATAAAAGCCTGCTTCTTTGATTTCTTCTGGCGATGCTTTCCGATAAAGACGCTCTTTAATCAGAGTTGAGGATATGTTTCTTGCGAAAATATCAATATTTTCATCTGACTCAAGATTTAATTTTTTCTTCCAAGAGCTGATTGTGTTTTTGTCAGCGGTCTTAATCAACACATCATATGGAATGAGCTCACTTTCGAAGAAGCTTGATGTGAGCACTTTCCCGTCCCAACTACAGAGATAGTCATATCGTTTGCCTTTGGATGCGGAGGGCAATTTTGTTTCGGGAGCCTTTGGAATTGGCGCAGGTTTTTGATTCAATTTCAGTTGTAAATTGAAGTTTTGAGTCTTCAGTTGCTTGATTTCTTCCTGCAAGGTGTAATACTTCTCTTCAAAATCGTTTTCTTCATCATCTGCAGATTGATGGCTATCGTCCTCGTCCCCAAAATCTCTCATACTTGAGTTTGAGTCCACGTATTCTTTGACGGTATTGAATATTGTTTTGATTTCACTACTGGCAACATTGCCAAAAAAATAGTTTAACTTGCTTGGATCATTGAGTAATTCGGAAAGATATATTTCTCTATCTTTTGCCTGCCGAGCTCTGTATTTATCCCTGAAATAGAACGGATTTTGGGCATGGACTCTGCCAATATCAGTCAGTCGATATAAGTAAGGCATCTTGTGGCCAATCTTCTCAATATATCGATATTTCGAGCTAGAAAAACGACTCAAAATCACACGAAAGGAGTCATAATTGTCATATGGGATTGAATTAAAGAGTTCTCTGCTTCTCATGGGCTGTTTTTCGAGCAATCCTCGCAGAATAATTCCCTTAACTATACAATCTTTTTCTTTTCCAGTTAGTTTTGGACTGCTGGATGTCCTTGGTATTTGAGTTTTGTTTTCATTGTTGTTCATTATCATAATTACGATGCTCTAAATTTATTAGTTGTTGAAGTAATATTTTATGACTGTTAACACTTATATGTTAACATGTATATAAAATTTATTATTGCACTGTAAATTTTAGAATTATGATTGCTATATTTCAGCCGATGAAATCACTGAAACTAATGAAAAAAGATAGCATAAACTATCAATTGATATTGCTTAGTTCAGAACATCAAGTATTTACTCATCCTGTACTCTGTCTGGCTCGGGTCAGCGTTCAAGATCCTTTGAAAGGCAACTTCAGGCGGGTTGGAGCAAACTTGTATGAAGTTATTATTTTTATGTGTATGCCTATTGTTTTATCATAGATAAATATTATTTCTATGATAGATACTTGCCCTGTATCCGTCAGGAACCCACCAAAACCCCTGCCAGATTGATGATTTATCACTAAAAAGGTAGTTTGGGCTGTGCTTTATAATAATTGGTCTTAAATCGACTTGAAATATGATATTGAGTATAGTCACAGCCAAGATAAAATATATCAGGACCGCTGAGGAAAGAATCCCTTAGTTATTAATATAATATACAATAAATGCACGTTCACCCGATTGCTGTTTATTCTTCAACAGATTTATTATAAAGTTCAAAAACTACCTGTTTTTGCTTGATAAATCAAATCATCAAGCAACTATGTAAACAGTCTAAAGGTTAGTGCTTTTACTACACGGTTTTCCCCGATTTTAGCACTAACCTTTACACAGTTGTTATTGATGGCGTATTTTCGCATTTAGTATATAAACACCTTAAATCGTGACTTCAACTGATAGTTCATTTACAATCTGCTCTGGTAGATTCTTTCCAAACCAATGTATTGTTGTATCGTTCTGAAGTGGTCTTACCCTATGGACTGCATTATATATTTCGCCAAACCACGTTTCCTTAAACATCTGGCTCAGCTTCTCATCCTCCGGAAGCATCCACATTCCATTATCAACTATGTCTGTGTTTTCTGGAAATGGCGCATCACCATAAAGAGTTTCCCACGTTTTTTGATACCAATCTTCAGGCGGCATTGGCGTGCCAACCACAATAAGTTTCTTATATCCTTTGAAAGCATTAACACCACCGGCACCACCAAACCAATAAGCATCTATGCCCATAAATTTATACATCTTATATGGATCTGCTGTTTCATCATTAGTTATTAGCTTTTTGAAAGTCAGGATGCATATTTTATCATCAGGGTGTAATGCTCTATGATTATCAATTATTTTTTTAATTTTCGGTTTCAGTTTTTCGATATATTTTTCAATATGGGTTTTATAATTGCCCTGCCTGAAATTGATTTTGACAACTGAATTTTTATTTTTCTCCTCCGTATAGCTGTATGTCAATATCTGTTTATATTCAGGAAATATTTCTTGAAAATCTTTTATTTCTTGAATGAATGAACTTTTTGTGAATTGTAATGTCGTATCCATATATGTAATATCATTTCCTTCAAACAATTGTTTGTACATCGCCAATTGATGCCATGATATGCTTATAGTATTAGCCGTCTCTGCTATTTTCATACAGTGCTCAATTTCATCTTCTTTAAGTTTATTTAAAATATTGAGAGCATCGGTTACTGTAATTGCATTTTTCTTTGAATCATCTGAAAATGCTTTATCGTAATCAGCTCGATCTTCATCTTCTGCAAATTCAGTTAGAATTGGTGGAATGTAAGTGTATCCTATAACTTTTTTATCAAGTGCTTCGTTTCGGTAGCATTCACTTTTGTTTATATCCTTTTCATTGTTATGTTTTGGAAATGGATTGTATTTATTTTGAACTTTTCTCAGATTGTTTTCAAATTCCCGTTGGCGATAAACAAGGTATAACCCGATTTGACTAAATCTTACTTTTATTAGTTTATTTATCAATTTATTGTCCGTTTCCTCTTTATATATTTTACAAATAGCTTTATTGTAATCAAAAACCATTTTGTCCAAAAGTTCGTAATATTTTAGAATTATTTTCCCATGTTTTTTTTGAAGTGCTTCCAAAATCATATAATAAAAATTTTGCTTCAGGTTGGGTTCCAATTTTTTCAAAGCCCACACTGCAAAAGGATGATTGTATCTATACTCATATCTTCCATTAGCATTTATCGATTCATCGATGAATACTTTTTTGAAATCTCTAAAATCGAAAAGACTCATGTGATTCAAAGTGCATAGGATATTTGTGCATAAATTTCCTTTATCGTCTCTAATTTGGCTCCATTGTTCTTTATACTTGCATCGGTTTTTACATCCCATGCGAATACAAATGTTTGCAGGATGCACGTTTTGATTGTAGAACCTCAAAACTCTTTCATAGTCATGGTTTTTTTCATCTTGCAAGATGTGACAGCTTCTTTTGAAGCCTTCAATAATAAGGCATTTTGCATCTGGATTTTCTTTAAGAATATTTTTTTCAGTTTCGGCAAGTAATCGATGAGAACTTGTTATATAGATATAATAATCATCTGGATTTTTTGTAATTTCATCAATAGCTTTCTTTGTTTTTCCAAATCCTGGTTGCCATGCTATTAGTTCGTTCGTACAATCTGCATCTTTATCAGAAATTAGAATGTCCACTTTTTTGTTGACATCATAAAAAAGATGGATCTTATTAGTTTTTTTCTTTCGGTTAAATTTCTTTTTCTCAATTTTAATATTTTTCTTTTTTATGCTTTTTTTATCTTCTACGTTACCATGATGTAGAGGTAAATCATCTTTTATATCAACATTTTTAGTTGTTTTTTCTTGTGACTCTGTAACGAGAGTCACTTTTTCATTTTCATTAATATTACTATTAATATTATTTTGAAATACATTGCCATATATATAATTTTTATTATCTTCGTTCGTCAAATGTCCGTATTTTTCATAGAGAATTTTCAAGTTTTCGATGGGTGTATCTCCATCCATATTACGACTATCACCACGATATAGAAAATGAAATGGGGCTTTGCTTTTCACTAGTTTTCTGTATATTTCATTATGGATTCCTAATTCTTCATCAGGTCTATCTTTGTATAGTTCATTATATAGTGTTCTTATTATTTCAATTACGATTTTTCTATCCAACCCATTTTTGAAGGTTTTTGATTTTTGAGTGGTAGATGTGTTATTACGGTCTGATTTTTCAGTCTTATCATTATGTTTATATATATCATCTGTATAATTAACATTTGTAGTTACTTTCGTTTGCGACTCTGTGGCAGGGGTCTCACTTTCAATTTCAGTATTTTTTGTAATCATTTTTGCACCTTTTTTATTAATTTGTTATTTGATTTTTGAATAAAAACTCATAGCATTACCTTCTTTTAGTATACCTATAGCTTTTAAGTCGCTTGCAGCGAGTTTTGTATCTCTTCCGTTAATGCAGAGAAACTTTACATTTTGGTTCTGCACGAGAAAAAATTTCTCTTGGGAACTTCTTGAAAAGTACCCTTCTAGTAATATACTCATCATTTCGATTTTTTCCAATCCCATTAATTCTTTATTATAATCCATTTTTATCACCTTTCATTGCCCAATTTTCAAGTTCGTTCTTCATTGCCCTTTCAAAAAACCTGCTGCGAGGAATCATTCTTAATTGAAGCATTTCATCAAAACTTTCTAAAGTACTTTCATCAACTGTTATCATGATTTTACTTTTCATATTAATTCTCCTTTTATTTTTTAGCCATATTTTTATGACTTTATATTTATATATAAGCACTTATATATATACATTACTACTATATTCTGTCGATGCATACTGAAAATAGATTATATGAATTTTGAATAACACAGCACTTTTTGAATAAATCAAGGTTTAATTAGGCTCGATTATTTAAATTTCCTATATCCAATTATGATTCATAGCACACATTTTTCGCCATATACATTTATTTTTAGATAGTAATAACTATCTTTGCTTTTATACACTACTGCAACAAAAATTTGTGTAATTACTGTTGAATTTATCAATAATTATTGAGTGCTTATAAGTTTTTGCATCGTTTATGCAGATTTTAGGTCGCAGAGTTCCGTTTTGAAAAGAGATAAATAATATGAACGCATTCTACTGTATTAAATATTTTTTGATTAATGAAAAGACATATATAATATAATAGCATTTAATATAATATTCCTTTTTATAACGTGAGAAATGATCCGACAAACTGTAGGATAAGCCAGTTGCGCACATTTACAATTAAATAAATTTATGCATACATAAATTAATGTTCCTTCTAAATTAACTGTTGTACTATTTGTGCGTTATACGTTCATCGATAGTTCTTTCAGGCAACTTCTAACCAAATATTGATTTTAATTTATCCCCCAGTTCAATATCTTTACATTGCTTAAGTCTATATGTAAAACCACATGAAGGACATTGCACTTTCACATGGTCAGGTTTCTTACCAAAGACTTTATCATATGATTTTTTTCGCTCACTGGTTGCGAATTGCAAATAAATAGCAGTCGTCCCTAAATCGGAATGGCCAAGCTGCTGCTGCAATGTCCTTATATCCATGCCACCCTGAATACAAAATATCGCATGACCATGACGGAATTTGTGTGCAGATATCCAAGGCATCTTTACAATGCCACGCAGAGTATTGATTAAGACCTTGCTTCCGTTTTCATTGATGCTGATAATTTTGTCACTCGGGCGCAAAGAATATTTTTCAATATGTGCTTTCAACATATCAAGGGTTTCAATATCAATAATGACAGTACGTGCCTTTAATTCATCAGATTTAACATTTTTTCCATAAACAGCGATTATCCTGTCCTTGAAAACAATATCTTTAACACGGATTCCATGATGTGCCTTTTGTACATATGCAGTCAGGTACTTGCACCCGCCATCAATACAAGTTTTATCATCTTTTGTTAATGCCCACTTAGGACACAGACCTTTCCGCTTTTTGAATCCGGGAAACAGACATTGAGTGAAAATCCGTTGATTACTACCTACAATCTCTGATATACGGGCGCCTGTGTAAAACAGCAGCCTGATTAGTAAAGAATATTCGCCGTCCCTTGCTTTCTTCCGTACAGCGTAATCTTCATATTCACGTGCCGCATTTTCAAATTCAAGGAAGTCTTCATATTTCACATACGCACTCAAATTTTTCATAGCATCTGATACCATTGTGTGTTCACACCCCAAAGGGTGACCATACAGAAAAAGAAGGCCTATGCTACCTTTAAATCGCAAAATAAACCCTTAGAGGATGCAGTATCCCCGGTCATCGGCGTAATCCTGATGGTCGCAATCACTGTCATTCTCGCTGCAGTAATCGCAGCATTCGTATTCGGCATGGGACCACCTGAGCAGGCACCACAGGCAAGTCTGAGAGGTAGCGCTGAGACCGTTGGTGACAATAAGACAGTCAAAATTGAACACCAAGGTGGAGACAACTTCTATCTCAGCAATGTGAGAATAGTAGTTAATGAAACCCCCGTCAGCACTATGGGCACAAACTTAGGAGATAATTATGAGTTTGTGGCAGGTAGCACAATTTATGTGTTCAATGATGATGGCACCATGACAATCGGTCTTAAGAGCGATGCTTCAAGTGCAACTAACACTAGTGATGTCGGAACTCCGAGTTCCACAGTCAACGTCAAGATTGTTGACACAGCAAGCCAGCAGATGATTGCAGACATGAACGTCAGGTTCTAAACATAAATACTTATGACGCCTAGTGCGTCATTCTTTTATCTTTTTTACAAAAGCGTTAATAATTAAAAAGTTGCTTTTGGTATTGAATAATCTTAGTATGCGAATTAGAATCTGAGATAAGTATAAATAGTTTCTTGATAGAAGATACATTTGTATATTATTAAGATTTGTCGTTGCGATCCATAGTGTGGATCTTTTCCACTATAGGGACCTGCTACTGACGATTATAGACATTTATGGAGAGTTATGAAAAATGAGCGATACTAAAATCGGTTTAGCTGAAAATATATCCGGAGTAGTAGCCTACGTCCTGGGATTTATTACCGGCATAGTTTTATTGGTTATTGAGAAGGAAAACAAATTTGTACGTTTCCATGCAGCACAGTCCACAGTCGTGTTTGGTGCCCTGTTCATAATAAGCATTGTTCTAGGATTTATACCAGTTATCGGGTGGTTGATAGCATTACTTTTGCCATTTGTTGGTTTTGTACTGTGGCTATACCTGATGTTCATGGCCTACAAAGGTAACCTGTACAGATTGCCAGTTGTTGCAGACCTTGCTGACAAACTAGAAAGTTCGTTATAAAATGGATTATAGATGAACCCTGCGTTGGGCAGGATGATGATCACATCATAGCTGCCCAATCTGGGGGTTTATCTGAGCCATTCCTTTTTTTCAAAGATGTTTTTCTCTAGTTGTATCTGCTTTTATGAAAAGATTTGAACCACTGCCTTAAAAGAGTTCATTTTGAATGTTGGCAGGCAGCCCCATGGTAAATACAATTGCTTTTACTCCATTTAGATAGCTTTTTTCATGCATATTCGTAAATATTAAATAAGTATATATACCGGATAAAACAGACTATATATATAACCAATCAAAAGGATGTGGTTTTGTGAATTATGAAGGTTTGTTAAAAAGCTCCTGGGATTTCCAGAAGAATAATATAGTAGTTTATGCAGTTGCGACGCTGATAGCGTTTGTTGGTTCGATATTTATAGTCACCATAGCTCCCCTGTACTATGGGCTTGTACATATGGCAGTCAAGGGCGCAAGATCCCAGCCTGTAGAGATCAATGACGTTTTTGAGGGATTCAGGAACGGTAATTTCGTCAGAAGCTGGATATACATGATAATCTACCTGGTAGTTGTCGGAATAGCCAGCGAGATAGCCTCCATCCTCGGTACCATTGTCGGGATCATATTTATCTTTGGTATGCCCCTGCTTGTGCTCAAGGGATACAGCGGCGTAGATGCTGTAAAAGGTACTATTGAACTTGTAAAGACAAATCCCGTGGAGACACTGGTGCTCTATATCATCATGGCTGTCCTTTACATTATAGGAGCTATAGCGCTTCTTATCGGACTGCTCATAACAGTGCCATTGTTCCAGATATTCCTTGCAAAGGCAACCATGGAAGTGTCAGGAGCGAACGCTCTGAGCGAAGATGCCTCTGTGACGACAGTTACATAAGAAAGTAAAAAGTAGAATTGATAGAAAATAGTTTGCAAGTCATGTGATTTGCAAACAAGCATTTTTTACATTATTTCTTTGGATTCTCAACGCTTCATTCAGAGATGAGAACAAATCCAATTAAGGGATTTCTGTACATCCAATACTATATCATTAAAAGAGAAGGCTCATATCCCGTATATCTCAGTACCCTTCTTAACTCTCTCAACATCCCGATCAATAACAGAAAGTCTGTTCTTGTCCACTTTCAGTCCTGCAAGGCTCTCTATGAACCAGATGGATTTGACGTGGTCATCAGGTGTGAGCTTCCAGTCAGGCTTTTCCATGTAGAAGTCGATGCCTTCGGCATATTGCATCAGCTCGGACCTGACCTGTTCGGTAAGCCAGCCAAGCTCCTCATAGTACGAAAGAATATCAGGAAGATTGTTCCTCCCCACAAGACCCATAAGGAACTCAAGCCATTCCATACAGAGTTTCATGTTGGATGAGTTCTTGGTTATGCTGGAGAGGTGGACGCTCTGGCCATATCCCTTATAACTTCGGGCTCCGACCTTTTTCAGCTCGGAATCGACATACTCGGTAATAAGGCTGAGATTTTCCCTGAGTTTGGCGTTATTGAGCTGCGAAGCCTCTTTGAAATCCCTCAGGTCACCGGATGTTGTTCCCAGTCCGTCCATCAGGGAGGATATCGACTTCGCAAGCTCCATTGACATGGACTGTGATTCCCCATGGGCTTTCTCTACAGTGCGCAGGCGGTCCTCCATGCGAGAGAAACCAGTGATAGCATCCTCAAGGCGTGAGAACCTTGCGTTAGCCTCCTGTGAGGATTCATGCATCTGCACCAGCAAGGCAGTATAGGAATTAACAAGCTCCGAAATGCCCTCTTCTATCCTTGTCAGCTCAGCCCTGATACCCGAATTCTCGGAAAGCACACTTACAAGCCCGTTTTCAAGAGAAACGACCTTTTCATCCAGAGAATCCAGCTTAGTGACAGTAGCTGCCATGTGCTGCTCCCCTTCCTTAAGCCCTGCTACCATGGAGCCAAGCTTTTCCACATCCGATGAAAGGCCAAACACATTGCCATCAATATCTGCAAAGCGCGTTAGTGCGTTCCCCATTTCCTCCTTCATGTCCCTTATCTCAGATGAAAGCGCTTCTATCTGCTCATGCCCATCCCTGGAGAGCACATCCAGCGGGAACATACCCGGACACTCCTTAGCTGAACGTTCCCGGTCCAAAGATAAAGGCTTAACGTCATCTTTTTTCACAGATACGATACTTTTCAGCTCATTATTAGGATCAGGAACACACTCCTCAGTACTTTCATCCGGGGAAAGATCTATCCGGTCCTCTTCCCTTAATTCCATCAGAGGTGCTGTTATTGGAGTAACCTTTCTTATGCCCTCATGATCAGGATTTCTGAAAGGCTCCTCTACTACCTGCCCGTCATCAATCTCCTCCATATCAAAAGGATTTACATATCCTGTGGAACTTGTAACATTGCAAGGTGCATCAGCGGCAACAGGTGGTTCTTTATTTAAAAAGGGATTTGCCTGTGCAGCGTGTGGTGCAAAAGGCATCTGAGCTCCTGGAATATCTGCATGGACAGGTTCGTCCCTTATCTCTTCCATTCTTTCGATCAGGCTTTTCCCCATAACAGCGCCCTTGAACAGCGACTTCACCGCACTTGTGGCACTATCAAGATTCTTCAGGAGAACATCCATTTTTAACAGTGGAATCCTGGAAGCCGTTGGGCCTGGAGGAAAAGGTACCTGACCAGGGAAAGCATTACCTGACGATTGTGTACCTCCTGTAAACGGATCAAAAGGGGAGGATGGAGCGCCAGAAAACGGATCTCCGCCAGATGGCGGTGCAAAAGGGTTTGAAGACTGCTGAGCAGGTCCAGGGAACGGACTGGAAGAAGGCTGTACCTGGTCGGTAAACGGATTGATCGGAGGCCTGGCCTGGTTCTGCAAGGGAAGAACAGGCGGTTGCATCTGGCCGGCAAAGGGATCTGCTCCGAAGCCTGACGCTCCCGGAAGCGGACTTTGCTGCTGCACATGTAAAGGAGAATTACTGCCGGCTGCTTGAGACTGCAAAGGATCTTCTGTCAGGGTTGCCAAACCCTTGAAAGGATCAGGGAAAGGAGCCACATAGTCAGGCAGTGAGTCACTGAATGGGGAAAAGGGATCCCCGGGAAGATTGCCCGCAAATGAAACCGATACATGAGATCGTTCCTCCTTTGATTCCTTCGGTTCCGTCGGTCCGGTAGAGAATGGAAAAACAGGCGACCCTGTAGTATCCACATCAGGCAGACCAGTGATTTTAGTATCCTGTACTTCTTCGTCCGGGAGCTTCAGTTTGAAGAGGGGAGGAGGAGACCTTTTACCTGCCGTGGGAGGAGACATGGTATTTGATGTACCCGTCGGAGGAACTTTGGCATCCCTGAAAGGAAGCTGGCCGGTGCCTGGTGCGCCTTGTAACTGAGGCATATCTGAACTCTTCTCCGCAGCCCCTGTATTCAGGGATTGCAGGAAAGGGATGTCCCCGGAAGGAGAGGACTCCGGGGATAATTGCGAAGAGAATTGAGGGGAGAATGAAGGATTGAATGACGGTTTCAACTCTCCGGCGACCCCAGGGTTGTTTGGTGGTTTATTGAACATCCCGGAGATGTCGTTAAAATTATCAAAATTTGGAGGTGCGAACGGCGCTGGCTGCCCCTGCGGCTTGTTCTCAAAAGACGGCATCTCGATCTTGATCTCTTCCATAGGCATCCCGGAAAATGCACTGGCAAGAATATTAGGGATAGAATTTGCAGTCGAAGGAATAGATTCGCCCGGTCCGCCCTTACCTGTCAGGAAGGCAGGCAGTTCAGGAACAGACTGCACAGCATTGGGGGGTTTATTGTCAGAGCCTTTTTTGATATCCCATGGGAATTCAGTCATAGAAACCAGCCATATAATAGAGAGGGATTAATATATATGCATTAATATTATACGATTCAGTTTTATATAAGATTTGCTCTTGACACCATCAATGCACACAAAACTAATCCCGGAGCTAGGTGCTGAAGAAAAAATCATCTGAAAATAGTACCACTATGTAGGAAAGATTTGCAATGTTTACACATACTTTTTTGAAAAGAGTTTAGGCGCACAGGAATAATTGAGGGAATGGACGAGAGATAAAGGATGAAATTTGTGCTAAAATTCATTTTTGTGGGGTTTGTGCGCCTAAATGGGCATTAGAAATGAAGATATATAAATCTTACCAAGTACTTCCAAAAGCAAAAAACATGATGAGCCGATGATGAAACCGTCTTTTTAAGATAGTATAAATTATTGAGTCCTCACAGTAATATATTATTTATACATATTTATTACCACTTAATAGCACAAAGCTTGTAGAAACGAGGAATGCGAAATGAGCATAGAAAGTACAAATCACAAAATAGTGACAGCAGAGGACACTGAATTCACACAGAACTATTACGATGCTCTTCTGAGCTTTCACTATTTTCAAAAAAGTAAGGAAAGGTCTTGACAGACCATGCACATTCTACATAGATATTACACTTTAGAGACCTTGGCATTTGAAACAGAATAGCGTACCAGGTCTTCAATAGCCACTTTACCTTCTTCGAAAGGAAGGGACGCAAACTTGGCTTTGACCTCAGGGTGCTGAGGGACCGCTCCACAGCTTGCTGCCGGCCTTATCGAAATATCATAAGTCCCGATCTTCTTTGCGATGTTAATGATCTCATCCTTATCAAGACCGATCAGCGGATGATAGAGGGGAGCGCAAAGGCCAAAGACCTCAGCATGCATATTAGCTGCTGTCTGGGAAGCAACCTGTCCAAGAGAAGAACCTGTAATGATACCTGATGCATTTTCCATGTTCATGATCTCAAGCGCGATCCGGTACATGGTGCGTTTACACAGTACGCAGGTCTTCGCACGGTCACAATTATCGATGAACGCCCCCAGGTTCTGGCCGTTTGGGACCTCATAGACCTTGAAGGGGCGCCCAGGACACCATTTCTGCAGCTGGTTGATGCAATCCATAGTGCGCTGTCTCGCACGCTCATCACTGTATGGCTCATTGTTGCAATAGACAGGGATCACTTCCACACCCCTCTTCATCAGCATCCATGTAGCTACAGGGGAGTCGATACCTCCCGATACAAGAGACACCATCTTGCCCTGGGTGCCAAGGGGCAGCCCACCCACACCATGCACATGCTGAGTGAATACATAGGCATGCTTCTGCCGCATCTCAACAAATATTTCCCGGTCCGGATCGCTCAGGTCCACAGAGGGAGCCATACCCTTAGATTCAAGCATCGCCCATACTGCATCACCGCATTTAATCCCCAGGTCCTGTGAGGAGAAATCGTGATTGCCGGTGCGTCTTGTACGGATAGCGAATGATTCTCCTTCCCGGATAAAGCCATCAGCAATTTCTGCGCACATTTTAGAAGCAGCCTCCATGCTTGCTTCAGTTGTCCTGGCAGGAGAGGTGGAAACTACACCGAAGACATCTGCCACTATCCTTGATGTGTTAAGATCCGTACCATGGATGAATACCCGGCCCCATTCACGGCTTATACCTGAATAGGATACCCCATACTGCCTGAGCATTGCCTCAATATTGGCCATCAAGGTCTTTTCATACCAGTTCCTGACACTGCTGCTCTTGAGGGCAAGCTCACCATATCTGACAATGACTACATCGTTCATCATGCGCATCAATCCAAAGCATATTAATTAAACTTAATCCAGGCCATGGGCCTATCTCTTTATCCTGAAATCAGGGAATTCACCCGAAGGAGAGGACCAGAGGATATCCAGACCAGCCACATCGGCAAAAGCAGGTCCCTCATGAAGCAGGCTTATCAGTTCCTCAATAGCTGCACGTGAGCCTTCAGCCACTATCTCGACCCGGCCGTCAGAAAGGTTGCGGGCAAACCCCGCCAGCCCGAGTCTTATTGCATTTTCCTGCGCAAACTTGCGATAATAAACTCCCTGAACTTTCCCACAAGCTATGACAGTAGCAGAGGTAAGCGCCTCTGCGTTCGTATTTTTATCCTGCATATTATTCTATTTGTGTGCGGATTATAAGAACTTTGGCCTTACGGACAGCATCTTTGCCAGAGGCAGACCCTTGTAAGGCATGCCTTCAGTCTCTGAAAGTATCCGGGCATTGAGCTGTTCAGCTGTCATTTCGACCTTCTTTGGCTTCTCAGGCTGGGACTCCGCCCTGATGGTCACGTTGATGTTGCCGGTTTCAGCCTCCTTGTCACCTATAACGACGACGTATGGTATCCATTCACGGGCAGCCTCACGCACCTTCTTGCCCACGGTATCCTCGCGGTCATCGATGTCAACGCGGCACTGGAGTTGATCTGCGATCTGCTGAGCGAATTCCATGTGTTTATCAGATATGGGTATCACCCTTACCTGCGTCGGCGATAGCCATACCGGGAGCATGGGCACTCCGCCATTCTCAGTCCTCATGGCCTCTTTCTCCAGGAGACCGTATATGCAGCGCTCAATAGCCCCGCTTGGGGAGCAGTGCAGTATGACCGGCTTCTTTGCCACTCCGTCGGTGTCAATATAGTTGATGCCATACCTTTCGGCATTCTCCACATCTATCTGTACAGTCGAGAGAGCGCTTGCCTTTGCTAGTGCATCAACGAAGTTGAATTCGAACTTGAGCACGAAATAGAAGAACCTCGTGTCCCACATCTCCACAAGGACAGGCTTTTTGACAGTCTTTGCCAGATTCGTGATAAAGTCCTTGTTATCATTATAGAAGTCCCTGGTGAATCTAACAGCAACCTCAAAATCATCGACCTTGATGCCAACTTTATCCAGGACGGATATGCACATATTATACTGCGCATCGAACTGCTCCACAGCCTGCTCCATATCTGTGCAAAGGCTGTGCATGTCAGGCATGGTGAATGCACGCAGACGCCTAAGCCCGACAAGTTCCCCGCGCTGCTCCTTGCGGAAACTGTACCGGGTCATCTCGATCATCTTCAGTGGCAGGTTCTTGTAGGAAATGGTCATGTCATGGTTCATAAGGAACTGCCCGAAACATGCCGCAAACCTGAGGAACATATGCCTCTTATCAGATTCTATTGAATACTGTCTTGCAGGGAACCTGTCAAGATACTTCTTCAGTGTCGGATGCTCCATATCATACATCAAGGGAGTTTCCACCTCCATTGCACCGACCTTATAGGATTCTTCCAGTACAAAGTTCTCGAGCAGGGATTTTATCAGCCGTCCCTTGGGATAAAAACGCATATTACCGGAATCCGAGCCAGGCTCATAGTCTGCTATCTCCAGCCTGCGCATCAGTTCCACGTGAGGCGGAGCTCTCTCGACTGCCCTCTGCTTTGATATCTCATAGTTAACGAACTTTTTCAGGTTCTCGTGCCCGGTGAAGTCGAAGCCTTCAGTACTGTGCAACTGGCCGTCAGGTGTCAGTATATGCCAGTATGACTTGGCAGTGCTCTCGGCTTTCAATGCCTCGGATACGACCTCTTCTTTTTCTTCCGGGACGCACACGACAGGTTCTCCGCAAACCGCAGGCTTGCCTTGCGGGACTATCGAGCGGGAGAGCTCTGAGAGAGGATGACCTTTACAGCTGATCCTGAAAGCCTTGTACCATCCAAATGGTGCCCTCTTAACATTATAATCACCGGATAACGCTTTCTCAACGCCCTTGAGGACAGCGACAGCAACTTTAGGTGAGGAAAGATCTGAACTCAGATGCGCATAAGGATAAAGCATGACATTGGCAGCCTTTACCTGGCCTGCCACATTCCTGATCTCGCCCACTGCCTTGTTAATGATACCATCAACATCGGACTCGTCGGCCTTTTCTACTGCCATGAAGGCTGTCAGAGCCTCCTCCAGCCTTCCGGTCCTGAATGACTCTTCTATTTCCTCCGCTACGGGAGTACTTTTTTTTACTTCATATTCGATGTAATCAGAATGGATCAATAATAGTTGCATTGGTTCACCTTTGAGATAATGCTAACCTAATTATAGCAGGTCCTTATTAATCTTTTTCAGTTCTATCCGGAACGGAAACCCGCCATACACACAACATAGAATAATTGTCTTCATTCGGGCACATTCTTTTCAGCTGCAACAGGCTCCTTGCCAGGAGACAGGTATGCATAGGACACATCATTCCTATACACCCTGTAAGCTGCTATTATTGCACCAAGCAGTATAGGTGCCGCAAAGAATCCTCCAATCCCACCCACAAATCCCCCGCCAAGGAACGTAAGGAGAATCAAAAGAGGGTGTACCTGAGATTTTATACTTGAAAGGTAGGGACGCAGGAAGAGCTCAGGCGGTACATAGATGACTATAGATGACACCACAAAGAAAATGATAGCACTCTCCGGACCATACTCAAAGTAACGATATGCTGAAATTGCCAGCAGCACCGTGTAACCTGCGAACATGGGAATGACGGACGCCAGGAAAATGAGTGCCGATAATGCGAGTATATTAGAGAGCCCGAATGCGTAGAATACTATTACTGCCAGGATGCTTACGATCAGTGCTGCTGCAGCGTTGCCGATGAAAACACCCTGAAGAATGACATCAAGATGCTGGAAATACCTGACCACGGAAGCTTTGTGGTCGTCAGGGAACATATCCACGACAGCGCCATATAACCTGTGCCCGTCAGCAAGGAGGAAGTAGCACACAAACACAGCAACCACAATATTGAGGCCAAACATTATAATGTCAAAGGCATATGAAAATACACCCGCATTGCTTATTAGGGGGAGAAAGGAGGTTGAAATATTCCAGATAAACTGGTTCACATCATCCCCGTAACCTGCCGGGATATTTATTGTCCTTGAATAATCGAACACAATATTGAGCACGTAGGCCTGATTCTCAAACATCCAAGCTATCTTACGAGCAACCTCCAACAGACCCCAACCGATAATGAAGACCACAGGCACGACGATGGACATTGTTGCTACAAAGGCACCTACTCTGGGAAACCTGTTCATTTTGAGGAAGATAGGCCTTGATATGTATGCAAACACAAGCCCAAGGATGATACCGTCGGCAAGAGGAAGGAATATGACTGCCTGGAGGATTAAAAGCAACAGGACTGCTGCTACCGCTGCAATCCTCCACTTTGAATCAAGTATGCGAGATACCCCGTCCTGTTGAGTTTGAACCATTTTTATCAACCAGAATTAAAAGTAAGTATTGAGGGGGTAATATAATACATGGAGTATTAATAATTCACGATGATGAAGTTATGAACGTAACATGACAATCACCACACCGTATACTTCGTTCATAATCCTCAAAGTTTCATTTTATCAGAATATTTCACTATAACACACGAGCCGGTACATTTATCGCAGTGAATACAACTCTCATCGATTACCACCCCGTGTGCACCATCAAGGCTTATTGCTCCTACGGGACAGGCCTTAAGGCATATTCCGCACCCTGTGCACTTGTGGTTTCTCAGAAGCTGCCTGGAAACCGTTAAAAAGAGCTTGTCGGCCCCTTCCCTGTTCTCTGCATTCACGACCATGCTTCCGGAAGAGAACAGCTTCACACTGGAAGAGGAGGTTTTTGCAAGCATAAGCCCCAGCTCTTCGGAAAAAGTGGTGGCACCTATTATGTTTAAGATATTTCCAGCCTTTTTCATGGAGAGGCCCTGTACGGCTCCCTCGACGGAGTAACCGCCTGCTCTGCATGGGGATATTCCTGAGGTTACCTCAATCCTGAAAGGAGATGTTTCCTCCCGTCCGGATATGGATATACCCATCTGCTCACAGAGCTTGATCATCTTGGGAGGGAGTTCTTTCCATCGCCACAATCCGTGTGTGATGAACTCTTCGGAAAGGCCGGTCTTTTTAGCCCAGTCTGACAGGAATCGGTTCCATTTGCCATAAAGCTCCGGATGCAGTTCCCGGAATCGTTGGTATTCGGAGGAAAGAGCCGCCGGACAGAGATAACATCCGACCCTCTCAAAGCCCATGTCATAAAGCGGGTTGTATTTCAGGCCTCTCCAATAGATATACAACCATATCTCGATAGCTCTCCAGTCCTTCACAGGGAATATATTCAACTGCCCCGGAACAAATGGGTTCTTTTCGCTGACAGCGATCCTTGCCCTTGAAAATGATTCATGTTTCCTCTTGCCGTCAATGGTCAGGCACATAGGGGCATTTTCCAGGCACTGTTCAATGGCTGCATTTGCCGGGGCAAGCTTGCAGATCTTGCAGCACCACCTAAAATCCTTCGCCGGAGGGCCAAAGGTCTCCACATTGTCCCAAAAACTGTCCCCTGCCTTCTTTTCAATAAGCTCTATGCTGTTATCAGCACAATATTCATGCACAAAGTCTACAGTTTCTGGGAACTCGATGCCCGTATTAAGGAAGAATGCCTTCACATCCCTGTTCCTCAGAGCACTTCGGGTCAGGTCCAGGACTGCAAGGCTATCCTTTCCACCGCTGAAGGAAACATGCACCGGAAGATCCCGGTAGTCTTTTTGATTTGCTATACCCTTGATGGTATTGATCGCATCTTTCCCCAGATTGCGCAGATGCTCGATATTCGCAGCCACAGCATCATCAATAGAAGAAACCTTAGGACTCAACGAAACGGAATGAGAATCGATTTTGCGCACTCTGACTACGGGACCCTCGCAAACGGAAAGGTCTTGCGCATTGCAGTTTGAAACACCAAAGCCTGTAAGAGCGCCGGACATTATCAGAACGCTGTCACCCGTTTTTATGTCAGGTGACATGCTTTCGACTACAGAGGCATCGACCTTCTTGCCATTAAGATGCCTGCTGCTCTTCTTTAAAGTTACAAGCTTCCCGGATGAATGTCCCATCAGGATCTTGGCACCATCGACCATAGGCTCAAAACTGTAATCCATTAAGTACATATCAAAACTCAACACACCAAAATACAGGCCGTCAACAATTACCTCATCAGTCTTGTCATCGCCCGGTATCTTGTTGAGCAGCACAAGGCGCTCCCATATAGGGTCGCATCCGAAAGACCTCAGAAGATGTTTGTGCAGAACTGATCTTTCATAGGGTGAACAGAACCTTACATCCGCGGGCTGGGATAAAACTATCTTTTGTCCCTCATGCCCGCAGGTGCAGCATTTGCTATCGATGAGCGGGACATTACATGTTGTGCACCAGAAGATGTAGTCTTTCTCAAAACTTGCATACCTTGGACTGATCCTACCCTTTTCCGCTGCACCTTTACCGCCTGCAGGAGAACGTTCCTTTCGCTGTGGAGACTGTACTGAATATTTATTTTTGTTCATTATAGTTCGGATTTCACTATCGTCTGAGTAAGGCCGTAACCCATCGGTAAAATAGAGGGTAGTCAACCCCTTCAGGTCAGATCGGGCCCATGAAGGCAGGCTAACTCCGCCAGTTCAGTTATTCATCAGGTATTCATTAATAGTCTGGGCTGCAAGCTTGCCGGCTCCCATCGCACTGATGACGGTTGCCGCGCCTGTCACTGCATCCCCTCCCGCACAGACGTTTTCAAGGGATGTCCTTGCGGATTCATCTACGATTATATTGCCACGTGCCCCTACCTTCAGCCCATCTGAGCCGGACAGTATCATCGGATTGGGGGATGTGCCTATGGCAATGATAACAATATCTGCATCGATCACATGCTCAGAACCTTCTTTCACAACAGGGCTCCTGCGCCCGGACTCATCCGGCTCGCCAAGCTCCATCCTGATGCATTCGACACCTTTTACGGTCATGTTCTCACCCTGCAGGATGCGGACAGGATTGGTGAGAAGTCTGAATACTACGCCTTCTTCCTTTGCGTTCTCGACCTCTTCCTTCCTGGCAGGAAGCTCGTGCTCTCCACGGCGATAGACGATACTAACCTCTTCGGCTCCAAGGCGAAGCGCACTACGCGCAGCATCCATTGCAACATTGCCGCCACCTACTACAATAACTTTCTTGCCTCTCTTGACGGGAGTACCATGATAGGGGAAGAGATAAGCTTTCATCAGGTTGACCCTTGTGAGGAACTCATTAGCAGAGTAAACGCCATTCAGGTTCTCGCCCTCGATGCCCATGAATTTCGGAAGACCGGCACCCGTGCCAAGGAAAATTGCATCGAAATCGTTCCTCAGCTCATCAAGGATCTTTATCTTCCCGATGACATAGTCGACCTTGAAATCAACACCTAACTGCCTTATGTAATCAACCTCTTCCTGCACGATAGACTTTGGAAGCCTGAACTCAGGTATCCCGTATGTCAGGACTCCTCCTGTGTCATGAAGTGCCTCAAAGATGGTGACAGCATGGCCTGCCTTTGCAAGGTCCGCTGCCGCAGTAAGCCCTGCTGGACCTGCCCCTATGACAGCCACGCGCCTGCCGCTTGGCTGGGTGCGCACCGGAGGAACTACCCCCTTTTCCCGCTCATGATCAGCGCAGAAGCGCTCAAGCCTGCCGATAGCCACCGGCTCACCCTTCTTTGCAAGCACGCACAACTCTTCACACTGCACTTCCTGAGGGCAGACGCGGCCACATACAGCTGCAAGGGAATTGGTCAGCTTGATGGTGGCGATGGCCTCATCGAAGTTCCCGGTTTTTATCTGTGCAATAAAACCAGGGATATCAATGTTCACGGGGCAGCCTTGGACACATTTGGGATTCCTGCACTCAAGGCAGCGTGAAGCTTCAGCGATTGCCTGCTCTTTGGTATATCCCAGTGCAACCTCATCGAAATTCCGGGCCCGCTCTTTGGCGTCCTGATGAGGCATTGGCTGTCTTGCTGCCATCAGTTACCACTCCTGCAGGTGCAGTTGTGATCTTCCTGACACTGCGCCTCTTCGCTCCTGTAAAGGCCAAGGCGGCTCATAAGCAGGTTGAAATCGACTTTGTGTGCATCGAACTCAGGCCCGTCCACACAGGCGAACTTTGTCTCGCCGTCAACAGAGACCCTGCAGCCCCCACACATGCCTGTGCCGTCTATCATTATCGGGTTCAGGCTGACGATGGTTTCCACACCATATGGAGCTGTCATGCCTGCTGCCACCTTCATCAGGATGGGAGGACCGATAACAACTATCCTTGCGATCTTCTCGCCGCTGTCAAGGATCTTCTTTGCGACTTCGGTCACAAAACCATGGTGGCCTTTGGAGCCATCATCTGTAGCCACATAAAGTTCATCGCTTGCGTCCTGCATCTCATCTTCCAGTATGAGCAGGTCCTTGTTCCTTGCACCAATAATGGATATGACCTTGTTCCCGGCTTCACGGTAGGCTTTGACCTGCGGATACACTGGGGCGATCCCGACGCCTCCTCCCACAAGTATAACCGTACCCAGTTTTTGCACATCGGCAGGTTTCCCCAGCGGGCCGACAAAGTCCTGCAGTACATCCGTGTTGCTCATTTTTGCTAGTTGCTTTGTGGTTTTACCCATTTCCTGGAAGATAATTGTGACGTAACCTTCACCGGTATCAAAATCAGCAATTGTAAGAGGGATGCGCTCGCTGGTTTCATCGATGCGCAAAATAATGAACTGGCCTGCCTTTGCAGCCTTAGCTACATCCGGTGCCAGCACCTTCATCAGATGCACCTGGGGCGCTATCTGCTTCTTTTCAAGAATTGTATATGACATGTGATCACCTGTTAGGGATTGATAATTATTGATAGAAATAGTGCATATGATTAGAGTTCTAGTACTTAAGATTTAAGTAGGAGCAGTAGGAAAAGGACTATGACTTGTCCGATTATCACGTTTGATTAAAAAGACCACTATATTCAAACGGGGATGAATTACGTCTATCCTGCAAAACATGTTCTTTCCACGATTTAACACTAATTATAAATGATATTAAATTGGATATATGTTTGTATGTTGAAAGCCTATAAGTACAGAATATATCCTACAAAAGAGCAGGAAGAGCTGTTCTATCAACACTTTGGTGCATGTAGGTTTGTCTATAATTGGGCTTTAGAACACAAAATCAAGTCATATCAACAAGATAGTAAATCAGTATCAAGATTCACCTTGAATAAAATGATAACTGGTTTGAAAGTAGAACACGAATGGTTGAAGGATGTAAATTCCCAATCGTTGCAGGGTGCTACTCTTAATCTTGAAAATGCTTTTACTAAATTTTTTAGAGAGAAAAAGGGATTTCCTACTTTTAAATCTAAAAAGAATCAAGTACAATCTTTTTCAGTACCTCAATTCTACGAAGTGGATTTTGATAACAATAAAATAAAACTTCCTAAGATTGGGTGGATAAAAACAAAACTACATCGTAAATTTAAGGGTATTGAAAAAACAGCTACTGTATCCGGAACATCAACTGGAAGATATTACATCAGCATTCTTGTAGATGATAAACAGGAAACACCCGTTAAAAGTCTGTTCAACGAAAAGGTAACTGTTGGTATCGATGTTGGAATCAAGGACTTTGCAGTTCTTTCCAATGGTGAAAAAATAGATAATCCAAAATACCTTAAAACATCATTAGAACGCCTTAATGCCCTTCAAAGAAGGATGAGTCGAAAGCAAAATGGTTCAAAGAACAGAGCAAAAGCCAGATTAGAAGTATCAAAACTCCATGAAAAGATAAGCAACCAAAGAAATGATTTTCAACATAAATTATCCTCTAAGCTGATAGGTGAGAATCAAGCATTAGCATTGGAAACTTTAAACGTTAGCGGTATGTTGAAAAATCATTGCCTTGCATTGCACATAGCAGATGCTTCTTGGAGTTCTTTTGTATCCAAGCTGGAATATAAGGCAGAATGGTTTGGTAAAACAATACTCCGTATAGGACAATTCGAGCCATCGACTAAAATCTGTAATATGTGTGGTTATCACAACGGTAAATTAACACTTGCAAACAGAAAATGGCAATGTCCGGATTGTAAAACCAATCACGATCGAGATATTAATG
Organism: Methanolobus psychrophilus R15; assembly: GCA_000306725.1. Classification (GTDB taxonomy): domain Archaea; phylum Halobacteriota; class Methanosarcinia; order Methanosarcinales; family Methanosarcinaceae; genus Methanolobus; species Methanolobus psychrophilus. Next base: position 2,296,423 of record CP003083.1, on the reverse strand, counting down.
CCGCTATTAATATCAAAAAGTTTGCACTTGATAAGCAAAACTTAATTAGAATATAACACCGTAGGAACTACGGAATGAGCCTGTGGACTTGTCCTCACAAGGGGAAAGAATGAAGCAGGAAGCCATCCTATTCATAGGATGGTAGTTCACACAAAGCAAACAATTTCCAGTTAGTTAAAGCGGAGGAATGTGTATAAAGTCAATAATTCTTGCAGGCGGATCGGGAACACGCCTATGGCCACTTAGCCGGGAACTTTATCCTAAACAGTTCCTGAAGATAAAGGACAGGTCCCTTTTCCAGGATACAGTATTAAGATGCCTGCAAGTGTCAGACATATCAGAGATATATGTCGTTACAAATGAGGTCCACAAGTATTTTGCGATCGGGCAGGTGGAAGAGCTTGGTTATGACCTACCTGTTGAGAACCTTCTCCTTGAGCCCGAAGGAAAGAATACGCTCCCCGCTATATGTTACGGGATGAAGGAAATAGATAAAGCACATGGAAGGTCAGTTGTCGGCGTCTTCTCTTCAGATCATGTGCTTGACCCAATCGCAATGGAAACCATTTCCGGTGCAGAGAAGTTGACCTCCGGATACATGGTGACCTTCGGGATAGCTCCCTCTTCCCCACATACCGGATATGGCTACATCAAGCCCGGAGAGGAGCTTGAGATCGGTCACAAGGTTTCAGAGTTTAGGGAGAAGCCCTGCCAAGAAGATGCGCAAAGATACATCTCAGAAGGTTGTCTCTGGAACAGCGGCATGTTCCTTATGGACACAGGGGTCTTTTTAGAAGAAGTGCAGCAATTAGCCCCGGATGTTTGGAATGCATTCGAGAACTCCGGGACGATACAGGAAATATATGCAGAGATGCCGAACATCTCCATTGATTACGGCATCATGGAGAAATCCTCGAGGGTCAGCGTTGTCAGGCTTGGCTGTAAATGGAGCGACCTTGGGAATTTTGACGCGTTCTACTCTGAATGGGAGAAGGATAAGTCCAATAATTGCACTCTTTCATGCCAGAATGTATTTGTCGATTCCGGCAACAACTTTGTGCATTCCAACTCTAACAAGCTGGTTTCACTTATCGATATAAATGATATGATAGTTGTTGACACTACAGACGCCTTACTTATATGCCCCCGAAAGAGCAGCGAGAAGGTTAAAGAAGTGGTAGGCTTTCTCAGAAAGAGAAATGACGAGCGTATAAACATCCATGAGACCGTTTATCGTCCCTGGGGTTCCTATACGCTGCTTGAAAACTCAGGTGGTCACAAGATAAAGAACATAGCGGTCCTTCCTGGAAAGAAACTAAGCCTGCAGCTCCATCATCACAGGAGCGAGCACTGGGTGGTCGTCAAAGGAATGGCGTGTGTGGAGAACGACGGCCAGAAATTCTTCCTGAGACAAGGAGAGAGTACATTCATCAAGGCGGGCTCGAAGCACAGGCTATCGAATTCAGGGAGACTCCCGCTAGAGATCATTGAAGTGCAGCTGGGCGAGTATGTGGAAGAGGATGATATTGTGAGATTTGATGATGAGTATGGGAGAGCCTGAAACAACCCTTATATTCATTTAAAATAATAAGGGTCAAATAAATATTATATTTAAACAGAAGGCTTGCATTTATACCATATTTGAGAAGTTAACCGAGGATAAAAATGAAAGTCATCATACCCGCTGCAGGCGCCGGAACACGCCTCTTCCCTCACACGCACACAAAACCAAAGCCCATGGTATTCATAGCAGGTAAACCAATCATCGGGCACATACTTGACAGAATGATAGACCTTCATCCTGAAGAGATAATACTGGTTGTGGGCTATCGAAAAGAGCAACTGATATCATATGTTGATAAACATTACAGCAGTATATTTAACATAAGATATGTATGCCAGGAGAACAGGATGGGACTCGGGCACTCTGTGTACCTGGCAAAGGAACATATCCGGGACTCTGAAACAATGATAGCCCTTGGGGACATGATATTCAAATCCGGTTACAAGGATTTCCATGATCAATACTGTCAAAATGGGGCGTGTTCTGCTTCCATTGGCGTAAGAGAAGTTGAAGAACCCAGGAAATATGGTATAGTATACCTCAAAGAGCAATCGTCCCATATTGAGAGGCTTGAGGAAAAACCGGAAAACCCATCTTCAAATCTTGGGATTGCCGGTGTTTATTTTATTAAGGACACACCGCTTCTTCTGAATATACTGGAGTGGATGATAGAGAATGGTGTAAAGACCAGAGGAGAATATCAGTTGACAGATGCACTTCAGGAAATGGTTTCAAGAGGCAGTGAACTGAAAACGTTTGAAGTGTCAAGCTGGTATGACTGCGGGCATGCCACATCGCTTCTGGAAGCCAACAGGATATTGCTCAGCGAACAGGAAAGTAAACAGGAAGTATATGATAGTATAAGTTCCGTAATAATACCACCTGTTATATTTGGGACAAATGTGAAAATAGTGAATTCAGTAATAGGTCCGTTCACATCGATTGCAGAAGATTCGGTTATCGAGAACTCGATCATATCGAACACGGTCATTGGTTCGCGAACGCACCTTTCCAGCGTCAACCTTCAATCTTCCATTGTCGGTGATGACGCAAACGTCATAGGAAAACATAATTCTTTGAATATCGGGGATTCATCCTCTATTGAGTTTTAAAGCGTGATAATATGAGATCGATTGTAACCGGAGGAGCAGGTTTTCTGGGTTCGCATCTCTGCGACCTGTTAATAGAAAAAGGTCACAAGGTAATATGTATTGACAACCTTGTCACCGGAAAAACAAAGAATATCGAACACATTAGATTCGAAAATTTTACGTATCTAAAGCACGACATTACAAAACCTGTCTATTTCGGCGATAAGATAGATTACATATTTCATCTCGCAAGTCCGGCTTCACCCGTCGATTACCTGGAATTGCCCATACAAACGCTGAAGGTGGGTGCTCTTGGCACTTATAACATGCTTGGTCTTGCAAAGGAACATAAGGCAAGACTCCTGCTAGCATCAACTTCAGAAGTGTATGGAGACCCACTGGTGAACCCCCAACCTGAAACCTACTGGGGTAACGTGAACCCCATCGGTCCCCGCGGCGTATATGATGAGGCAAAGAGATATGCCGAAGCTATTACCATGGCATACCACACACACCACGGCATTGAAACAAGAATAGCACGTATTTTCAATACTTATGGTCCCAGGATGCGGGCTAACGACGGCAGGGTTGTCCCTAATTTCATTAACCAGGCACTCAAAGGTGAAGATATAACAGTTTACGGTGACGGAAAGCAGACAAGGTCTTTTTGCTATGTCTCTGATCTTATAGAGGGAATTTACAGACTTATGATGTCTGAGCATACGGATCCTGTCAATATAGGAAATCCTGCAGAGATGACCGTACTGGAGTTTGCAGAGAGGATCATAGAAATAACCGGAAGCGTATCCAGGATAGTGTACGAGGAACTACCTGTGGATGACCCTAAGGTCAGGAGGCCTGATATTACCAGAGCGAGAGAAGTTTTGGGCTGGGAGCCAAAGGTTAAGTTAGCTGACGGACTAAGAGAAACCATAGAGTATTTCAAACAGGTTGAATAATCATTATTACAAAGAGGTATCTCAAATGACTAAAACAGCTCTTATTACCGGAATCACTGGACAGGATGGTGCATACCTTGCGGAGTTTTTGCTTAATAAAGGATATATCGTGCATGGCATAAGAAGACGATCATCGTCTTTCAATACCAAACGTATAGACCACCTGTACAGAGACACACACGAGAAAAACGTAAATTTATTTCTGCACTATGGTGACCTGACAGATTCTGCGAGTTTGATAAGGATCATTCAGGAAACGCAGCCTGATGAAATATACAACCTTGCCGCCCAAAGCCATGTGCACATCTCTTTCGACACCCCGGAATATACCGCAAATTCAGATGCAGTAGGAACACTACGTCTCTTGGAAGCTATACGCATTCTTGGATTAGAGAAGAAAACAAGGTTTTACCAGGCATCAACAAGCGAACTATATGGCAAGGTACAGGAGATTCCACAAAAAGAGACCACCCCCTTCTATCCAAGAAGTCCATACGCTGTAGCCAAACTCTATGCTTACTGGGTTACCATAAACTACCGGGAAGCTTATGGGATGTATGCCTGCAACGGTATCCTGTTCAACCACGAATCCCCAATTCGTGGCGAGACATTTGTGACACGAAAAATCACGATGGCTGTTGCCAAGATCAAAAATGGACTACAGAATAAACTATATCTAGGCAATCTCGATGCAAAGCGGGACTGGGGATTTGCTGGAGATTATGTAGAAGCCATGTGGCTCATGCTCCAGCAGGATGAACCCGATGATTTTGTGATTGCCACGGGTGAGACACATTCCGTGCGGGAATTTGTGGAGCTTGCGTTTAAGGAAGCTGGGATTAAAATTGAATGGGAGGGCAAAGGTGTTGATGAAGTCGGTATGGATGCTGCTACAGGCGATGTTCTGATTGAAGTGGATCCAAGATATTATAGACCTACTGAGGTGGATATCCTGATTGGAAATCCAACAAAAGCCAAGAAGAAGTTGGGGTGGGAGTCTAAGATCGGACTTCAGGAACTGGTGAAAATGATGGTTGAAGAGGATATGAAAGACTTATGAACTGTAATCTGTCCATATCTAAAGCATCGACAGGATTACATAAACTATGTTCAAATTAGAAACATTCGTCTCACGCATTATGAGCATAGATGCAATCAGACGTCAGAGCATAGCGTCTCTCATCTGGCAGATTGCACTTACGTTTATTGGTTTCTTGAGTACAATATACTTTGCACATGCGGCGGGTGCAAGCGTGTTGGGCGGATATTTCCTGTTTCTTGCGTATCTTAGCATCATTAATCTGGTGGCTGACGGCGGCTTTGGTGGAGCTGCAATCAAGCGCATCAGTGAGGGAGAGGAACAGGATGCGTATTTCAGTGCTTTTATCGTACTCCGCTCTGTTTTTGTGATATTGGTAGTGGTGGTATTAATTACATTTCGCAGTTATTTTGTTAATCTCAACGATTCCGGAATATTTATCTGGCTCATACTGTCGCTGATTGTAGGAATTTTGGGAGGGGTTATTCAAAGTGGCATCAATGGCTGCGGAAAAATGGGAATCAGTGCAACTGCAGGATTTATTAATAGCTTTTCACGCATAATTGTTCAAATAGTTGCGATTTTTATGGGTTATGGTGTTGCAGGCCTTGCCGGTGGTTTTGTAGTAGGGATAGTTGTCAGTTCCATAGTTCAACTGCGTTTTTTCGATTTGCATTTTGTGCGCTTTAGGTGGAGGCACATTAAAAGCTTATCAACATTTTCATTGTGGGTTTTTTTGATATCAGGTGGTGGTATAGTCTTTTCGACTGCAGATACAGTTATGATAGGTTATTATCTTGACAATGCAGATGTAGGTGTGTACCGTATAATATTGCAATTTACATTGCTGGTCTCGTTCACAACAGTTGCACTTGGATCAACACTATATCCAAGAGTTAGCCGCTGGAGAAAGACCAATGATATGAGATTGATAGAAAAATCATTACCTAGAGCGTTTACATACTCACTTGTTGTGGCCATACCAATGCTTGTAGGTGGATTTTTACTGGGAGATAAACTCCTGTACTATTTCTACGGTGCGGAGTTTGGACGAGAATATATGACTATGGCAGTATTGTTCATTGTGCAAACTGTGAGTATATTTAATTTTTTTTTCACTACTTATCTAACTGCAATGGATTATCTTAAAGATTTATTTAAAATCACTGTAGTTTCAGTTGTGGTAAACATTGTATTGAATGCATCATTTATCCCATTAATAGGGATTTTAGGGGCTGCAATTGCCACCCTTATTACTACGGGACTAAACACAGTTTTGGCACTATGGGTATTATCGAAGATACTAACGATCAGAGTGGAATCTAACAGTTTGTGGAATATTTTAAAGGCATCTATTGTTATGGGATTGTTTTTGGGTGGATATCGGTGGTTAATGCCACTGTCGAATGTGTGGTTAACATTGATTCCAGTTGTAGTGGGGACTGTAATATATGGGATTTTGTTATTGAAGTTCGATAGGAAAATATATGAAGAATTAAAGGGAATCCTAGTGAAAATGAATGTGTCACAGCCGAAACAGTTTTGATTAATCAGGGGATTGTTAAAATAAGCAATAATAATATTAACGTTAGGTTAGATTTACTCATATTAAGTAACTTATTGCAACTAATGGATTAAATAATATGTATACTGAAATCAATAAATGTCGCATCAGTGGTAGCACGAACCTTGTCACAGTATTATCGCTTGGCGAACAATGCCTCACAGGCGTATTTCCTAAATCACCAAACGAGCCTATTACGAAGGGTCCACTTGACCTTGTGTGGTGTCCTGATAGCGGTTTGTTGCAACTAAAACAGTTATACAATTTGAATGAAATGTATGGAGAAAGCTATGGCTACCGCTCAGGTCTAAACAGCTCTATGGTAAGACACCTACAGCAAAAAATCCGCATCTTAGAGCAGATGGTGAAACCGAATGATGACGATATGGTTATTGACATCGGCAGTAATGATGCAACTTCACTTAAGGCATATACAGGTAAATTCAAAAAAGTAGGAATTGATCCTACCGGGAAAAAGTTTAAACAATACTATACCGATGAGGTTACCCTCATTCCGGACTTTTTTTCAGCGACAATATTTAAGACCAATTTTCCAAATCGCAAAGCAAAGATTATTACATCTATTGCCATGTTTTACGATTTGGAAGATCCAATGGCATTTGTAAAGGATATTGAAGCAGTCCTTGCTGATGATGGAATATGGCATTTTGAACAGAGCTATATGCCTAGTATGCTCCGCACTAATTCTTACGATACCATTTGTCATGAGCATTTAGAATTTTACTCATTTAAAGTAGTTAAAAATATGCTGGAGCGCTGTGGACTAAGGGTTGTGGATGTGCAGATGAACCAAATCAATGGTGGAAGTTTTGCAGTGACAGCATGCAAGGAAAATGGACCATATAAATCTAATTTGCCGATTATCAATTGGGTGCTTAAACAAGAGAATGCTATGGGTTTAGACACTCCTAAGCCTTACCTTGATTTTGCAGAGAGAGTTTTTCAACATCGAGAAAGTCTTACAGAATTGATTGAGTCCTTGATAGCTGATGGTAAAAAGGTTATTGGTTATGGTGCAAGCACAAAAGGGAATGTTTTGCTTCAATTTTGTGGATTCACAACCAAGCATATACCTTGTATTGCGGAAGTAAATGAGGACAAGTTTGGCTCATACACACCAGGTACTGACATTCCGATTGTTTCTGAAAAAGAGGCGAGGGCAATGAACCCCGATTATTTTTTGGTGCTGCCTTGGCATTTTAAACACAATATTTTAGACAGAGAGCATGAATTTTTAGCACACGGAGGGAAGTTTATTTTCCCACTGCCATATATTGAAATTGTTTAAAATGGAGGGTTTATTTTGAATAACAATAGGGTATTGTTTGTCACGCATAAGAAATGCCAGTGTGGCGTTTATGAGTTTGGAGAAAATGTTTTTGATGCTCTCAAGTTATCAAAAAAGTATAACTTTATCAAAGTAGAGTGCAGTAACATTAATGAGTTAAAAGAACATTTTGAGAAAGAACGCCCTATTGCAATCATCTATAATTATATGCCTGCTACAATGCCTTGGGTAACCAGTGCAATATTTAGATATGGAATTCTCAAAAACAATATTGCAGACATTCCAGTACCACAAATAGGGATTATTCATTCAATAATGCAAAATATCGCAGATTCTGTCAAGCAAGGCAAGAAGTATGCAATCTACCATCCGGAATTTGCAAATAGGCTGTTTGATTTCTATATTGCTCCTGATCCAACTCTTTTGCTAAAGAACCCCTATGTGTTTAAACATGGACGGCCTGTTAAAGAGTACGTTAATAAATATCCGACATCTGACAAATTAAAGATTGGCAGTTTCGGTTTTGCAAAAACGGGTTATGAGGACATGATTGAGTTGGTACAGAGCGAGTTTGATGAAGCTGAGATAAGATTACATATTCCATTCGCCAAATTTGGTGACATTGACGGAAAGAAGGCAAAGAGTATAGGAAATGATTGTAGAAAATTGCTACGAAAGCCTGGAATAACACTTTCAATTTCACATGATTATTTGGATGAAGAAGCCGTACTTGATTTTCTTGCTCAAAATACTATAAATGTATTTTTACGTGATGACAAGGGAAGAGGAATATCAAGTGTTATCGACTATGCATTGGCAGTAAACAGACCAATTGCTATTTCCAATAGCCGGATGTTTAGACATATTTTAGATTCCAAACCTTCAATTTGTGTAGCAGAAAAACCATTGAGAGAAATCATTAATAATGGAACAACTCCTTTAATAAAGTACACAAAAGAGTGGACTCCTGAAAATTTATGTTGGGAATATGAGCGAATAATTGATTCCATACTTATTAGAGGGAAAACTACCAACATTCAAAAAATAAAGCACATCTTGAAGGATACATTAGGATTGGTCATAAAATCACATGATAATCCAAATAAAAATAATTGGCTTAGTACTACCAAATACTTATACGAAGATGATTACACCAAAACACTCAACAATGTAAGCTATGAGCCACTAGCAGTTGAAAGCATAAGTAATTTCAACGGGATTCTAGATAATAGAGCACGAGAGTTATATAAGCCTGCTGTGAAGCATTTATTTGAGTTAGTGCCAAAAACGATGGAGAAAAAAATTCCTGAAGCTAACGTACAACAAGCCTTTGTTTTTGACACAGTCTATCGTCATCTTAAGGAATACAAAAATCCTAAAATCCTTAGTGTAGGTAGCTACCAAGACACCGCTTGTATGGCATTAATTAAAATGGGAATTGTTGTAGAGGAAATAGATCCTATGTTCAACTATACTTTGCAAGAGTTTGCCACAAAACCAGATACAATAAAGGGCAGTTATGATATTATTTTTTCAACTTCCGTAATAGAACACGATCCCGATGACAAGTCATTTGTTGAATGCATTACAGAATTATTAGCGCCTAATGGAATATTTGTAATGACTTGCGATTATAAGGATGGTTGGAAGCAAGGGGATCCTAAGCCTCGTGTTTGTGCACGACTATACACTAAAGTTGACTTAGAGCATAGGTTGCTATCTTACATGAAAAACTGCAAGTTGATTGATGAACCGAATTGGGAATGCCCCAATCCCGATTTTGTGTTTGGAAATTACAAATACTCATTTGCATCATTTGTTGTCAAAAAAGAAATGTAGTTTGTTCTATGAAAGCAATTATCTTCGGTATAAACGGGCAAGATGGTTACTACCTCACCCAGCTTTTAACATTGAATAGAGTTGACGTAATTGGTGTTTCTCGGTCCCACGGCTATATAAAAGGAGATGTAGCAGATTATTCATTTGTCGAATCGATAATAAAACATCATCAACCAGACTACGTTTTTCATTTTGCAGCTAATTCCACCACGGCCCATTCTGCATTGTTTGATAACCACAACGCTATAAGCACTGGTACTCTGAATATCTTGGAATGTGTCCGGTTACATTGTCCAAAAACTAAAGTGTTTTTATCTGGCAGTGCTATGCAGTTTAAAAACGAAGGAGTACCCATCGATGAACAAACACCTTTTGAGGCAAACAGTGCCTACTCTGTAGCTCGAATTCAATCTGTTTATGCGGGCAGATATTATCGTTCTGCATTTGGTTTGCAGGTGTATGTTGGATACTTTTTTAACCATGACAGTCCGTTAAGGTCCGAAAGGCACGTAAACCAAAAAATCGTAAGCGCAGTAAAGCGAATTGCTAATGGAAGTTCTGAAAAACTTAAACTGGGCAATATAGACGTAAAAAAAGAATTTAATTATGCCGGTGATGTGGTTGAAGCTGTCTGGATACTGATAAACCAAGACACTGTATTCGAGGCAATGATTGGCAGTGGAATTGCCCATAGCATCCGTGAATGGGTAGAATACTGCTTCAAAAAGGTCAACAAAAATTGGGAAGAACATGTAATAATAAATCATGAATTTGTTCCTGAATACGAAATGTTAGTTAGCAATTCTGAGTTGATACGAAGTATTGGATGGAAACAAAAAGTAGATTTTTATAAATTAGCAGATATGATGATGGAGACACAATGATTATAATTTGCGAGCCGATTGCACGAGGATTAACTCATGAAAAGGTTAACAGTGGTTTTATTTATGGACTGCGCTTAGCTTATCCAGAGGAAGCAATCAGGTTTTATGCAGATATATCACATATTGAGGCCATTCAGAACATATTAGACTATGATAAAATTACCATCGATAATATAGAATATATTCCAGCTAAATTCAGAAATCTTTATACTATAAGGGGAGTGCTCAAATATTACTCACCTTTTAACGAAATTTTTTCTGATGCCATTGAATTTAAGGTGAACAAAATTTTCTTCTTTTCCTTTAATCCTGCAATTCTTTATGCAATAAAAAAATTAAAGAAAAGAAGAAAATTCCATGAAATGAAATTCACTTTCGTGCTTCATGGAAGTTTTGACACTGTTGCAAATGAGTATTCTAAACCAACTCAACTATCATTGCCAATTAAAAGAATAAAAAATCAAACTGATATCACATATAAACTTCAAATAATCAGACAGGTGAAATTAACAGAGTTACCTAAGGTTATCGCACAATTTATTAATCGTTTTATGCCCTGGCAATTGATATCCAATAAATTATTTACAAATCGAAAAATGCTACTCTGGAACCATTCGGCGGACTATCGATACATCGCATTGTCGCCTCATATTATTAAAAATGCAGAGAGGTACATAGACGTGAAGAAGTTGAACATGTATACAGTGATACTTCCTACTGTCTTTAAAGAACCTTCCGCCCAGCTAGATAATGAGTATGCCAAATTTGCAATCTTCGGTTATGGGAATCCATTGATGTTGCATAACATATTGGTCCAGCTTTCACAAAAAGATATGAAACACCCGTATGAGATCCGTATCATAGGAATGGACAACAGAGGAACTTCAGATTTCCCGAACGTCACGTGTCCATGCCCCGGAAAAAGACTTGATAGAAGTGAAATGGAAAAATATGCTGCAGATATTGATGTATTCCTGATATTATATGACAAAAGTCGTTACAGGCTCAGTTGTACTGGATCAATCCTCGAATCCCTGTCTTACATGAAACCAATTCTGCATTTCGACAACGATTGTATCAATGCTTTCAATAGGCCTGAGAATCCAATTGGAATCCGTTGTAATAGCCTTGAGGAATTTGTGTGCAAAATGGAAGATATAATTGAAAATTACAAGTCATATAGCCTTGAATTCCAGAATTTCAAAAAGAATATCTTGAAATTACGCAATGAATGTGCCATTGAAAATTCAGTAAACACATTAAAGGAAAGTTTTACATGGTAATTGTAGCTTTTCTTAGAATGTGCTGTTCAATAAACCCGACCAAGTTCCAGTAATCTTCGCTTCACACCCTTTCAACAGGAAACATATTAATAACTGACAGAGTGTATTTTCTTTTGGAGAATACATAAAGATGAAGCAGAAAGAGAGAGATATGCAGAGTCGAAAATGACTTTATATAATAAAATGTCCATAATAACTTATATATTCTAAATTAGAGATGGTCGAAACATGCAATTGAAAACTGATGAATCTTTATTTGATGGCAAGAATATCCTCCTCACAGGCGGAACCGGCTCTTTTGGTAAAAAGTTCACTGAAGTTATGCTTAGGGAATTCAATCCGAGTAGCCTGAGAATATATTCCAGAGGGGAATTCAATCAGTATCAAATGAAACAGGAATTTAATGATAAGCGCCTCAGATTCCTGATTGGTGATGTTAGGGACCGTGACAGGCTCTATCGCGCAATGAATGGAATTGATATCGTTGTCCATGCAGCAGCGTTAAAACAAGTCCCAGCCTGTGAGTACAACCCCATAGAGGCCGTGAAGACAAACATAGACGGCTCTGTCAATGTAATTGATGCAGCTATTGATAATTCTGTTGAAAAAGTGATGGCAATAAGCACAGACAAAGCCGTTCATCCTGTAAACCTTTATGGGGCAACAAAAATGGTTGCAGAAAAAATGTTCGTTCAGGGCAATACCTATACAGGAAAAGGGAGAACCCGGTTCAGTTGTGTCAGATACGGAAATGTGATAGGTAGCCGAGGGAGCGTGATACCACTGTTCAATGAACAGAAAGAAGAAGGAGTTTTAACGATCACCGATGAAAGGATGACACGTTTCTGGCTAACTCTTGATCAAGGTGTCCATTTTGTGCTTAGTTCAATACAGAGAATGCATGGAGGGGAAATTTTCATCCCGAAAATACCCAGTATGAAAATAACTGATCTAGCAGATGCAATCGCTCCTGAAGCAACAAAAATGTTCACAGGAATTCGACCTGGAGAGAAACTGCACGAGATCATGATAACAGAAGATGAATCAAGGCATGCAAAAGAATTCTCTGACTATTTTGTGATCGAGCCAGAGTTCTCATTCTGGAAAAAGGAAAACACTTCTTCAGGAAAGAGCCTACCTGATAACTACCGGTATTCCAGCGACATCAATGACAAATGGCTTACAACAGAACAGCTGAAACAAATATTGTAATTGGGTCCATGTTATACAATAAACTTATACGGGTCAAACATAAAAGGGAGGACGGATGGCTCTCAGAGATGGTATCGATGAACTATGAAGATGAGCCATTCAATTGCGTGCATTCTTATGTAGTATCTATCGAACCCATGAAAACCAGAGCTAATCATTATCATAGGAACAAAGAGGAATGGTTAGCTCTGGCTGCCGGAAAGGTCAAGTTGTGTTTAAAGGATATAGTTTCCGGGAAATATGAAGAGATCGTTCTGGATTCAAAATCAGATGCCTATGAAGTGATTCATATCCGGCCATATGTTGCCCATGCATTAAGGAACATTTCGAATGGTGAAGCAAGCGTTATAGTTTTCAGTAAGAATGCAGAGGACAAAGAGGATACAATCCCCTACGAGGTTGCATTATGATCCCTTATGGACATCAGACAATCGATGATGAAGATATCGAAGAGGTGATAAAGGTCCTGAAAAGTGACTGGTTGACCACCGGCCCAAAAATACCCGAATTCGAGAAAGCCATCTGTGAGTATGTGGGATGCAGCTATGCTGTAGCTATGAATAGCGGAACCAGTGCTCTGGATGTCGCAGTAGCTTCACTCGACCTGCCAAAAGGTTCAGAGGTCATCACAACCCCCTTCACATTCGCTGCCACCAGTAATGCACTTCTTTACAATAGACTGAAACCAGTTTATGCAGATATAGAAAGAGAAACACGTAACATAGACACGGAGGACATTGAGCGGAAAATCACGCCAAGAACAAAGGCGATAATCTATGTGGATTATGCAGGGCACCCATGCAATATTGAAGAAATACAGGACATAGCAAATGAACATGATCTCTATTTGATCGAAGACGCTTGCCACTCTTTTGGAGCCGCTTATCATGGTAAAAAAATAGGCAACTTCGCAGATATCACAGTATTCAGTTTTCATCCGGTAAAACCTATAACTACAGGAGAAGGGGGGGCAGTAGTGACAAATGATTCAGAGCTGGCCAAAAAAGCAAAGATGTTACATAGTCATGGAATAGACAGGGATGCTATATCCCGCTACGGTCCCAATGCCGGATGGGCATATGATATGAAAATGCTCGGACGTAATTATCGTATGACCGATATTCAGGCAGCTCTGGGAATATCCCAGCTAAAAAAAATAGACCGTTTTATAGAAAAAAGGAACTATATCGCCTCATATTATCAGGAACTGCTCCAGGATATGGACTCAATAAGCATTCCTCCGGTCAAAGATGGTATCAGGCATGGATGGCATATCTATACGGTCCTACTTGAAGAATCTATTAACCGGGATGACCTTTTCAAATACCTGCGAGCAGAAAAGAACATTGGGACAAATGTTCATTACATACCTGTTTACAGACATACTTACTACCAAGAGACCTTTGGCCTTAAAGAAAAAGACTATCCTGTGACTGAAGATGTTTTTAAAAGAATAATTACGTTGCCATTGTATCCTAGCATGGAAGAGAAAGATGTGGAATACGTTGCATCCTCAATATCGGATTTCATCAAAAATAAGGGATAGAATTCAATATGAAAATTGTGGCGATTGTTCAAGCAAGGATGGGATCCACCCGCCTTCCCGGAAAAGTTATGAGAACTATTCTGGACAAGCCTATAATACTTTGGGACATCGACAGAATATCTAGTTCCACATTAATTGATGAAATTGTCATCGCTATACCATATGGTGACGAAAACGACATTATTGACATCACGATAAAACAATATAGTGACAAAATCATCGTGTTGAGAGGAAGTGAGAGCGACGTCCTTGACAGGTATTATAAAGCTGCTGTACAGACTAAAGCTGATATAATAATTAGAATCACATCAGATTGCCCATTAATCGACCCTACCATAATAGATAAGGTTATTGAAGAGTTTCTGAATAAAGATTGTGATTACTGTTCCAATACTTTAAAGCTTACATATCCAAGAGGAATGGATACAGAAATTTTCACGTTCAATGTGCTTGAAAGAGCATGGAACGAAGCAAAAGAAGATTATGAAAGAGAACATGTAACACCATATATAAGAGAACACACTGATTTTTTTAAGCAGCATAATGTATCAAATGAAGAAGACTTGAGTCACTTACGACTTACACTGGACACAGTAGAAGACTTTGACTTAATCACAAAAATCTATCAACATCTATACCCTACAAAAAAAATGTTTTTGCTAAAAGACATCAAGGAATTATTGGATAAACAACCAGAGTTAATAAAGATAAACGAACATATCATGCAAACAGCGGTACATTCAAAGTAAAATGTAATGCTTTTCGTTAACATATTATAGGAGATTTGCTCATGAGAGCTAGAATATTGGAAGCAGATGGTCTATACTTATCGAACATAGAGTTTGGTGATCTGGAAAATATAAAAAAATGGCGCAATGAGCAAATGTCCATACTTCGTCAATGGAAACCCCTTACTGACAGAAACCAGGAGAAATACTGGGATATCATTGCCAATAGTAATGATTCAGTCCTTTTTTCAATAATCGATGAGAATGACAGGTTCGTTGGTTATTGTGGTCTTACCAATATTGATTACATATCATCAAGAGGAGAATTATCTTTTTTACTGGACACTGATCTTGAATGCGACAATACCGTACATGATAAAACGCTGCTTGCAGTCCTCAAAATGCTCTCACAATATGGATTCGGGCAGCTCAATTTGAATAAGATATATACAGAGACCTATGTTTACAGGGAAAGTCACATCAAAACACTGGAAAGCTTCGGACTGAAAAGAGATGGTATCCTCAGAAAACACGTTTTCAAAAATGGCGAATACCATGACAGTGTGATGCATTCGATGTTAAGGTCGGAATATTTATAAGGTGATCATCATGTTTTTCAACAACAAGAAAGTACTAGTAACCGGCGGAGCAGGAGTAATTGGAAAAGAGCTCATTGATATGCTCAGGAAGCAGGGAGCCATAATAAGATGTGTGGATTTTCAGGAAAAGCCTTCAGAACTGAGTAATATAGAATACTTCCAGATGGATCTTTCAAGACCTGATAACCAGTTCCTTTTCCGCTTTGAACCTGAATACGTTTTTCATTTAGCCGCCGATTTTGAAAGAACCGAAGAAAGAAAGGACTTCTGGGAATCCAATTTCAAGAATAATATCCTTGCATCTCATTATCTGATCGATCAGATTATCAAATACCCTTCTTTGAAAAAGGTTATCTTTGCATCCAGTTATCTGATATACGACAAAGAACAGTATAACAACATTGAAGAACAAAACCATTTGACTGAAAGTTCTACCATCAGTCCCAGGAACACGGTTGGTGTTGCAAAGCTCCAGACAGAAGCTGATCTGGAATTCCTTAGCCGGAATAATGAATATCCTTTTGATACTGTGTCTGCAAGAATATTCAGAGTATATGGAAAAGGATCACGTGACATAATTTCCCGGTGGATAAGAGATATCCTTCAAGAAAAGGATATTATTTTGTTCAACGAAGATAATCGATTTGACTATATATTTGCAAGGGATGTAGCTGCAGGACTATTAAAACTAGGTGAGAGCAATAATGCTACAGGCATCTACAATTTAGGAACCGGTGTATCTTCTAAAGTCAAAGATGTTATTACAATCTTAAAAAAGAACCTAGGGGATTTCAATGTCAATGCAATCGAATCCAGAAAAGAGCTATATGAATCAAGTTGTGCAGATATAAGTAAAATGCAAAAAGAATTGTCTTGGTCTCCTCAATACGATCTCGAATCAGGAATCAGAGAGATAATCAGTTATGAAAAGAAAAAAAATCATTGAGATGACTGAAACCACAATCCTTATCACCAGTGTTTCTACGAAAGTGCTGCTTGTAAAAGAATTCAAAAAAGCGCTGGCAGAAGAAAAGAATGAAGGGAAAGTAATAGGGATAGATATTGACTCCCTTTCTGCAGCACTTTACTTCTGCGATGAGTATACGATATGCCCAAGACTGAATAGTCCTAACTATCTGGATTTCATAGAGAAACTGTGTACTGAGAACAAAGTGCGCCTTATTGTTCCAACAAGGGATGAGGATGTACTTTACCTGTCAAAACACAAAAAACATATTGAAGACAGAACTATGGCAAAGGTCATGGTTCCTGATCCCATGGTCGCAAATATGTGCTCAGATAAGTTTGAATTCTTCAGATTCTTACAGGAAAATGATTTACCAGCAATAACGTCATGGACACAGATCTCTGATGACATTACTTATCCTTGTGTACTCAAATCAAAGACAGGTGCCGGTGCCAGAAAATTCTATATTGTTAAAGACAAGGGAGAATTGCACGAACTCATTGGAAATATTGATGACCCCATAATACAGGAATATATAGAAGGGACCGAGTACAGTATAGATTATTTTTCAGATCTTGATGGGAATTTTATCAGCCTGGTCCCTAGGGTTAGAATAAAGGTCGTCTCAGGAGAATCGAAGGTCGGAATCACAGTGAATGATCAGGAAATAACAGACCTGTGCATTTTACTTGCTACAAAAATGAAATTAATAGGCCATAATGTCATCCAATGCTTTAAAACTGGATTAGGGGAGGTAAAATTCATCGAAGTGAATCCCCGTTTCGGAGGAGCATCTAATTTAAGTTTTGCAGCTGGCAGAAACACTCCTCTTTATCTGATCAAACTACTGAATAAGGGCAAGATTGACGTGGAGCCCTTCAAAGAAGGTCTCATGATGCTACGGTATAGTGAGGACATATTTATTGATGCACATGACAAAAATAATTATCTTTGATCTGGATAACACGTTGTACAATGAAAGAGAATACGTCATCAGTGGGTTTAAAGCCGTTGCTATTTTCTTAGCGAAGGAAAAGTCCCTGAATCATTACGCAGTTTACTCTTCACTATTAGAATCATTCGTTCTCAATGGAAGAGGGAACAATTTCGATTATCTGTGTAGGAAACTGAACATTGATAGCTGTATTATCAGCAAGTTAGTGGATGTCTATCGAGAGCACTGCCCGGAAATATCCCTGAGGGAAGACATAGAAGTCTTCCTTTGGAAACTATCAAAGGAATACAAGCTTTGTCTGCTTACCAACGGATGGTTGATGCCTCAGAAAATGAAAGTTGAGGCGTTAAGGCTTGAAAGATATTTTGATACTATATTTTATTCACAACAGGATGGATTGGACTTTGCAAAACCCCACCCTAAATACTTCACGCAGGTCCTGCAATTTTACGACATAGAGGCCTCTGAAGCCTTGATGATAGGAGATGACCCCATTGCAGATATACAGGGAGCGAAGAATCTGGGCATGCCTCATTTCCAGGTCAGGAATGAGCTGAACGACCATGAAAAGCAGCAGATAGCACGAATCCTGCACGACAACATGCAATGAGGAAGACGGGAACTAAATTACTAAAGTAAATGACTATCAATGCTAACAAATATACAATTGAGGGAAACATGGAAATCAGAATTGCTGACAGATGCATTGGTGAAAGACATCCGGTATTCATAATAGCGGAAGTTTCAGCGAACCACCTCCAGAATTTCGACCTTGCAGTCGATACAATAAGAGCCATTAAAGAATCGGGCGCTGATGCTGTAAAGCTTCAGACATATACACCTGATACAATTACGATCGACTGTGACAATGAGTTCTTTCAGATAGAACATGGAACCCTGTGGGATGGGAAGACACTTTATAATCTCTATAAGGAAGCATATACCCCCTGGGAATGGCAACCGGAGCTTAAAAGGATAGCTGAAGAGCTTGGACTTATCTGTTTCTCCTCTCCTTTTGACACAACTGCAGTTGACCTTCTTGAAAAGATGGAAGTCCCTGCCTACAAAATCGCATCCTTTGAAATAACAGACATCCCACTCATAGAATATGTCGCATCAAAAGGAAAACCGGTTATCATATCCACAGGTATCGCAACACTCTCGGACATAGAGGAAGCCATTGCTTCCTGTAAAAGGATGGGGAATCAGCAGATAGCACTATTGAAATGCACATCTGCATATCCTGCGCCACTCGAAGAACTCAATCTGAAAACAATACCGAACATAATCGACACTTTCAGAACAGTCGTCGGGCTTTCTGATCACACCCTTGGGATAGCCGTACCTATCGCATCTGTTGCGCTTGGTGCAAAAATAATTGAGAAGCATTTCATCCTTGACAGGAATATGGGAGGGCCCGATGCTGCATTCTCACTTGATTTCCATGAATTCGAATCAATGGTGAAGGCTGTCAGAGATACAGAAAAAGCACTCGGTGAAGTGACTTATGAGCTAACAGAAAAAGCCAAGAAAAGCAGGGATTTTTCAAGATCCTTATTTGTTGTGGAAGATATTAACACTGGAGAAAAATTCACTGAAAAAAATATTAAATCTATAAGACCTGGTTTCGGGTTACATACTAGATTTTTAACTGAAATACTACAGAAAAAAGCAAGGAAAGATATTAAGAAAGGTACTCCTTTAAGATGGGATTGTATAGAATAAAACATAAAAGAAAAAGTACCGGAGTCTCAATTGTTATTACGATTGTTGCTTCGAATATTATAAAACAATTAGTCAGAGAATTTACTTATTAAACATTTGATTGTAAAATGAACTTAAGAGGTGGATGCTATGCACAAAGGGAAAGTAGTGGCAACAAATGGGGAAGTGGAAATAATTGAATGTGACTTTTGCGGATTCAAACACCTATATCCAATTCCATCAAAAGAAGAGATTAAAAAATACTATGAAAAGCAATATTATCAAGAAAAAAAACCAAAACTCTTAGACTATGAAAAAGAGGTTAAAGAGATAAAATGGTCAAATTTATGGTATCAGGATAAATTTGACATATTAAATAATTACATAAATGATATTGGTGGTAACAAACGGTTACTAGATGTTGGTTGTGGAAATGGACTTTTCCTTAAATTCATGGAGGAAAATGGCTGGGAAACATTTGGAATAGAACCTTCATGCACAGCAAGTGAAATGGCTAATTTTTTAAACACTAATGTATTTAATACTACACTTGAGGATTTTATAGAAAAAAAATGGTATGGATACTTTGATTTTATCAATTTGAAATGTGTACTTGAACATATACCAAATCCCCTTGAAATAATAACTATTTGTAAAGATTTACTAAATGAATCAGGAATGATTTGTGTAGAAGTTCCAAATGATTTCAACGTTCTCCAGTTACAAACACATAAAAATAAAATATGCAAATCCCACTACTGGCTGGCAATACCTGACCACATCAACTATTTTAATTTCTCCAGTTTAACCCAGTTACTGGACAAGTGTGGATTCGAAATTTATTTGCAAACCGCAGATTTCCCTATGGAATTGTTTTTACTAATGGAGGATAACTACATTGATAACAATGAAATTGGTAGTAAATGTCATGAAAGAAGGATGAAACTCGAAGGGAATATTGACGACAGGCTTCGAAGAAACATATATACATCACTAGCGAAATTAGGAATTGGAAGAACTTGCATAATTTATGCAAAACTGAAAAATAAAGGAAATGAAAAATGATACTTAGTTTTTCTGGTAGAATTGGAACAGACATTGAAGGTATAGAACACTTTAAGTCATTAAACTTGGCCGCAAAAAGTCTCTGCATCTTGCAGCTCGTAATTTAAGTAAGAATTCAGGAGCAAAAAATCTTAGTAGTTTAGGATTTGAAGGTTATTTACTCAGATATATAGTATTGAACGAAAAATAGTGTTCTAGTTAATATGCATTCAATGGCCTCACATACACAATAATTATTACAAAAGAATCCAAATTAATTATATATTATGGGATGAAAATGAAGATCCTTATCTATATGCCCTTTGCAGACTGGGTGCCACACCTTGCAACCGACCTTGAAATCGCTGCCAGACATATCGATGCAGGTGACGAGGTCCATGTGATCCAATGTTCAGGAGAATTACCATATTGTGAACCTAATCCCAGCCATCTCAAGCTCAGATGTATCCTGTGCAAATCCAGAAGTGACAGGGGATTGAATATCATACATCTCCCTGAAGAGAACAGACATGATCTTGCTTTAAATGATTTTATGACAGACCTCAACTTACCTGTTTTTTCAACAATGGAAGAATTGAAGAGCTTCAAGGTAGGTGGAATAGATGTGGGGATGGCAGTCGCTTCTTCCCTTATCAGCATGGTGAGAGAACCTAAAATCGACGTGACACAGTACAGGTTCTTTCTGGAAAAGAACTTGATGATGTCAGTAGCAATTTATAACGCGACCCGGCATCATCTTGAGATTATAAAGCCGGATATATTCTATTTGTTCAACGGAAGATATGTACCACTGAGACCCGCCTTGAGAGCCGCGCAGGACATGGAAATAAGAACCTATGTGCATGAAAGGGCGGGGGTCCTCAATAAATATTCTTTGACAGAAAACACATATCCTCATAATCTGGACTATCAGAAAAAAGAGATAGACACATGTTGGGATAGCGAGCCAGACGACGCTAAAAAGGAAAAGATAGCAATCTCTTGGTTTGAAGAACGCAGAGGCGGAAAAGACCAGAGTTGGTATTCATTCACTAAGTCCCAGATCAAAGGAAACCTGCCTGAGGGTTTTAATCCCCATAAGAGGAACATTGCTATTTACATCTCATCCCAAGATGAGTTCGAAGCGATAGAAGGATGGGAAAACCCTTATTACAGGACTCAGACCGAAGCTATCGATTCGATCATACATTCAGAAATCAATCAAAATATTACGTTCTATCTGAGGATACATCCGAATCTTAAAGGTTTGAAGAATACCCAGATAAAAGAGTTGAGTGAACTGAAAGCAGCAAACCTCTTTATAATCCCTGCTGATTCTAAAATTGATTCCTATGAACTGATGGATGCATGTGAAAAGATTATTACCTTTGGTTCAACAATAGGAATTGAAAGTGTATTCTGGGGTAAACCATCCATCTTGATCGGCAGAACGACATATGAAGATGTTGAAGGTTGCTACATACCGAAAGACCGCAATGACATAATAAGATTGATAGAGCAGGAACTTAATCGACCTAAAAGGACAGGAGCTATCAAGTTCGCATACTGGCAAAGTGTAAAAGGCTATCAATTCCTGTACTATAAGCCGGAATCAGTAAGACAGGGGACTTTCATGGGCAAGTATCTCAAAAACCCCCATCTTCAAAGGATTAAAGCAAAGATGTTGGCAAATGAGTTATTTTCAAAATTTTTATTCAAGTTGGCTTATCTTGCTAGGAAAATCAAATGGAAATTGAATATGCACTGACAGGACCATTATCTGAAAGAAATAATGTAAAAACTGAATAATTATAAAAGGTAATAAATAATGTTGCTTAATATAATCGATCCTTTAGTTATTTGGCAGGTCCTTGTTCTATTTGAGATAATTCTTTTTGCCTCATACACTATTATCATGCATATCTATTCCAAGTCAAGTACAGTATTACCGGATATTGATAATCTTCCAACTGTCACGTTAATAATACCAATGTATAACGAAGAGAAGGTCATCAAAGAAAAGATAGAGAATACATATAAATTAAATTATCCACAAGACAAGCTTGAAGTGATAATAGTGGATGATTATTCCACCGATAGTTCAGAAAAGAGCGCGTTGGGGTCCATAGACAAAAATGGGTTCAAGACCATCATTATTAAAAACGAAGGTGGCAAAGGTAAGGCCAGAGGCTTGAACTGGATCTTTTCAAAGATCACAACTGAGATAACAGTTATATCTGATGCAGATGCAATATTGAAAGAGGATTCCCTGTTGCAGGTCGTGAGGGAGTATGCTGATCCGAAAGTGGGCGGAGTTACAGGAAAGATAGTTATCGTATCTGACAGAACAAGAATATCGAAATCACATGAGGATTCATATCGGTCCGTTTTCGACCTATGGAGACAGGGTGAGAGCAACATATATTCTGTTTCTGTGTGTAACGGACCACTTATGAGCTTCAGGACGAGGCTTCTCCAGAAAATAAGGATAAATCCAAACGCCTATGCGGATGATTCAGATATGCTCTACAAGATCATCCATCTGGGTTATAGAGTGGTTTATAATAAGAACGCCATAGTATACGAGCGTGTCCCGCTTACACTAAAAGGGCGAACGGTCCAGAAAATGAAAAGAATAAACGGTTTAAGGAGAGTGTACCTAGACAATTTGGACCTTCTTGGGAAAGGGAAATTTGGTAAAATAATCTATCCATATGCACTTCTTACACACATTATCTCACCCGTCGTCATTTTGGGCATAACAGTTCTATATCCCTTTGTTATACTCGAAGAACCGTTATATATAGGATTATTGATATTAATCGCAATACCTAAAATAGGGAATCTATTGATTTCGTTTGTGACAACACAACTCGTTATGAATTTCTCATTCATAATACCAACTGCAGGTTCTTGGGAAGCGATTGAAGATGCAAGATATACTCTACACCAGAAAGAGGAACAATAATAAAAAAGAAGAGATGTTAGCATATGGTATTTGATAAAATAACAGGCTCCATAAAAGACAAAACTTGCTGGCCATGCTTATTGGCAGTCATAGTTTCAGCAATAATTGCATTCATCATTCGCATACGTCCTGCAGATAGTGTATTCCTGCCAAACGGTTTTGTAAGATTCAGCAATGATCCCCTATACCACATGCGCATGGTTGAAGTGCTCTTACATAACTATCCTCACGGAGTGTTATACAACCCTTTAACAAATTTCCCTAATGGTTCTTACATCCACTTCGGCCCCCTTTTCGATCACATGATCGCATTGACAGCGCTGTTTATAGGGTTTGGGAATCCAGATACAGGTCTTGTAAATACAATTGGAGCTTATTTCCCTGCCGTTCTGGGTTCTCTTACAGTGATTCCTGTGTACTATATAGGCAAACATTTGAAGGATAGGAAAACAGGTGCTTTGGCAGCCTTTCTTCTAGCCATAGCTCCCGGACAATTCCTTAACCGTTCAACAATCATCTTCACTGACCATCATGTGGGAGAAATCCTGTTCAGTACATTATTGATGCTGTTCTTCATGCTTGCACTCATCGAGGCAAAAAAGAGGAACCTTTCCTTAAAGATGTTGCAGGACAGGAACAAAGAATCCACCAGACCAGTAATATATGCAATTCTGGCAGGATTTATGTATGCAGCCTACCAGCTTACATGGCCGGGCGCTCCCATGTTCGGCATGATCATTGTCGTGTTTGCAGCAGTGCAGTATAGTGTAGATTACTTTAACAAAAAACCGACTGAATATCTAGAAATTGTAGGAATTATTACGTTTGTAGTAGGACTATTGCCTGTCCTTCCTTTTGTGAACTGGGAAATAGGCTTCAATGCACTGCATTATTCATGGTTCCATGTCGCAACAGCATTTGCCGCGATTTTTGCTTTCGTGTATATGAGTATTGTTTATAAAGTACTCATCGATAAGGGAATGAAGCCTTTTTACTACCCCTTGGCACTTATCGCAACAATAGTGGTGGGGCTTCTGGCAATAAGAATAGCCTCTCCGTCAATATTTAATTCGATAGCAGGCATCGGAGATTTTATATTTTCAGTGAAGACTGGCGGCCATTCCACCATCGGTGAGGTCTCCTCCATCTTCTACCGCGGAGGTGCGTTCACCCTCAGCTCTGTCTGGTACAACTTCGCCATGGGCTTCTTCATTTCAATAATCGCTGTGTTCATGCTGGCCTACAGTGTCAGGAAGGAAAAAAGACCTGAAGAGCTGCTCGTCCTTGTCTGGACCTTCATACTGCTCCTTGCCATATATGGGCAGAACCGTTTTGCATACTATTATGCAATCAACGTCGCATTACTCTCAGGATACTTCGCAGCAAAGGTCCTTGACCTTGTCGGATGGAAAAAGATTGAAGCTGCCTACCATGACAAAGTAAAATCCATGGGTGAGATTCCCGGCTTCTTGAGCAAGAACATAAAGGTAGCCCATTTAATTACCATATTCATGCTGTTGTTGCTCGTAGCCTATCCCAGTTACAGCCTTGCCATGGAGCAGTCAAAGTATGCCAGCGGAATGAATGGCTACTGGCTTGACTCGCTCTTCTGGATGGAAGCCAACACACCAGACCCGGGCATGGATTTCCTTAAGATATACGAAGCACCTGAAAGTGGAGAACGCTTTGATTATCCTGACACGGCATATGGAGTGATGTCTTGGTGGGATTATGGGCATGAGATAGAGACCATTGCGCGGCGGCTGCCAAATGCCAATCCCTTCCAGGCAGGTATTGGAGGGCGCTCTGTAAGTATCGATGAAGAGAACAGGCCGGGAGCTGCGCCATTCTTCACAGCACCTTCTGAAGAGGAAGCAACGGCGGTCCTTAATGCGATCCATCCGGACCCGGACAAAGTTGCATCACGCTACATCATCTCCGATGTGGAGATGGCAACAGGTAAGTTCTATGCAATGACGGCCTGGACACTGGACACGGAGGGTTACTATGTCTCAGTTCAGACTGACAGCGGTTCCCAGTATGTGCCCGGACAGAGGTACTACGACTCAATGGAAGCGAGGCTGCATATCTTTGATGGCAGCGGCCTGCAACAATATCGCCTTGTGCATGAGTCTCCTGCAGCACCAGCAGGATACACCAGCGAGACGGGATACAAGAACGTGTATAACGTGCTCTTTGGAGGCAACCTGCCCCTGACAGATTCAGGTTACGTCAAGACATTCGAGTATGTCGAAGGCGCAACCATTACAGGTACGGCACCAGCAGGTGAGACCGTGACCATCAGCAACACCATTCAGACAAACCAGGGTAGGTCATTCACCTACTCCCAGTCTGCCACATCTGATGGCACGTACTCCTTCACGGTGCCCTATTCAACAGAGGGACCAATCCCGGGAGAGACCCAGTTCGCCGTAAGGCCCACAGGTGCTTACACGATAAGTCACGGGAACGTTACCCAGCAGGTAAGTGTCAGTGAGCGCGCAGTACTGGATGGAAATGTGATAGAGGTCTGATCTGTCACATACCTTTCTTTTTTACATTTTTCGCCTGGTTCCATGATCTGCTTATCAAGGCATTCATCGGAACACATTTTTATCAGAGGACAGAATTGTTACACTAAATTCAAGGTGATATATTGGACAGCATAATCAAAGGAAGAGTATGGATTTTCGGGAACGATATCGATACGGATGTCATCATACCCGGGAAATACCTTCGTACAACGGACATGCAGGTGTTTGCTGACCATGCGATGGAAGGCATTGACCCCGAGTTCCCCCGCAAGGTCAGCAAAGGTGACATAATAGTTGCAGGAGATAACTTCGGCTGCGGTTCTTCCAGGGAGCAGGCGCCCCTTGCACTTAAACATGCAGGCGTTTCCTGCGTTGTTGCCAGGTATTTTGCCAGGATCTTCTTCAGGAACGCTATAAATGTGGGGCTTCCTTTGATAGAGGTGGATGTTGAGTGCAATGAAGGGGACGAGATGGAGATAAACCTCCTTGAAGGCACTGTCAGGGTCAACGGAAGGACCTGTCATGGAAACAAACTACCGGCCTTCCTGCTGGAAATACTGACCGATGGCGGACTTGTGGCGCACAGGAAAGCTGCGGCAAAAGAATGAGATCTAAATTGATACGGATAGTTGCAATATGGCTATGATCTTTCCTCAAGAGTACAAGAATGTGGGGGTCACTCACCCCATTCCCGATGACGCTGACAGACGCATCTATTTCCTCACTGACTACATGATCGAAGAGAACTTTTGTTCCTGCGGTGATGAGACTGATACATACATTCTGTACCGGGTCAGCCAGACAGGGGACCAGCTCCTGCGGGATGTCAGCTCTCTTGAGAGAATAGCCGGCGGTGAGGAAATCATTAAGTATGGCAGGCAACTCAACATCAAGGACCGTGCCCTTCTGATTGAAACTGCACATGAGCTCTGCAAGGGAATTGTCAACACGGTGATATTCACAGGCATTGATATGCATGTGACCTTTGTGCACAAGCCGGACCTATCAGCCATCCTTGATATCGAAATAGTGGATGTCGTTCCACCCGAGCCATCATGGCTTTCCAGTGTTATAAGGAGGCTTGAGGCAAGCGGGGTGTTCGGGGACCTTGCAGTGAAGTTCTCGGAGAACCTTACAGACCTGCGGCGATTTGAAGGAGAAGGAACGGTATTCCCATGCTCTTCATCGGGACTGGATGGTAAGTGCCTTGACTCCGATGTGATCACAGAGGATGGGTCGCTACTTGTAGGATGTGAAATATCGAGAAGCCTTTTCGAGTCAAGATTTCCAGGGATCGATTACTCTTTTGTGAATATCTGCCCCTTTAAGTCGGATATATTTAAGCCTTCAAGGCCTTTTATAACAAGATGCTGCCGTTCGGAAAAGTCAGGCATTGTAACAATAAAGGGTATCAAAGGCGCTGTGGTACACTGGGGAGCATCCGAGTTCTTCGTGGCCAGTGCTGTGTGGGACCTGATAAGGGAATTAAAGGGGCAGGACAACTTCTTAACTAATGTTGAGGTGATGGATTGAAACTTGCTGTTATTGAGGGTGATGGGATTGGGAAGGAAGTGATCCCTGCGGCCGTAGAGGTGCTGGACGCGCTCGGACTGGATGTTGAGAAAGTGCCTGTGGAACTGGGATATGGCAAATGGGAGAAGACCGGCCAGGCTATTACCGATGAGGATCTTGAGGTCCTGAAAGGATGTGACTGCATACTCTTTGGAGCTGTCACAACCCCGCCTGATCCCAACTATAAGAGTGTGCTCCTGACCATCCGGAAAGAGCTTGACATGTATGCCAACATCCGCCCGATAAGGCCGCTGCCCACTGTGAGAGGTATCCTTGACAGAAGTAATTTCAATTTCGTGATCGTCAGGGAAAATACCGAAGGGCTTTATTCAGGAATAGAGGAAATCGGGCAGGATACTTCCTGGACAAAAAGAGTTATCACCCGCAAGGGCTCGGAGAGGATAGCCGCCTACGCCTGTAAACTGGCAAAGGAAAGAAAAAACAGGATCATTATTGTCCATAAATCCAATGTAATGAAATCCGACAAACTCTTCCTGGATGTCTGCCGCGAGACAGCGGCTTTGCACGGTGTTGACTACAGTGACGAGCTAGTGGACACAATGGCCTATAAACTTATCAGCTCGCCTGAAAAATACGATGTGATAGTCACAACCAACCTTTTCGGGGATATCCTCAGCGATATGTCTGCAGCACTCGTCGGCAGCCTCGGATTACTACCCAGCGCTAATATCGGCACCAACCACGCGTTCTTCGAACCCGTTCACGGAAGTGCCCCGGATATCGCAGGAAAAGGCATAGCAAACCCTATCGCTGCCATACTGAGCCTTAAGATGATGCTGGAATGGCAGGGGCACATGTCGGAAGCTGCACTCGTTGAGGAAGCTGTGGATGCTGCTCTTACTGAGGGCATAATTACTCCCGACCTGGGCGGAGCCTATACAACTAAAGAGATGACCTGTGCAATTGTAGATCACATTAAAAAAGAGATGAGGAAATAGACTGGTAAAGACACTCCTCCACTACCAGGCAGAAGGGCCTGACACTCCTTTCCTTTTCGAGATCCTATTCAGTCAAGTCATCCCAAGAAGCGAGGACACTGCTGCCATTGTCACGATTGCACTTACTCCTGATATCCACACCATGATAACAAAGTCGATGGTTGAGCTGAGCATGTGGCCTCCGTCAACTATCCTTATGAGAATGGCAGACATCAGGGAATGGCCAATCATTATTCCAAGTACCATGTTCTCAAGAGTGGTAATGTTCCCGACATTAGTGTACAGCACCATACCTATGGACATACCGGCAGGCATCTCCACGGTTGCGAACATATCCTGCATCAGTCCTACGACACCGAGGGAAATGTACATGGTAAAACCAATTCCTCCCGTAAGTCCATAGAGGACACCCACAAGGCTGTTTGCGGATTGGGTCCTTTTTTTCCTCAGGTTGACAATCCTGTGGAAATTTGTTGCTATGATGTCACCTATAACATCTGGCTGGCCCCCAAGGTTAGTTGCCTCGACAAACATTACAGAGAACCTCTGGATGAGATTACTCCCGATGTTTGCAGCGAAATGGTCCCATGAAGCAAATTTATCAATCCTTGTCGCCAGCAGCTTATAAAGATTATTGACATCTGTTGTAAGAGGGCCAAAATCGTGAGACCGCAGAGCTTTCAATGCATCATCGATCAGGCCTCCCCTGGCACCTGCAGAGCTGCCAAGGGAGCGGATAAAAGCAGGAAAGTTCTCATCTTTCCGACGGATGCCCTTTTCGATCTTACGTGCAACATGCCCCGTATAAACCAGAGGAGTAAGGAACATTGCAACGGCGATAGGGGTCTCGATCTTACCATACATGAGAACTGCCATACCTACAATTATACAGCCGCCGATCGAGATGGGAATGGAACGATACAGTCTGAGCTTATCCTTGGTCAATGCATTAGACCTGTTCCATGCCGGATCCTGAGGAACTTTGCTCCTGGTGAACATAACCATGACAAGGTCGGTCACAAGGAAGACCACAACAACAATAGACATCAGCAATTCCGCGTTCATACCGGTAATTACAGGCATGATGACTGCAAAAGAGGCCAGGAAGATAAGGGACATGACCAGGGAAACGAACATTTCCTTTACTATCTCGACAGCGTAGAGGGCTCCATTGTACATGGACTCATATTCGTTCATGACCACGTTCTGTTCGGCAAAAAGAAAACTTTTCACATCCTCCCCTGACTGGAGTGCATGGGCGAACCTGTCGAGGAAGTCTTCAAAGATGATAGAAGGAGTACGTTTGGATATGAACCTGCAGGCATCAGCCAGGCTCATGTGCCACACGGTCACTAGATCATATATTTTCCGTGTTTCCGTCGCAAGTTCACGGTAGTCGTCATTCTCCGAAACG
This sequence comes from Methanolobus psychrophilus R15, assembly GCA_000306725.1. Lineage (GTDB taxonomy): Archaea > Halobacteriota > Methanosarcinia > Methanosarcinales > Methanosarcinaceae > Methanolobus > Methanolobus psychrophilus. The sequence goes on along the minus strand of CP003083.1, from coordinate 2,266,689 downwards.
ATACGGATGATGTCGAGACGGGGAGTTTCCGCGGTTGCTATGGAACCCATCTGAGTGATGTAGTAGTGCATATTGTTATCTATACGCGTGGCCTTTGCAGCAAGAATGGAAAGAGGATATGAAAAGGCGAAAAAAACGCATGCAAAAGTTACCAGTATGGGTATGTATTTTGCAGGACCTACGAAGAGATTAGGAAGCAACGTGTACATGAGAACGGCGAACACAATTCCAAACAGAACAATAGGCAAGGCAAATTTCTTTGCGTAAACCAGAGGTTCCATGCCAAGGTTCTTGAAAGCCTTCTCATAACTCATGAAGCTCACCTACACGCTGAAAGGCAGGCCATCGACGCCATGCTTATAGAACTTCACTATGATATCAAGTACATCATAGTAGTCCTCTATACCCCGTGAACGCATCTCTTCCAGTATCCTTGCCCTGAGGAAAAGGTCCTGGTATATCTGCCTCTTATCCTCATAACCCAGTTTAGTGGCTATCTTGTTCTCAAGGATGTAACTGTTGTTCAGGCCCCTGAAGCTATGCTTATCGGTTTCGGGGTCCCACTGGAACACTGCCCTGGTGACCACTCCACCTACTTCTTCATAGTATCCCTCTATTTCCTCTACGGCAAGACATCGGCGAAGGAATTTCCCCTTACGATAGACGGCGGATAATATCATTGCCACATTAAGGTTATCGATGAAGGTCACAGGGACATTGATAGGATCAGCTGTCAGGCGCTGTATCATCTTAGTGACAGCAGATGCGTGGAAGGTTGCCAGGACGGGGTGCCCGGTCTGCATGCCTTGGAAAGCCACGTTACCTTCGGCTCCACGGATCTCACCTACGATTATATAATTCGGCCTGGAACGCAAAGCAGCCTTGAGCAGAGTGAACGTATCCACCCTGGAATCCACAGGACCTTCCTCACGCGTGATCAGCTGCTGCCATACTGGCTGGGGAGGCTGGACTTCAGCCGTATCCTCGGCACTGAATACCTTTGCCCTGGGATTGACGAACGCAAGGCAGGCATTAAGCATTGTAGTCTTTCCACTGGCAGTTTCCCCACTGAAAAAGACACTCATACCGTTCTCAAGACACATCCACATATAGGCAGCCGCTTCAGCACTTAATGCACCCCAGTTGATGAGCTGGATGATGCTGACAGGGACCTCACTGAACTTACGCATCGTGAAACTACTACCACGTCTACTGATATCTATACTGTAGATGATGTTGATACGTGACCCGTCGGGCAGTGCACCATCTGCAATAGGGCGGGCATCGCTTACAGGGCGGCCGATACGCTCACTCATGCTCCTGAGCCAGTTGTCAAGACCTTTCTCATCCCCGAAGGTCAGGTCTGTTTTAATTGTATCGAATATCTTGTGGACAATGAACACATTGTTCACGCCAATGCTGCTGATATCTTCAAGATACGGGTCCCTGATAACAGGTTCTATGGGACCGGAACCGATAATGTTCCTTTCTATATGGTAGAGCAGCTTGTTGTATTCATTCTGGGTTAAAGGAACTTTTTTCTGCACAGGTATTAGTTTGCTCAATATATCGAACTTGCCTTTCTTATCATCAGCTTCGATGCTCCCTCCGGCACCGATATCAACAGATTCGTCAAGGAGCCTTATTATTAGTTCCTTTAACTCGCTCTCGGAATCAGGCAGGGATTCGTTAGCCGACTTTTCAAGGATGATGCTCAGGATGATATCGTACTTTTGTTTCTCCAGGTCGTTCAACAATGGCTCTATGCTGTAGTAGCGAACCTCTCCCAGTTCGGAAGTGCCATAGAGGTGAATGAAGACAGGATCCCCCACAGGCAGGATGAGATTTACATTTTCCTTATTTAGGTCCTTGGAAAGCTTTACCATGAAAACAGGTTCATCAGCACCGTTCTCCCGCATGAACTTCCGTACATATTCACCCAGATGCGGATTTCTCTGTATGGCTTTCTCAAACTCCAGATCCATTCAATCACCTTCCACGGACCTCATGATACGGACGCTATCTCCACTACCAGGCCAACCCTTGGTTCTATCCTGAAACCTATCATCTGGCCCACCGGGCCTTTTGCCCCCGTGAACTTGTTCACAACAATAGTACGCTTGACCTCGCTTCCAAGGGGTCTCGATTTAAGAGTGATGTAAACATCGCAGGATGATCTGAACATTGAAGCTATGTCCTCATCAAGCTGGTTGGGCTCTATAGTGAGGATTATCACCTTCCCCATTCCATTGAGCTTCTTGAAAAAAGAGATGAGATCAAGGCTCTTTTCCGTATTTGCACTGTATTTTATGAGCGAAGAGATCGTGTCAATTATAACAACATCTTTTTCGAATAGCTCTTCTGCAGCCATCAGTCTCTCAAGGAAATCGAACCTCGACTTTGCTGCCTGGACGAGCGGAATTACCGGGATGTACAGAAGAGAACCATTCAGCAGGTAAGCGGCTATGGGATAGTCCATTGAGTACATCTGGTTGATGAAACCCTTTGTTGTCATCTGAGTGGATATGAGTGTAACACTTACTTTATTCTCATTAAGCCCAAATGAAAGGCGTTGTGAGATGGAACTCTTGCCACCGCCGCTCCCACCTTCTATCACTACAAGTGAGCCTACAGGAAAACCGCCGCCCAGTTTCCCATTGAGCTCGTCCCTGGGAATGTCGAATGAACATATCTTTACCATTTTTTCTCCGTTATGTTTTGAAGCTCATGCTGCCGGACTTCCCGTTATCTGCGACGACAAGGATGCGATGGTCCCCGGGATCAAGGGGGCTGGGGCTTGGGATCACACGTAACACAAGAACATCACCGGGCCTCCACACCACATCACCATCGAGAAGTTCAAGTTCCATATTTGAAGGTGCAACCATAATTCCGTCTACAAGCACTGTTATAAACTCTGGTGTTAACTCGGTCCTGCCTGTGTTCTTTGCATAAAAAGTATAGCTGTTGCCTGGAATGTCATAGGGCACCATCAAGGGATCGTTCACTATTGTTATATCGGTCCTCATCTGTTGTGCTATCAGTTTGCTGTTCACAGAGGAAGATGAGACGATAGACTGCACATCAGCAGAAAGGACTGTGATGACTCCCATAGCCAGAATGATGGCCACAATGAAAAAGATCATGTGCGTTATGGCAGTCTCTGCCTTTTGGCACTTGGAAAAGGTTCCCATTGTGAGAAAGTTGTTGTTTTTCATGCTTTCTTACCGTCTGGTCGTGAATTCAAGAATATAATCGAGATTATAATATATTGACAATACTATATAAATATGACACCGTCTGGCTTACACAAAATAAGTATCATATGCTGACAGGCCGTTCTCAGTCACGACTTTAATACGGTGTGTCCCTTCACCCATAAGATCTGGCACAGTCAGGCTGCGTGTCTCTGCAGGAACCCAGACAGCAGCAGATTCATTAAAAGTGTAAGGTTCTATGTACCCGTCGATAAGGACATTCAGCTCATCGAAATGGAGTGTTTCACTGCCTGTGTTTGTAAGCGTTACTGTCAGATCATAAGTGCTTCCCGAAGCTCCGGGGACAGAGTGGTCAATGTTAATAGATGTCTGCAGCCGCTTGCTCTGGAGTTGGTGCTGATCTTCTGATGCATCGTTTACAATATCAGAAGATGCACTCAATGCGGTGTAGGAAAAGGTTCCAACCACAAGAGCCGAAACAAAAAATATAGCTACGACCACCGTAACCTCAAATCCCATAGAGTTCCTCCAGCCCGTGTTTAACCTTTGACATCTCCCTATCTATGGAGCTTAGCATGTTACGGTCGATCTTACGCCCGCAGAGCCTTTCTATAAACAGCAGTGATTTGGTATGATCTTCAGGAAGCAGGCGCCATGTAGGTTTTTCCACATAGTAGTCGATGCCACGGGCATATGCCATGACTTCTGACCGGACATCCTCACTTATCCATCCGATGTCCACATAATAGTCCAGCGCATCCATCAGGTTGTTCCTGCCGACACGCTCCATCAGGAATTCTATCCAGTTGAGCAGGACTACAACACTGGTAGGATCGGTCCTCAGGTTCTCCAGGCGTACAAGGGGAAGGCCTTTCTTTTGCCCTGTACGGGAATTATCCTGTCCCCTGTTATCCGACCTTTCGTCTGAAGCATTTTCCATTTCTTCTTTTGCATCGTTCAGAGACTGGAGAGCGCTTTTCCTTTCCAGCTCATCCACCCTGGAGGAGATGTTGCTTGTAGATTCCGCCAGTTCGAGTATGTTCTGATCGATGGTTTCGGTCTTGCCGGTGAGTTCCTCTGTCCGGGAGGTTAATTGCTCCAAGCTCTCATGCATCATGGACATTGCATCGGCAAATGCATTCAGCTTGGATTCGATGTCCTGCATCTTTGAACCAACCTCTTTGGAAATGCCGGGCATGTTCAGCTTATGAATGACAGTATCCATGTCGTTCTTAAAGATAACAAGCAGGTCCGCAAGTTCAGTGATCCTTTTCTCTGTTTTCTCGAACCTCTCTATAGTAGCACGGGATCCGATATCATCGCCCACGAAAGGATTGACCTGATTGGAAACGATCTCATAAAGTGACAACAGTTCAAGCACGCTCTGGTCGATCTTGTCAACGGTTTTCTTAATCTCCTCATTATCACGCTGCACCATGCTCAGCGTTACATCGGCCTTTGAGAGCTTCGTTTCAACGTCCTTGATCTTCTTGCCATGTACTTCTATGGCTTCTTTATGCTCAGCATTGGCAGCTTGTGCAGCTCCGGGAGCACCCATGCCCGGAGGCATCATTCCTGGAGGAGATGACGGCATGCCGGTAGCCGAGCCCATTCCCGGAGGAAAAGAGGGCTTTGTGCCCGGAAAACCAGGCGGGGACCCCGGAGGGAAAGCGGAAGCCAGGTCAGGAAGCGAATTAAGATCGGGAACACCAGAGGAAAACGGAGGATTGCCTGAACCAAAAGGCGAGCTACTGCCTTTATTTGCACCCTTTTTACCCAGAATGCCTGTTGTCACCTTTTTTAAAGCATCGCTCAAGCCGGACATGGTTTCACTTATAACACTAGCTGATAAGACATCTATAGATACTTCAATATACATGCGATATTATATAAAAATATTGAATAATAGAGGATCACAGCGAGAACTTACTACTGCCAGAAAACTCCATATTCTGCAGAGATGACTTTAAATCATTTGAGACCCCTTTTTTCCGGGATAAGATTGCCACGCAAAAAGAGATTTGGACATAATATCGTTTCTGACAAGGACGGAGTGAGATTCGCAACACCTGAAGATGTCGCGAGATACAGGGCTGCACGACTTAAATGCAGCACTATTGCAGATATCAGCTGCGGAGTTGGCGGGCAGACGATCTATTTCGCAAGTGAGTGCGATATGGTCTATGCAGTGGAGATCGATGCGAAGAAGATATCCTATGCAAAAAAGAACTGCAAGCTTCTTGGGATCGATAACGTTGAATTCATTTGCGGGGATGCGCTGTCACCCGAGGTTATCAGGCAACTGCCGGAACTTGACATTGTATTTTCAGATCCTGCAAGACCTGCGAGTGAGAATCTGCGCGACATAGGAAACCTTCGGCCTGCAATACCTGAAGTAATAGCTTCATACAGTTCCAAAGCATCTGACTTTGCTTTTGAGGCGCCTCCACAGCTCACCCCCGACAGGATACCCTTTGAATGCGAGAAGGAGTATTTGTCCCTTGACGGGAAAATAAACAGGCTTAACCTTTATTTTGGCAGCCTCATGAGATGTGATACCTCAGCAGTAGCCCTGCCATCCCGTGCACGCATCGAGTCCACCTTAGACGCGCAGGACCTGGAGCCATCTGAGAAACTTGCCTATTATGCTTATGAGCCGGAAGAGTCAGTGGAAAGGGCCGGGCTTCTCTCGCAACTTGCGCATGACCTGGAAAGGCAGGCTCCCGATATCTGCTTGTTTTTGATTGACAGGAAGCGTCTTTTCCTTACTTCTGAAGTACCTGTAAATCATCCAATGCTGAAGAACAAATATAAGGTGTTAAGCGTTCAGGATTTTGACACCGCACACATCAATGGTTTCCTGAAGAAGAACGGTTTTGGAACAGTTATATTAAGAGCTGCAGTGGAGCCCAAAGAGTACTGGGATATACGCAACCGGTTAGAAGACAACTTAAGCGGGGACCGGAAAGCTCACCTGTTCCTTAAAGACAGAAAGGCCATCCTTTGTGAGATCCTGTGACTCACTCGGCCTTTGTTCCTAACAGGTCCATGGTCCTTTTTATCAGTTCTTTCCTGCTGAACGGTTTTGTGATGTAGTCATCTGCCTTGAGCACATGAAGGCCAAGCATCTTATCGAATTCCTGACTCTTTACAGTAAGCATTGCAACAGGAAGAGCAGGGTTTTTTTCCTTGATCTTATGGAAGGTTTCCCATCCATTCATATCGGGCATCATGATATCAAGTAAAATGAGATCCGGCTTCTCCAGCTCCATCAGTTCAAGGCATTCAAAACCACTGCTGGCGCCGATAACCTGTATATTCTCGGACTCAAGGATGATCTTCACAAGATCTATTGTATCTGGCTCGTCGTCTACGACCATGATTTTTGGATGCATCTTATACTCCTGCAAAGGAAATAATATATACGTAGACAATATATTATTGTAATATATAATTATTCCTCTATAGACCAGCCAAGCCGCCTCATGACCATTTTAATCCTGGCCTTCACTTCCCTTTTATCAAAAGGTTTGGCAATGTAGTCATCAATGCCAAGCTCCATGCCTTTTACCTTATCTTCTATCGCAGTCTTTGCGGAGATCATTATTACCGGTATATCATTTGCAGTTTTGCTTTTCTTGAGCTGCCCTACAACTTCATATCCGTCCATGTCAGGCATCATGATATCAAGTAATATCAGGTCGGGATGTTCCTTCAAGGCGATATCGATCGCTTCCTCACCATTGTATGCTACCAGGAAGTCATAAGGTTCGCTGATGAGGGATAGCTTCAAGAGCTCCGGGATATCTGGCTCATCGTCCACTATAAGGACCTTCAATTTGTCCCTTTTGATTTTCTTTGGGGCGTACTCCAATCTTATATATCCGTCCTCCACAAAGTACCTGAAATCAAAGTCCCTGAGACCAATCTGAGCATGTACTTCACCTATGTTGGTGACATCCAGAACAACATCAAAAAAGGACTTTACAAGCATTTCATTTTCAGGGGAGAGTATATCCTTCAAAAGTACTGAAACAATGCCCCCTTCTTTCTCGTGCACTTTCTTTTCGACAAACTGCATGAATGTCTCGACAACCTGCATTGTGTCTGTGGCCAGCACATTCATGTTATCCATCACCAGCAGGGCAGGCATGTTCCTTTCAAAAAGGTTAGAGATATGGGATGCCATTTTGGTGTAATCTGCCGGAGAACTGCAGTAAAAGGTCCCTTGCTGGGGAGACTTGCCCGGCACTTCGATATCAATGAAGAACAAACGGTCCATTGAACCGCTTATATTAAAGCCGAAGTCCCCGAATTTCCCGAGGATCTTATCACGCGGGGAATTCAGGCATAGCCACACAACATTTCTGTCAGCGTCATTGCGGAGCACATCGTAGATATGAAGATAGACCAGGCGTTCGACAAAACTGTCAACCTGAGCAAAGAACAATGAACTTTTGTCTGATAGCCCGTCCCTTAGAGTTGCCAGAATTTCCTGAGTCTGATCATCCATTATCATTTACCTTTGAAACTTGTTTTGTAAATATTAGTCCTATATTCATATTAATGTTTGGGATATATTAAGAAAAATACAAGATTGGAGATTATTTGATAGGAACTAATCTGACCTGTGGATATCCGGAGCCAAATTCGAGTTGAGCCACATACATCCCGGTCTTTGGAACAATGCCATACATAACAAGAGTCTTATCAACGTTCTCAAACTTCCAGTGAGTAGTGGCCATATGCGCAACAGAATCAGTGATCTTCTGACCGTGCTTTGCAACAGCAACCACGACATTCTCCGTAGTCTTTGTAACAGAGGCTATCTGTCCTATTACAGCGCCTATGTTCTCCCAGCCGTAACTGTACTCCATACTGTCAAGCCCGATATAGTCAAGCAGCGGGGAGCCGTACTGGCGCATCATCTCGTGTTTTGACTGATAGAATATTTCCATGTCCTTATAGACGTTGCCGGAGAACGCTTCGACATATGGAGGGATGCGGCCCTTCTGGTCACGTATCTCAAAACCCTTGAACTGCCTGGGGAAATTATCCTCATTTGTGAAAGGAGAGATCATCCTCTTTTCAGTCTCGACACTGGTACCTTCTGTCGGGATGCTGAGCATGGCCCTGCCCATATTGAGATGATTTATGAATGTCGGCAACAGGATGCTGTAAAATGAATCACCGACACCGCTTGTGATCTCGAACAGGTTGAAGCTCCCTTTTTGATACCCGCCACCCAGTATTTCATCAAAGTCAGGGCTACCCGTTGAAATCTTACTACGGGCAGAATCCGGCACAGGAGATGGTATTATAGTATTCTCAGGATAGGAAACCCGGAATGGCTCAAAACTTGTGAACATCCCGTTATGCAATGTGAACAGATACCTGGACTGAGACATGCCGACCCCGCGCAGCTTCAGAAGATGGGTCTTGCGAATATCGCTTCCAGCCATCTCCAGTGCTTCGACCGACACGACACCATCAACAAGGTAATCCAGAGAGCCAATATCGGTCTGCTCTGTGATCATTACAATATCTGCGTTCACCTTTCTCGAGAAGTCCAGAAGAAGACGTTCCAGTTCGAACTTGTTTTCCTCCCAGCGCGCCGACCTTGTTGTTGCAATGCTCAGCGAATCAATGGAATCGACAGCTACCATTGGTTTTGAGTCGCTTGATTCCCATATGGCCTTGATACGGGAAGCAAGCATCCGCAGGAAATCCTCATTGTTATTGAAATCCCCTTCTATCCAGGGAAATTTCCCATAGGATGAAGATTTGTCTATCCTGGGAGAGATGTAAATGCAGTTTCCACCCGGACACAGTTCATGCAGTATCTCAAATACAAACGTGGTCTTCCCGGTTCCCGGCTTCCCTTTTACGACAAGGGACTTCCCAAATTGAGAAGAGAAGAACTGCCTTATCTCCCCCGGAATCATCTTGTACCTCAGTTGACCTTAAGCTGCTGTTTAAGCAAGTCCATACCGCTTTTTAGCGAGTCACTTATCTTGAGGGGATCAGTACCACCGCCACGTGCCATGTTCGGGCGGCCGCCACCGCCACCGCCAACTACCGCGGACATCCGGGTGACGATCTTTCCGGCATCTGCACCAGCCTTGAGCGCATCCTCGCCAGCGGCTGCCACGATCTTGACACCGCCACATTCACTTGCAAGAATGACAACGACATCCTTGCTACCTGCAAGCTCGCCTGCGATCTTGACCAATTCATCAGCATCCGCATTTGGGACCTGTTCAGCCACAACCCGCATGCCGCCGACGATGGTGGAATTATCTGCCATCCAGCTGACGCGCATGTGAGCAAGCTCCTCTTTCAGACGTTCGTTATCTTTCTTGAACTCTTTCCATTCATTGAAGAAACGGTCAATGGTCGCAGGCAGGTGCTCCGGCAGGACCCTGAGAGATTCTGCAGACTGGTTCAGGCAGGTTTCCATCTTCTGTGTGGCCCTCACTGCTGCAAGACCTGCGGCATACTCGATACGCTCAACACCATCCTGGATACGTTCGGTCTTGAGTATCTTAATCGGACCTACAAGGCCTGTACTGGTACAATGGGTACCGCCGCATGCCTCGATGTCATCAGCCACTTTAAGGACGCGTATCCTGTTGCCTGGCGGGACACCACCCTGGTAAAGACCGAAACCGTATTTCTTCTCCGCATCCACCCTGTCCATCCATTCAGCCGTAACACGCTGGTTATCCATCACGGTACGGTTAGCTATCAGTTCTATCCTATTCAGCTCATCGGGGGTTATGCGCTTGTAATGGGATATGTCCAGACGAGCGCGGTCTGTGGTCTTCTGTGCACCTGTCTGCCATACGTGGTCACCCAGCACTTTCCTTGCCGCATCGTTGATGATGTGTGTTGCAGTATGGTGGCAGGCATGAGCCATCCTCCTTTCCTCATTCACTTTCCCGATGACAAGGTCACCTTTGCGGAGGTAAAGTTCATCCTCTATTCCGTTGATTATATGCACTATCACACCGTTGGCCACCTGCACATCGACAACATTGAGAACATTGTCATATATCGTGATGGTCCCGTGGTCTGCAGGCTGTCCGCCACCCTCCGGATAGAAGAGCGTGCTGTCAAGCACCAGATGCTTGTCGAATACATCAAGCACTACAGCTTCGAATTTCATCCTCGTGGGCTCATCGTAGAAGAGGCGCTTTGTCTTTGGCAGTTTCTCCACACGGTCCATGTATGGAAAAACCTTTTCTTCTTTTGGCTCGGCTTTGCTGTGGCCCTCTGCCACAAGTGAATAGAAATTATCCGGAAGGTCGACCTCCACACCCATCTCGGATGCGGCCTCCTTTGAGATCTCAGGAGGGATGCCATGGCTGTCATACATCTCGATCAGCGTTGGCAGAGGTATCTTTTCGCCTGTGGACTTGTAGTGCTTGGCAGATTTCTGGATCATGCGCCTGCCGCGTTCAAGGGTTTCGTCGAACTTCATTTCCTCATGGGCAAGTATGTCCTCTATGACATCGAACTTCTCGGAGAACTCCGGATACTCCGGCAGATTCTTAATGTGCATCCTCACAATATCGGATAGTGAGGTGTTGATATCCATGTCCTTCATCATACGAAGGGTCCTGCGCAGCACAAGGCGTGCAAGGTAACCTGCTTTCACATTGGAAGGAATGATACCGTCAGCAAGCATGAATGTCAGGCATCGGGTATGATCAGTAATAGCATAGATGTTCTCAACAGGCTCCATGATGGAAGACAGCTTTTCCACACTTGTTCCTATGCTGGAGGCCACTTGCTTGCGAAGCTGAAGGAGGTTTGCTTTCTCGCTCACATCCATAAGCCCTGCAAGGCGTGCACTCTGGGAAAGGATGTTAGCATACTCCGGATCGTCGATCTGATGCTCAAGGCCTGCAAGCTGCATGAGCTCATTGACAATGGTCGGGAATACTGCATCGTATATAGTAGGTGAGCCTTTGGAAGCCCAGACAAACCGCTCAAGTCCATATCCTGTGTCAACGATGTAGTTGTCCATCTTACGGTAGTTCTCACCCTTGATAGGTATCGTACCATCCTTGGACTGTTCCAGGTCCATGAACACCAGCGTCGCGACCTCAAGACCGCCTATAAGAGCCTCGACACATGGACCGGCGTTACCGCCGCCTGCCCAGGGTTCCTCTTTGTATGTGACTGCCAGAGGATCAACTCCAAGCGAATTGAAAAGCTCGTCGCATAGCTCCATGGTCCGGTCCTTCCAGTATATTTCCTCACCTTTTTTGTTGAAAGCGTGGTGAGCCATCATCTCAAAGGTTGTGAGATGGCGCCCGCTCCTTCCCACTGCATCAAGGTCTGAAAGACGTATGCAGGGCTGGGAAATGGTCAGGGGATTTGCAGGGGGCCGGACCTGCCCTGATGTGACAAAAGGCTGGAAGTCTGCGATAGATGCTATTGTGAGATAGATATCGTCCCTCCACCTGGCGACAACAGGATACCTTTCAAGCCTCGTATGACCCTGATCCTCAAAGAACTTAAGGTAATACTCCCTCATCTCAGCAAGGTCGAACTTCTTGTTAAAGACAGGGTTCCCTATAAAGGAATATGGGTCGCATGGGGCATCCCCACAGGTATTCCTGTCAAGGTCCCGTGTCCAGTAGAATTTTCCGCATTTTGAACATTGCTTACGGACAAAACCGTTTTCGGAAAAAAAATCAAGTTGATACTCATCCTCAAGCATAATTACTCCAACTTAGATGGTCCTTTAATGAAATTTATTCTTCCAAGTACACTCTAATGATTAAAAACATTTCTTATTAACAGATTTGGGATGAATAATAAGAGCACTAATATAAATATACATCCCTGACTACGGAACCAGATGACGTATTGAAGATTAAGAGCATTAATAAGTAACTATTTTATGAACATAACATCCTGAATAAAAGTCCATAAGTTGGAAATCAGTGACATTACCTATAAATGCATGGTCAGGAAATTCCATAACTGGTGATGACCTAATGGAATCAATGAGGTACATGTCTTTAATATTTAGGGGATTGGTCGAAGAGTACAACAACTCCGGAGTCAGACCTTCTGTTTTCATGGACGCGGGCGGCAGCCTGCAGGTATACCTTTGCGATCCCATCGTAGAAGAGAATAGAGACTATGGAATCGACATTGAAAGCGACTACGACGTTAATGGCGGACAGTTCAGTGAAACATACAATGCACTACAGAACATCACGACCTTTTCTGCGGAGTCGGAAATTAACCTGGAGTTCAAGCGCAGATCACTTAGCAAGAGTCTCTGATAAAATACTGCCGGCATGGTTTGAAAACGGGATGAGAGAGAATGGATTATAAGAAATTCCTAAGAATCCTTAAAAACTCAAAGCAAGTCTACAGGGAAGACTATGTCAAAAAGATATTCAGGAGCGCCCATTATGATGTCGGGCTTTTTGAAACTCAGCTCAATGAGTTCAATCTGACGCTTAAAGGTAGTGACTCTGCACTCGCCAAGCAGTACATGGAAAGAACTATCGCTGCACAGGTATTGGATGATGCGTCAATACTGCTTGAGATCGTGAAGGATAATAAGTGCCTCAGTGATGAACAGAATGAGAACATCATTGAAATAATAAGCAAACTTGATGCCATGAGTGAAAATATTGAAGTCATCGAAAAGGTAAAAGCCCTTGCAGACCTTCCTGAAGGCTCTGATGCCTGCTTACATGCCAATGATAAAAAGAGAATATTTGCCAACGTATAGACTTCACACTGGCCTTCGTTTACCCCTTTTTAGTGTTTTTAGCCATTAGTTTTAAGTCACATATCTGCAGAAGATATGTCATGTCCAGTAAAATCCTTCTTACCAATGATGACGGAGTATACTCCTCGGGAATAAGGGCTGCCTACAAAAGCGTGGCGGATCTAGGTGATGTCACTGTATCCGCACCCATGATGCAACAAAGCGGGGTGGGACGTTCTATATCCATTTTTGAGCCTTTAAGGGTCACCAGGACAAAGGTGGACGGCATTGAGGTCAATGCAGTAGGAGGAACGCCTACAGACTCTGTGATAATAGGCATGTTCACCATCATGAAGCAAAAGCCGGACCTCATACTTTCCGGTTTTAACATTGGCGAGAATATCAGCACTGATACCGTGACCACATCAGGCACTATCGGTGCGGCACTTGAAGGTGCAAGTTATGGCATCCCCGCTATCGCAGCTTCCATCCAGGTAAAGGAAGAAGGCCTGAAGTTCGATGACAACAGGGACTACGAACATGATTTCGGCATCGCTATCAAAGTCGTGAACAGGATAGCAAGGAACGTACTCAGGCTCGGCCTTCCGGACAAAGTCGATGTCCTGAACGTGAACATCCCCCACTTCGTGGAGATAGACACGGAAATTGAGATCACAAGGCTTGCCAGAAAGCTCTTCAGGACCGAGGTTGAAGAGAGGCACGATCCCAGAGGCAGGCCATATTACTGGATAGCAGGTGATCTTTCCACAGTGGATGAGGAAGGCACCGATGTCAATGCGCTGATACAGAAAGGGCACATCTCGGTGACACCGTTATCTCTGGATGCGACATCACCCATCGACTTTTCAGAAATAGAACGCCTTATCTGAGCGGCAGGGATGGGCCGGAGATAACCGCTGCAACATAAGCGGATTCTAACTATTTTTTAATGGTTACGCTGACCTCTTTGCAATTTTCTTCCACACCGCGCAGTGTCCCGGCGGCACCCAGCACAGTACTCCCCAGGATCTCCTGAACAAAGCGGTTAATCTCGATCACTTTTCCATCAACTATAAGTTCTACTTCCATTTTTATTTCTCCTGCCTGTAAGTATCATGGCCATAAAATGGCACCCTTTTGCTCACTGCAAGCTGCAGTAGTCCGGGCAGCTCATCATATCTTGCATGTGAAACATCTATAAGATTATCGTTAACGAGCAAACACGGCTTGAGCTTGCCATCGGCAGTTACACGCAGCCGGTTGCAGTTTGCACAGAATTCAGTATTATCCACAGGGCGGACGAACTCGACCTCTGCACCATTAATGAAGTATTTTTTCCTGTGGTGCATGGTACGGGTCGTGACATCGGTGGCATTCTGCAACAATTCCTCCTCTACCAGATCAGCGTCCACATGATACGGAGCTGTATCCCTGAAATTCATCAGCTCAATGAGCTGCAGGATGACATCGCCATTGTAACCTTTTGTGAACTTAAGCATTTTCTCGATCTCGGCCTCGTTAATATCTTTCAGGAGCACCATATTGATCTTCACTGGCGTAAGACCTGCCTCAACAGCCTCGTCAATGCCTTCGAGGACAGTGGGAAGAATGTCCCGCTTGCAATTGGTGATCATCCTGAACTTGCCAGGATCCAGAGTGTCCAGGCTTACGTTCACACGATTAAGCCCTGCTTCCTTCAGGGACCTTGCCCTGCCCTTGAGAAGCGTCCCATTTGTGGTCAGGGACACATCCTTCAGAGGAGGCAGTGCAGAGAGGATTTCCTCCAGGTCCTTTCTTATTAGAGGCTCACCTCCGGATATCTTGAGCCTGTCCACACCAAACTCTGCGGCAGCTTTCACGATGTTGACAATGGTCTCAACTGTCATTTCACCGGTGCTGCCATGGTCACCCTCGTTATGGCAGTAGATACAATTAAGGTTGCACCGGTTGGTAATGGACATCCTCAGACTTTTTACCGTACGCCCGAAAGGATCGGTAAGTGTCCTGCGCGGCCCGGAGGAATTCATAGTATGGTAGATAGACATTCTTTATTTAACCGTTTTGAATAATGCGGGAATAACACTATATACATATTTGACAAACTACCCAGCATGACAAAAACTGTACTGCTCGCCGGAACACACAGCGGTGTCGGAAAGACTACTGTGTCCATGGGGATAATGGCAGCCCTGAAAAAGAGAGAGATGGACGTCCAGCCTTATAAAGTGGGTCCGGACTACATCGATCCGACCTACCATACCGCCATATGCGGCAAGCCTTCAAGGAATCTGGACACATTCATGATGCAGGTGGACGGTGTCAGGCGCACATTTTCCAGGCATGCGCAGAAAAATGACATCAATGTAATTGAAGGTGTGATGGGGCTTTTTGACGGCATGGATTCCACAGAGATAGCCAGTTCCGCTCATGTGGCCAAATCACTTGGAGTGCCTGTCATCCTTGTCATCAATGTCCATGGCATGTCACGCAGTGCTGCTGCTATAGTGAAAGGATTCTCCGAATTTGACAGGGAAGTAAATATCGCAGGAGTGATACTCAACAGGGTCGGAAGCCCCAGGCATGCACAGATGATCAAAGACTGCATTCCCGACATACCTGTAGTGGGCATTCTCCCGCGCAACCAGGAAATCAGCGTGCCTTCCCGCCATCTGGGATTATACATGGCCCACGAGCAGGATTTTGATGCTTCGAAACTTGCTGATTTCATAGAGCAGAACATCGACCTTGACGCCATAATTTCCATTGCTGAAAGTGCACCCGATATAGAACCCGCTAAGGAGGAAAAGCTGCCCGAATCAGACGTGAAAATAGGTGTGGCATTGGACAGTGCCTTCTGTTTCTACTACCAGGAGATGTTCGATTCATTCAGGGAAGCGGGAGCAGAGATAGTTCCCTTCAGCCCCATAGAAGGAGAAGTTCCGGAGGTTGACGGCATGTACTTTGGAGGCGGGTATCCTGAGCTGTACCTGAAAGAACTAGAGCATTCAAGGACTACAAAGGTACTCAGGGATATTTCAGCAGACGGCATGCCCATATACGGAGAATGTGGCGGCCTTCAGTACCTCTCCACATCCTATGAAGTGGAAGAAAAGACCTACAGGACCGCGAACCTCTTCCCTGCAGAGACCGTCATGACAAAGAAACTTCAGGCACTCGGCTACACAGAAGGGACAGCAAAAGGGGACTTCATCAAAGGAACCATCAGAGGGCATGAGTTCCACTATTCTGTCACCAACTGTGCCAGCGATGCAAGACTGTCCTATGAGATGAAAAGAGGCAAGGGCATCAGAGACGGAAAGGATGGCATCACCGAGCATAATTCACTTGCAAGTTACACCCATGCGCATCCAGCTTCATTCCCTGTGAAAAGCTTTGTTGGGAAATGCAGGGAATATAAGCGCAGCTGAGTCTGCGGCATCGGGCAGCATCAGACAAGTTTCTCGGGCGTATCTGAAGACTGCCCATCTTTTTCTTTTTGGGCATCCCTGTTACTGAACCAAACCTTGCGGCGATAGTAGTTAAGAGGATGGCTTATCCTTTTACATATCTCATCCGGCGCATAACAGTTACCATAGGTCTGCATGGTTGCACATGAAGGGGGCTTATAACTTGTGCCTGATGAGCCTGCGATATGCTCCACCTGGTACCGTGCCTTCTCGACATCAAAATCAGGGGATGATATGAAGAGATTCATGATATCGTCGACTGACATCCCAATGCCAAGCAGGAAAGAGGTCATTGCAAACCTCATTGAGTGCGCAAGGTTGACACCTGCCTGTGACTGGGATATGGCGTGAGTGATACAGGGCGGGAAAAGGCCCGCTTCAACTGTCTGGAACTCCGAGCCTTCGAAACGGCTCTTGCGCTCGTTCAGCGCAGCCAGGATGTCAGAGATATAAGGCTGGCAGGACAGGCATACCTCTTCAGGTACTTGCATAGGAAGGGTGCCTTCTATCCTGTGCCTCACACCCTCCTGCAGGAGGCGGGCAAGCTCCTCTCTGGACACGGTCACATATCCGTGGTCCATCTTCCTGTTCACAAGCTTCCATTCCATGGCCTTGAGGGAACTGGCAAGACGTATATAATCGGTGAAATGGACCCTGACACCGGATTCTTTCACTTGGGCATGGATGCCGAAATCAAGAGAGAATTCCCCAAGGAAAGCGATATCCATACCTTTAAGGGACTTGTATGATGCGACCGCCTCAGCCAGAGAGTAACGCCTTATCAGAAAAGGATCATCGATACAGGATACAAGTATCCTGGAGAAAGGGTATGATAAAAGCTCGATGAGGATCTTCCTGTCGTCCGAGTTTGACAGGGGCGGTTTGAATATCTCCCCGGCTATTGACTGGAGCACACGCTCCTTACCGCGCGCTCTTGCAGAATCCATTGCGCGCGAAGATATAAGGCTGTCAAGGGAAAAATCGAGGCTCGCCACATATCGGGAAGCCTCTGCAAGGTACGGATATAACGCAAGATCCTTATTATCCATAGACAGTTTAATCTGATTCAATGCGCGGGGCAAGCAGATATCCGATCTTACCTGCGCCGTTGGCTATCGTGAAGCCGATCTTTACAGGGAAATCCTTGCCCAGCTCAACTGTGACCTCATTGGACCTGGATGCGGGTTTAACGATATCTGACAGGTAGTCAAGCGAGAACAATGAGCGTGCGTCGCCTGCCCTGATATCGATGAGCTGGTCGCGGGGAATGTCCAGCCTCACACGGTCGGTGTCTCCCTCGGCTTCCATGTAGAATGTGTCGCCTTCAATACCCAGCAGCATGTGGTCGCTTATCTTCTCAGCGGCCTTCACAGCCTTGAGGAGATCCTTACCGTTGAGAACAACCTCTGCCGGAAGTTCAAGCTGTGGGATCCGCGGTTCGGCCCTGATAGTAGAAGGATCGAGCAATGCAAGGGTATATGAAAGACCGCCAATGTGAAGGGACAGCTTCTGGGACAACTCGTCCAGTTCCATGCTGAGCTTGTCCTCTTTCCCGGCAACACTGAATATATCATTGATCTTTGAAAGGTCCAGGCCGATCTCACAATCATCGGCACTATACTCATCAAATGCGCTGGAGCTGAGCTCGAAGCTGACCATTGCCACGTTAGCAGGGTCAACGGCCCTGACAGTAATACCTTCTGGAGATATTTTGAACCTTGCTTCATCAACAAGGACTGAAAGCGTCTCTATGGAAGTCTTTAAGATATCTGCATCGATTGTTGCCTTGAACATCTGGATTCTCCGCTAAATAAATTGGATTTCTAGGTCATTATATCCACTAACTAATAAAAGCTTTGTTTTTATAAACAGAAAACATGCAAAGATACGCACTCATCAGCCAGGTATTATATGAGACTATAGTTCTATAAATTATACTAGGATCTATTAATCATATTCACGCCAGGTTAAACCGCACTTTGTGCACTTGAAAAAGCGTGTTTCTGATTCATCCGCCGACCTGAGCTGGCGCAACCACCAGTATGCGACATTATGACCGCATTCATCACATCGGACTGATGTAGTGGGCAGACCCTGGTCAGTATTGCCTTCAAGCACCGTGACCTCTCTCTCTGAACGTGCTGCCTTTGACATTAGTGATTCCTGATCAGTTTCTTTCTCTTTTACATATCCACATTTGCTGTTCCTGCATTTGGATACGCCTTTTACCGGAACCATCATAGTTTTACATTTTGGACAAAATTCCATTGACTTCACCTCTTGCCTGCTCTACTATCTTGTTGTGATCGAAAGCCATTTCCGGCAAACGGTCAACATCGAACAGGAATACATCCTTTGCATCCGAATCCGCCTTCAGGATACCGTGACCTAATGACAGGTAGCATATACTTACTGTATGTCCTCTTGGATCGCGCAGAGGGTCAGAATATACCCCAAGCAACTTAACTATTTCTATCGACAGGCCGGTTTCCTCGTAGGCTTCACGGACAACCGCATCCTCCACAGTTTCACCTATATTTACAAAACCACCGGGCAAAGCGAACTTTCCCTGAAAAGGGGGGTTTTTCCTTTGAATAAGAACAATCCTGCCATTATAAAGAATAACAGCATCCACTGTCAATTTTGGAGTATCAGCATACATACGAACAAAAGATTAATACACTACATTTGATATATACAGGCATACCTATTAAAGGTGCTTGTAAATGATTGAAAATGTACTATGGGTCGCAGTGGCATTAATGCTTGCTTGCTCACTGATGCCTAAAAGAATTAAAATACGTAAATTGCTGGGTGCCACAGGATGGGGATTCTTTTCTATACACTGGCTCTACCAGCCAATGCACTTTATAGAGATAAGGGATTATGTGAATGTTGTACTGGTCATTGTAGTTGGTATCATTTGCCTTATACTTGCATACAACATGCTTAAGGAATACAGGTCTTTGAAGCTGATAGGTGACGGAACAGTCGATGTTACATCGATGGCAACTGTTGCAACAGCACTTGCATCTTTGTTCTATTTCCCCTTTGCTCAAATGGATTCACTCAATGTATGGATAATATCCCTTGTAACGGATAATGTTTTCTGGACACTTCAGGCATTGGGACAACCTGCGGAGATGGCAGCATGGAATAAGATAGCCTTGAATGGACATCAGGTAGAGATAATACTTGCCTGTACTGCCATCGAGAGTATCGCTTTGTTCATAGGGCTTATTGCCTCTGTTAACGCACCTTTGAAAAAACTGGTGTTAGCATTCCTGGTATCCGTACCAATTATATATACTTTGAATATAATAAGGGATGTATTCGTGATCGTAGCCTATGCATACCAATGGTTCGGCCCCAACAGCTTTGAGATCGCTCACCATACCATTGCAAAGATTGGGTCCGGTATCGCTCTCTTTGGTATAGCCTACATTGTTATGCGCATCTTGCCCGAACTCGTTGATCTTATAGAAGGGATATGGAAGATGGTGGCAGAATATATCTACAGCATATATGAAAAAGTAAGGAACGATTAAATGCTTGCAAAAGGTTCTGCTCCATGGATAATGACCGTGGTCGTGATCAGCGCACTTGCCGCGATTGCACACATTACATTATACTGGCCTTATATGAACATAGTTACACTTTTGGGGCTGGCCGGATTGACATTCTTCATCTTCTTTTTCAGGGACCCTGAAAGGGAAACAGAGCATTGCTGCAGTAGCATGACAGCACCTGCCGACGGGAAGATCGTAGACATAAGAGGACGTAAGATATGTATTTTCATGAACGTCCATAATGTCCATGTCAACAGGGCGCCTCTGACCGGTAAAGTTATCGCCATAGAGCATAAGAAAGGAGGATATAGACCTGCATTCAGTAAGGATTCAGAGAGAAATGAGCGCAGCCATATATTCATTGATACCGAGCACGGCATAGTAGAAGTTATCCAGATAGCCGGGACAATAGCCAGAAGGATAGTCTCATATGTGCAGGTAGGTGACCAGATGGTCCGGGGGCAAAGGTTTGGCATGATACGCTTTGGATCAAGGGTGGATGTGACGATACCTGAGAATTTCGAAATCCTATGCACCAAAGGCGAAAAAGTTACTGCAGGAATGACAGTCATAGCCCGAAAGCGAAACACTAACGATAATACTTCACAGGAACTTGAGATATTGACAGTTCCTGACAGTTTTGACATTCTGTGCAGCAAAGGCGGCATAGTTACTGCAGGTACGAGTGTAAGTTATGGGAAAGAATAGTGGAAGTGAACACCATACTCCAAACATTGAAATTAGCTGATATTGTAACATTGCTCAATGCCCTCCTTGGTTTATTGGCCATTATACTTGTCCAGAATGGTTTTACATATCTTGCACCCACACTGATACTCGCAGCCGCGGTAGCCGATGGTGTTGATGGCTATCTTTCAAGGATGTTCTCCGGAAGCGAGATCGGTGCCAACCTGGATTCTCTTGCAGACGTTATCTCATTCGGACTTGCACCTGTAGTTATTGTATATGCTGCAGCCGGCAGTGAGGCATCTTACCTGCTCCTTGCAGCACTATGCTTTTACTTCTTCTGCGGCATCCTCAGACTGGCAAGGTTCAACACAGTCCATCAGGGACTGCCTTCTTTCAAAGGTCTGCCCATTACAGCAGGAGGTATCATACTCTCAGCATATGTGCTGGCAGGGGAACAGTATTTCCATACATGGCTTGTTATTCTGCTCTCATTTGGCGTGGGGCTTCTGATGATCAGCAAGATAACATACATGAAGGCAAAGAAACCCACCCATGTGCTGCCTATTGGTTTGCTTTTCGTCATCACTTTCCTGTCCTACCCATTCGGCATAAGTTATACCCACATGCTTGCATCCGCCGTACTTGCAATAATGATCTTCTATGTTGCCTCACCGGCTATCCGGAGAGCTGGCTCCCGGAGGCAGGCTGCGGAGGCACCTAAATGAATGATAATGTCACAGATAGGGATAATGCGCTCTTTGAAGCAGGTATCAAGCTCGGTGCCCTCTACCACCAGTTCACTGGATCACCTGTGAACCTGAAAAACGCAGACAGCCTGGAGAAAGCCATACAAGAGAGCATTGCAGTCCAGCCTTTTGTAAAGGATATCAGCGTTTCCATAGACAGGGATATCATTCGCTCAAAAATGAACAGTGAGTTCGGCTATTGCGAACTTGAAGGCCGTATGCTTGATGTGAGAATAACCGTCAGGTATGAGTCAACCCTTGCGGACGTAAGTCTTGCATATAGCGCGGAGTTAGACTATCCGCTAATGAAAATAGAGAAGGTTTACAGTTCAGGCAACTGAAACTTCTTTAAAAGCTGCAACAACCTTCTCATTCTGCTCAGGCGTACCCACAGTTACACGGATGAGGGTTTCGCCTGCATCCCTGAAAGACCTGCAGTCCCTTACTATGATGCCTTTATTGAGCAGGGCTTCGCTGACATCCCGAGACTTTAGGGGAGCAACGTCCACAAGAACAAAATTGGCCTGGGAATCATAGACCCTGAAAGGAATGTGTTTTGTCAGGAAATCACGCCCTTCTCTTGCGCACCGGATGCTTTTCTGGAGATAGAGAGTATCCGAGAGTGCAGCAATACCTGCAACTATCGCAGGCACACTGATGTTGAAAGGAGTTGCTATTTTCATGTACTCGGACCTGATCCATGCAGGCATCAGGCCATATCCCAGACGCATGCCTGCAAGGCCGAAAGCTTTGGAAAATGTTCTTCCGACGATAATGTTGTCATACTCATTTATGAGGTGAGCCAGATTGCGGTCTGAGAATTCCACGTAGGCTTCATCCACAAAGACCAGGCCTCTTGTGTGTTCAAGTATCCTGCGCAGGTCGGCTTCACTTACAAGCCTGCCCGTGGGATTGTTAGGAGAACACAGGAATATGATCTTTGTTCTTTCAGATTCTGCATTCATTATACCTTCAATATCAAAAGCAAACTCTTCACCTGAGCCGACATAGACCGGGGCCGCACCGTTGGCGCGGGCTGCGATCTCGTAGTAAGAGAAAGTAGGAAGAGGAAGTATGACCTCATCACCGGCTGATATCAGCAGCCTCATAAGGTTATCCAGCAGACCATCCATACCCGGTCCCGCAGCGCATATATTCTGTACCGGGAAGCCGGTATAGACAGAGATTGCCTTAACAAGTTCGGATGCATCAGCTGAAGGATATATGTTGATGCCACTTGCATGAGCTATGACTGCAGCTATCGCTTTGGGGGATGGCCCCAGCACATTCTCATTTGAGCCCAGCTTTATGATCGATGCAGGGTCAAGGCCATATTTGCTGGCTATTTCCTCAATGGACTTGCCAGGAACATATTCAGCTATCCCGGAGACTTCCTTTTTAACCAGCTCAGGCCTGCTCAAGCACAGCCACCACCGAGTCGATCTGCTCTTTAGTTATTACCAGAGGCGGTGCGATACGCAGTACTTTCTCGGATGTGCAGTTGAGAAGTACTCCATTCCTCAGGGCAAAGTCCACAATGTCTGCACACTTACGGTCCAGTTCAACCCCTATCATAAGCCCGCGACCACGTACTTCTACAACGCCATCCAGGGAGATATCTTTGAGCCGGCTCATGAAATAATCGCCCATTTCCGTTGCATGCCGGAGAAGATCTTCTTTCTCTATGATATCAATAGAAGCCAGGGCTGCGGCACATGCAAGGGGACTGCCTCCGAAGGTGGCTGCGTGCTGGCCGCGCTCAAAGGCTATGCCTTCACGTGCTGCAACGGCACCCATTGGGAAACCGCCGCCCATTGCTTTTGCCATGGTCATTATGTCTGGTTCGACGCCGAAATGTTCCTTACAGAACCACTTACCCGTCCTTCCAAAACCAGTCTGCACCTCATCAAAGATGAGCAGGGTTCCTGTTTCATCACATATCCTGCGGACTTCTTTCAGGTACGCATCGGAGTGAATATTGATGCCTCCCTCGCCCTGGATTGGCTCTATGATGACAGCTGCGGTCTTATCATTAATTGCGTTAGCAATTGCTTTTGCATCATTGCAGGGAACGAATTTCTCCTCCTGCAATAGCGGCTTAAAAGGAGTGCGATACATTTCCTTGTATGTGAGCGACAGGGCACCCATGGTACGCCCGTGGAATGCGTGCTCGACCGCTACAAAGTCTGTCTTTCCCGTCTTGACACGTGCAAGCTTCATTGCAGCTTCCACTGCCTCTGTGCCTGAATTGCAGAAAAATACCCTGGACATGCCGGTAATTTGAACGAGTTTCTCAGCTAGTTCAGCTTGGGGAACAGTATAGTAGAGATTGGAAACATGCATCAGTTTTTCTGCCTGCTTCTTTAGGGCCTCTACCAGTTTTGGGTGACTGTGCCCGACATTGTTCACTGCTATGCCTGCTACACAGTCGATATATTCCCTGCCGTCTATATCACGGACTATGCAACCGTCGCCGCTCTCCAGTACAAGAGGCTGGCGACCATAGTTCTGCATTACATACTTTGCGTCTTTTTGGATCACAGCCTCTTGGGATGATGACCATGAGATAACCTGTTCTGTCATGTATACACCTTGTGTGCTTATATTATGCAAACTTGTTTTAAATATGGCCATGGATAAAAGCCATTCCTATAAAATGTTATTCAACTGCAAGCAATGAAAAGAAAGAAAAGCCCTGTAACAGAGGGCTTTTAGAGTATTCGTCTGTCAGGGACTCTTATGGCCACATACAGATGATACAGGAAAAGTAGAATAAGTATCTGGAAAGATATCGACAGCATTCCAATAAGCAGGAAGTTAGCACTTTCAGATACTGCCGGACTACTGATACCTACAAAAGTTTCTGCAAGGTAGAACAGAAAGCCCACCGTCAGCAAAACGAATGACCCTTTCAGTTTCCTGAAAGATACATATATCCTCGAACGGATGACATCTGCATCTATCCTCACCAAGAGACTTGCTATCATCAGCGCCACTAAAAAGATACATAGCCTGAGCACAAGATCAAGAAAATCGAATAATTCAATAGAGCTCATAAACAGCCCTCCGCATTCCTTTAAACATAGAATTGCCAAATTGTGATCATACTTCAAATATTAAGTTGCATCAATTCTTTTTCATTGAGAACTTTTTCTTCTTCCCTTTCGAACACGATACCGCCGGAGGCACGCATAACACCGTCTACGCGGGCACTCTCATGGATCTTAATGGTCTGTGCGTTGATCTCACCCAGCACATGGGTCTTTTCGCTGATGTACACATTACCTCTTGAAACGATATTGCCATGGATTATGTTATTCCTGCCCAGCTTAATGTCCTGGATTGTGCGGATACTTCCATAAAGGATGGTATCATTTGCCATCTCCAGAGAAGTCGCGCGGATATTACCTACCAGCCTGCAACCACTCCCGATAAGAGCTTTTGATGGCACCCTGATGGAATCCATAGATATCTTGGAGCCGTTTGGAATGATCATGCTATTGATACCGACAATTTCCTTGTCATCCTCGAACAGTTCACTCAGGGCTTTTTCTACTTGTTCATCCTTGCCAAGCCTTAAAAGTTCACTAATGTAAAGATAAAGATAGACAATGACAGGGACAGGATTACGCACTACGATCCAGCCTTTAGCCTCAAAGCCGCCGTTGATCTTGACATCGTTACCAACATCAAGGTCCCCTTTTACCACTAGCTTACCCTCTATAGTGACAAACTCACCGATGTAGGCGTTGGTGTCCGTTTTGAGATTACCGCCAATGCGGGACCAGATATCAACCCTCACATCGGACCTGGAAATAAGGTCACCTGCTATCTCTACCCTCTCTCCGAGTATAGAGGAATTGGACATTATACCATACTTGATATCAGAATGGTTGCCTACGATCACGTCTCCGTCTACAACGATAGTATGCTCTTCCATTCGGGTCTTATCAGGGACAACGAATGTCTTGAAAACATCCTCTTCTACATTCTCGCGTTCCGGAGACTGGATTGATTCTGTCGGGGTCATGAGTTCTAGTGGATTATATAAGCTCCTGCTTATATTATTTTTCTCATATTTAATACATATAGTATATTAACATACCCTTATGCCTGGTCCCTGCCTCGCCTGACATCAACGGCCATTCCCCTGTCAAGAATAATGATCTCTTCAGGCGCAAGGAGCAGCTGTCCCGTTGCGAGCAGATCATCTGATTCGCTCACAACGATCACTTCATCACCTGCCCTCATTTCAGGATCTATGCCGATTACATGTTTAGCAAAAGTGGTCTTCCCCTGGGAGACAAAGGGAACTGCATCTTCACACACCACAACTCTCTTTTCAGGCGCTGGAAAGAGAGCATGCAATAAACGTGCACCTTCCATACCAAGCGTGAACATGCCGTCGCTGGCACGTACCGTTGCAATATGATCATTTTTACTGAACACTTGTCTTACCCGCTTGGTCTTTGACAGCTTAAAAGTAACGCCCTCCGGGAAAAGGACTTCTCCGCAACCCCTCCCGAACTGAAAGTCCGCCATTATACGAACTCTGGTAAGATTTTTATCGTTTGCCTGCATAGATGGTATAAATAAAATATAAGTCTTAAATTCATAGCGGTCAGTTCGGACAGGACATCCCGCGCAAAACAAAAATAGTATATAAAGAATATCGAACAGATTTATATATAATAATGACCAATTATATCCTGAGGAAACGAGAAAACTGCTTGTAGCTGTATTCAAAGGTATAGTAACTGTAACCAAGCAAAACCATTCATCCCCTCAAACACATCTCGTTTCCTCATTGCTCAATCGGGAGCTTTCTTTTATAAATTATCAACCAAAGAGCATCTGCTTTTCAGACAGGGCATACTAGTCAGTCTCCAGCCAGTAAAAAAAGAAATAA
Source organism: Methanolobus psychrophilus R15 (assembly GCA_000306725.1). GTDB lineage: Archaea > Halobacteriota > Methanosarcinia > Methanosarcinales > Methanosarcinaceae > Methanolobus > Methanolobus psychrophilus. Next base: position 2,240,348 of record CP003083.1, on the reverse strand, counting down.
AAAAGAGACGGGAATATCTTTTCGTTATCCTTGTTAACCCTTGATCACTCCCATTGGCAGGAGCCTCGCAACCTTTGTTGCGATACCAAGCTCATGCACAACGTCCACTACTTCACTGCTGGACTTGTAAACCTCGGGAGCCTCTTCAGCTATAAGAGAGGGCTGCGAGGCACGCACCTGAATGCCTTTCATACTCAGTTCTTCCCTTACCTGCTCCCCATGGAGCTCGCTTTTTGCACTCTTGCGGCTCATGACACGCCCTGCACCATGACATGCGCTTCCAAAACTGATATCCATTGACTCTTTTGTACTGCGCAGCACATAGGAAGCTGTGCCCATGCTCCCGGGGATGATCACAGGCTGGCCTATGGCCTGATAAGCCTCGGGAAGGTCAGGATGCCCCGGAGCAAAAGCACGGGTTGCGCCCTTGCGGTGTACGTACACCTCGGTCTTTTTCCCGTCCACATTATGCTCTTCAAGCTTGGCAATGTTGTGCGCCACATCATAAACAAGGTGCATACCCAGATCGCCAAATTCTTCTGCAAATGTCTTTTCAAAAACTTCGCGTGTCCAGTGCATGATCACATGCCGATTCACCCAAGCGTAGTTTGCGGCACATAGCATAGCCTTGAAGTAATCCTGGGCTTCCGGAGACTGTGCCGGGGCACAGGCAAGCTGTTTGTCAGGCAGAGTAATATTGTACTTTTTTGAAGCCTGTGTCAGCACCTGCAGATGATCTGTGCATATCTGGTGACCGGCACCACGTGATCCGCAATGGATCATAAAAGCGATCTGTCCTTCCCTGAGACCAAAAGCAGAAGCTGCCTCTTCATCATATATCTTATCCACATACTGAACCTCCAGGAAATGGTTGCCGCTTCCCAGTGTCCCAAGCTGGGGCCTTCCACGCTTGCGGGCTTTGATACTCACTTTGGAGGGATCAGCACCGGATATCTTTCCAGCGCTCTCACAATTATCAACATCTGCCTTTACCCCGTACCCGTTATCAACCGCCCACTGAACTCCATTAACAAAGATTTCATCCAGTTCAGCATCAGAGACCCTGATGCGGCTCTTGGAACCTACGCCTGTCGGAATAGCCTCAAAGAGATCATCCACAAGCTTTGAAAGCTTAGGTCGAACATCATTTTCCGAGAGATTAGTGCGTATGAGGCGCACTCCGCAGTTTATATCAAACCCCACTCCCCCAGGACTGATGACCCCGGTCTCCTTGTCGAATGCGGCAACCCCGCCTATAGAAAAGCCATAACCAAGGTGTGCATCCGGCATTGCCATGGAATATTTCAGTATTCCCGGCAGCGTCGCAACGTTTGCTACCTGGTCTATAGTTTCCTTTTCCAGGATGCCTAACAGGTGCTCAGAGACAAATATCCTTCCGGGAACACGCATTCCTGGCATGTAGTCCATAGGTACTTCCCAGATGTTGTCGCTTATTCTTTTAAGCACATTAAAGACAGAACTTTCATTTTCCTCTGACATTGATTATTCCTCGTGATGAATTTGTGTGATTTGAACTATATGCTGTGAGCGTATGAATATGTTGATGATAATGCATGGTACAGCAACCCGAGACAGAAGACTTCTGAAGGTACAGAAGCTCATCGCAGGTGAAATTAAGCAGCATCCTCATTGGTAAAAACAGTAATTATCAGGTATCCACCGTTGCCTGTACCATCCATCCTTCAGGCATCTTCTCGATCTTCATGTCGTTATATGTGGCTGCCTTGACCTCGGTGCCGAATTTGTGTTTGGACAGGTTTATCTCTTCTCCCACAGCCCTTGCGAATAGCCGGCAACCGCCTGCGTCCTGCTCAAGCCGGTCCACAATGAATTTTGCAAAGACAATGCTCTCCACTTCAAAAACGAACAATATTTCAGAGAGCCAGTTGAACAGCAGGCCTTCCATATCCTCGGAGTTCAGTTCTATCTCGTGGGAAATCCCTGTTGCCACCGTGGAGGTGTCGATCATGACATTGAACATTGCAAATGCTGCATTCTCAAAAGCTTCCTCCAGAGACTTTCCATAAGCCCTGAACTTGGCATCCGCAGTATGCTCCAGATATTCGAATCTATTATCCATGAAAAAATACTCCTTATCGATTTGCATGACCCTGTTGCAGGATCAATCATCATTACCGGTATCCGCAGAGGACACATTTAATTGCTTCCAAATGTGGAATATCCTCTGGAATGCCGTTATGTGGCTGCCCACGCCAATTATGAGTATGATCCATCCAAGAGAGGATAAGCCATAGAACGGCGCCGGATATATAGCATACACCACCGTAGCCAGTATAATAAGTATGAGGCGGTCTGCCCTTCCGATAATGCCACCATAATATCTTCCGAGGTTAAGGGCCTGAGCCTGGGTCCCCAGATAGCTTGTTATCAGGACGCCCACTATTGTCATTACTCCTATCTGCCACTGGACATGACCGCCAAAGAAGATGCCGCATATTATGAAAGAATCTGCATAGCGGTCGATGACGTGGTCAAGGAAGTCGCCTTTAGGGCTTGATGTGCCCAGGTAGCGTGCCATGACGCCGTCCATTGCGTCGAGAAGGGAGTTCAGGGCTACCATCAGGCCCGCGGCGAGTACCAGCAGAGGGGCCGATTCAGGCTGAAGTCCGGAATAATAGAAAAGCAGGCCAGAAAGAGCGGCGAACACAAGTGACAGGGCGGAAACAGTATTAGGGGATATGCCTGCGTCTGCTGTAGTCCTTGCCATGGGTTCCAGATATTTGAGGGCAAGCGGTCTGAGGGCGTTAAAGGTCATGGATATTGTACCAAATGTCTTCTATTCCGATTTAATCTTTTCCAGAGTTAGGAAGTTCAAAACGTGTTCATCGCTTGCTCGCCAGGTCGTACCAGTATTTTATCTTGCAGGAGTGCTCTACCTGGGTCGTCATGACGTATGCTTCGTCCAGTACACGCCCTATGGCGAATGTTCCGTGGCTGTACAGGATAGCCGCCTTGCATGATGCAAGAACCTGGGACATGTTGGTCGCGAGCTCTCCAGAGCCGATACCACCCCTGACTATAGGGATACCACCCAGGAAATATTGTCCTTCACTGTCCGCCGGCTCGATGACCTCCCCCCGCGCAAGCAGGGACATGGTGACCGCGAACGGACAATGCGCATGTATAATAGCAAGTGCCGGCGTGTTCTTATAGATAGCCCTGTGCACTATAGCTTCGGAAGATGCTATGACATCAAGCGCGCAGGTGCTGTCGAGCCTGACCTCGACGACATTGTTCTCACTTATCTCATCCAGAGCGCTGCCGCTGCGTGTAATGATCATCCTGTTCCCGACCCTCACGCTTATGTTCCCGAAGTGGGATTCCACAAGCCCGCTGTCCACAAGCTTTTTGCCGATCCTCGATATCTCACGCCACATAGGACACCTCCGGTCCCGGATAACCATAAAATTTATCTGCTATCATGCTATGTAAGGGAGTGCATCCCATAAATAAGTGCGGAGCACATTTCCTACAGAATGCCTCGGTGGCTCAGCCCGGCAGAGCGAGTGACTTGTAATCACTAGGCCGCGTGTTCAAATCACGCCCGGGGCTTCCTACTTCCAGTTTAACGCTCCCACCTGCCTTGGAAGGATCAAGGTAGGTCAGAGCAAATGTCACTACATGACTTCGAGGAGCAGCTTAAAGCTGCTGAAAGGCGCATTAAGAATGCGACATATTCTGAAAAGGATAAGGAAACACTCTTTAGCTACGAGGATCAGCTTTTTACCGAAGATCTGAGCCTTTCGCGTATATCAAAGTATCTGGGTCAATTAAACAGACTCCGACATATGATGAGTGTTGATTTTGAAGATGCGACCGAAAGAGATCTCAAGAATCTCGTGGGTAAGGTCCAAAGGGATGAAGGGCTTGCTGCATCAACAAAGAAAGACTACAAGATATGTATACGCAAATTCTACCAGTGGTTGAAACCAGATGATTATCCTTCCCTTTTAGAATGGTTGACAATCAAAGAAAGAATTGCTAATTCAAAAGTTCCTGAAGATCTGCTTACGGAAGACGATGTTTTGAAAATGGTAGATGTATCCAACCATGTGCGCGACAAGGCTTTAATTGCAACACTTTATGACTCTGCGGCGAGAATTGGCGAGATGGCCAACCTCAAGATCAAGCACGTACATTTTGATGAACTTGGTGCACAGGTAACTTTGACTGGTAAAACGGGGATGAGACGGATCCGTACTATTGTTTGTGTGCCTTACCTTGCATCTTGGCTTTCCATACACCCACATCGTGACAACCCCGAGAGTTTTGTTTGGATAAACGTCGGGACACGTAGCTATGGGGAACCCATGAGCTACGCTGGTTATAATATCCTTCTAAAAAGGATTGCTGGGAAAGCAGGAGTAAAGAAAAGGATATATCCACATCTATTCAGGCATTCGAGATGTACAATCCTTGCTCAGAACCTAACTGAAGCTCAACTGGAAAAATACGCAGGCTGGGTAACAGGATCAGACATGTCGGGCGTATATGTCCATCTTTCGGGGAAAGACCTTGATAGAGCGATATTAAAGTTGTACGGATTGGAAATTGACGAGTCAAAGCCTCAAACAGCATTCAAACGATGCCCAAGGTGTGATACAACCAATGAGACTACCAATAAGATCTGCAAAAAATGCGGGTTTGCGTTTAATATTAAGGATGCTATCGAGATGGGAGAAAAATCCGAGAAGTCGACAAACCAACTGATTGAAAGGATGAAGGATAATCCAGAGTTAAAGTCTTTCCTCGAGGACTTGATATGTAAGGCGCAACTCAGAGAGGAATGAACTTTTCAAAAGATTTTGAGCCAAAAGAGGGCTTTTCTTTTTATTTTATTTTTTGTTACCCGTTTAAAATATTATTAAGTAAGGGTATATTTGTCCAAAATTTGAAGTTGGTGCTGTGTAGTTGATTTGAATATTATCCTTCCGCATATATTTAAATACATGATGTCGAGACTATTTTTTGAAACATAGTTGTCAATAGTATGAAGGAAAAAACATTATGTATAAAATTAAGAAACAGCTAGAATCACTTGAAGATCGAATCAGAAATGCATCCTACTCCGAAGAGGACAAGAGTATTCTCATAGAATATGAAGACTATCTCTTTGCTAAAGGAGTAGGTATTTACCGTGTTGTGAAACTTCTCGGTTTACTTAATCTCATTGCATCGAAGTGGAGTGTCACTTTCGGTACTGCAAAGAAAAAAGATATAGTAAGCCTTATCAGTAGAATCGAAAGGAATGGTTATGCTGTAACTACCAGAAATGATTATAAGAAGTGCATCAAGTCATTTTACAAATGGTACTACGATGAAGAAAAGCCAGCCATTATCGACTGGATTAAGATAAAACCAGTAAGGACCTCATCTGTTCAGAGAGAAGATTTGCTGACACACGATGAAATTATTGCTATGATCGATGCTGCTGCTGATGTCAGGAATCAGGCAATCATATCAGTGCTTGCGGACTCTGGGGCAAGAATTGGAGAGATTGCACACCTTTGTATCAAGAACGTTTGTTTTGATGATTATAGCGCAACCATTTCAGTCGATGGGAAAACCGATAAGAGAGATATTAGATTGCTCTACAGTGTTCCTGCTCTGTCCAAGTGGATGGATATCCATCCACAGAAACATAATATGAACGCTCCCCTGTGGGTTAATACGGGTACACGAAACCATGGACAGAAAATGGATTACGGCGCTCTTTACATGATGATCAAAAGAACTGCCACAAAAGCAGGCATTGTTAAGAACGTACATCCTCACCTGTTCCGTCATTCAAGAAGTACCGACCTTGCAAATCATCTCTCTGAATCTCAGCTTAAAGCCCATTTGGGCTGGGCACCTGGATCAGATATGCCCAAAACATATGTTCATCTGTCCTCAAAGGATGTTGGTGACTTCCTACTGTCTCTAGGAGGGTATAAGGAGAAGAAGGCAGAGCCTTTCCTGCTAGATAAAGTATGCCATCGGTGCAACACCAGAAACAGTCCTGCAGCTAATCTGTGCAGCCACTGTGGATGTCCTTTGGACTTGAAGGCAACAATGGACCACGAGCAAATCAACAAGGAACTATCCATTGAAATCACAAGCTTTATTGCAATGTGCCCTTATTCGAACAGTAAATTGCAAGAAAATCTTTGTGTGGGGTAACACCCTGCACTTACTATTCTTTGGCTTGAATGAATTACTCTTCTCTTTATAAGTGGGATAATCTCTTTGTTTTGTACGCTGCCTTGTGTTTGTCGGGGAAAAGCAATGTCTATAGATGGTTTTTGCTTTTATAGGTAGTAGAAAAATCGCATTCTGGATAGAAAAATATCCATTTTTAAAATTAAAAAGCTTTGGCTCTGTAGAAAACCTATCGAAACCACTAGCTACAGATCAAAATTATCAAATGTCGTCAATAGCTGACAGCACATTTTGAATTATTGCTAATTTCCATTCTTGCCTGAATAGCGAGGATTTCCACAGAGCCTTCTGGCAAAAAGCGATATATGAAATACTCGGAGTGGAATCAACAAATATCGGCGGGCTGCTCCAACAAGATATGTGGCAAGAAATAGAAGCACCTTAAACAAGTTTTGTCTTGTGAAAGGAGTCTATACATGCAGAAGTATGGCACATTCACATGGTCAGAGACGAGTTTGATAAAGACATTGACAAATTGATTGATGTAAACTTTAAGTTATTCTCCATGATTAAAAATGAGAATGACTTTGCAAATCTGGTCAAAGAAAAATTGTTCAACAACATATAAGTGTATTGATACAGAGGATACTACCTACGTACCCTTAAATATGCCCTCTTTCAATTATGAGAGCATGGAAATTGTGAATGTAGTTGCAACAGTCAAGGCATCTCAATCTTTTGAGCTTGCTGAAATACAGGAAAAGGTAAAAGGTGGAGAGTTTGCGTCTACAAAAGCTTGGCTGAAAATGCGATTAATTCCTGAAGGGTATTATGTTGCGTTCTATAAGTCAGGTAAGTTTTTGATCACAGGGGTTAAATCAGTTTCAGAGGTGGAAATAATTGCGGACAAAATTATTTCTCTTTTAAAGGATGCAGAAATATCTATTGGCCAAATAAAGATTTCCATCCACAATTTTGTGATACAGGATCATATTGAAATGAAATCAACCCTCGAAAAACTCATGTATGTTCTTGATCAATCCAAGGCCAGTTATGAACCTGAACAATTCCCAGGTTTAGTTTATAAAGACTGGGGAGCATCGTTTATTTTATTTTCTTCAGGAAAAATTACGATAACTGGCAGGCATTGTTAAGTAAATAGAGGTATATAGGATGAAAGCCTATACTTCAGTATGAACTGCCCTAAATGTAAGAGTTCCAACCACAAAAAGAATGGGAAAGTCGATGAACGTCAACGCTACAAATGTTATGATTGCGGATATAACTATACAGTCGAGATAAAATCGACTGCGAGTTCTACTTCCATTAAAAGGCAGGCTTTACAACTCTATCTTGAAGGATTAGGATTTCGTTCGATCGGAAGATTTTTGGGAGTAAGTCATGTTTCTGTTTATAATTGGATTAAGAAATTTGGTCAGGAGTTAGAGGACCTAAAAAGTGAAAATGAGATTGAGATTGTTGAATTAGATGAAATGCACACTTATATAGGCAACAAAAAAAATATTGCTGGATCTGGATTGCTGTTGATAGGATTGGGAAAAAGTTCATCAACTGCTCTTTTGGTAGCAGAGGCACGGAAACTGGAAGACAACTCTGGGAAATACTAAAGGATAAGGAAATAAAAGAAGTCATGACCGATCACTGGAAAGCATATGCAGAGTTTCTTCCAGAGGTTATTCATACTCGATCCAAAGCTGAAACATATACCGTAGAAGGATATAACAGCATATTTAGGCATTTCCTGGCAAGATTGAGAAGAAAGTCTAAATGTTATTCAAAGAGTCTTGAAATGTTGAGATACTCTGTTCTCCTGTTAATGAAGTACAGAAATAAAGAACTAGCGATGTTTAATTAACAATGCCATTAGAATAAAGCCAGAGGTATTAATTCAAAAAAATTAGGATTTTAGTCACCATCTCTGGCAGATTTGATTTCAAGCTTCTTTGATAAGTTAAGTATTTTTGTGTTCAACTTTTTCTTGAGGATTTATTCTTATCTTCAAACTTTCATACCCATGGTTTTACTCAATACGAACAGATTTTATAGCGATTAAAATTCGGAAACTTATCATAACATTTCGAGAAGTATTTTCTCCAGAGGTCGATTCAGGTAGGCTTTTTTCCAGTTTGCTGAATATTTTGTAGAAAGCCCGATAATCGGAAATTTCAGTAAAATCGAGGCTAATTTAAACAATAACATGTCTACAGCTATCGATTTTTTAGCGTGCTATGTGTTTCTTATACTTTTTACCTGTACCACCACTACCGAGTCGAAGGACAAGTTGATATTCGTATATAACAGGTAACAAAGAGGTTCACTCAAATAGAGCTCCAAATAGCGTTTTTTCGATCGTTAAAAGAATCAACTATATAACAATTGTGGTACATTATTAAAATATTTACTTCAAAAGCAGGGGAAAAATGACACTTAAAAATTGACTTTGATATCGCAGTATCTGAATGGTTTAAAAGCCCTAATATACCTAATTTTGGCATATTTTTACCCAACTTTGACAAAATATAATTTACAAAAATAAATAAAATTATTAAAATAGTAATTTTTTTTTTGGATTGCATTACTAGAAAAAAAATAATCCATCAAATTAAATTAACTTTTCAAAATATGCCGAGAAGATGCGATTGCTTCTTTTCGGGAAACTTTGAAAAGTTAACTGATAAATTGCGCGATAACTTTTCGAAATTCAATGAAATGTATAACTATAATTTACCTCACTTTTTACTGCTTATGGCTACAACCTTCAAATAATAACCATCAAAATTAAGTAAGAAAACATCCTTTTAAAAATATGAAATTTATAAATATATTAATCCTGATAATTGTTGCTTGGTTTCTAGTTAGTTCAGGATTTTTGACAGGTTTAACAGCTGAACCAGACATTCAGCTTTCTCAATGGAATCATAATGAAGGCTTTAATTTGGCACTTGGAGCCTATACCGACGTAAGCTATACCCTATTTAATTCTGGAGATGCCGATGGCATAATCGATGTAGTTATTGAAACTGAGCGTGGTGTAGTCGCCAGAAGCACAGAATTTGTACCTGCAAAATCAAGAATATCGAATACCATCCGAGCAGATACTACTGTTGACGATAGAACAATTAAACTCAACCTCAAAAACCAGAGGAAAACTAGTTAATGTTTACCCATGGAAAGCAGATGTTCAATCATTTCAAGTATGAACACAATTAGTAATAAATGAGTTCTGTAGAAACCCTTGTTATTTTCGAACAAATAGTAGTTTATGATATTTGAAAACTCAATTCTCCCCCCGTATAAATACGGGGGTCTCCTTGCTATATGCTGATAAAAAAATAAAAAAGAAAGGGAGAAAGGTTATTACTTTCTGCCCCTATTCTGCTTCGTCCAATAGATGTATCCAGCTGCTCCGATGACAACCAGAATACCAAGCACGAGGAAGATATATCCATTGTTCTTGTCTTTTGTATTCTCGATTGGTACATCTTCAACATCTGAGTTGGGCTCCGCTACTGGAATCTGTCCAGGCTTTTCATCGGACGTAGAAATGATATCTCCTTTGATCTCGAAAACAGAGAATCCTGGCGTTTCAGCAGAGAAGTAGATATACTCATCGTCTTCGCTTTCCTGGGTAGTCGGAAGATCATTCCACTGATCTGCGTGATACCTGGATAAGCGAATAGTTGAAATATCGATGTTATTCTCTTCGATCCATGTTTTAGATACCTTGAAATTGATAATAATATCCTTTGCGTTGGATGAAGAAATGGTTCCCGCGCGACCAACCTCGATGTTCATCATCTTGTACGACATACCTGATGATTCTGTAACATCCGATGGTGTATTGGAAAGAACATCAACCCTGGTTACTACAGTGCCTACATTCTTCATTGGCACAAAGCTTATGCCAAACACTGGACCTTCACTTGCTGAAAAGTCGTAGTTTGCATTTACGCCTGCAGATATACGAAGAGTGCGTGTAGCTGAGCTTTCTAAATTGTCAGGGTCTGTGCCTGGATTGGCAATGTAGTACCCACCTGAACCACTTGGTGATCTGTCGGCTGGTTCTTCATATACTGTCCACCCATACCAGAGATCTGTGGCTGGATCATCGCCATCGTCATACGCCTTATAAGAACTTATAGCAGCATCTGGTACATGCAGGATACGATTTGTCGGCAATCCGTAAAACGTACCACCACTGATACCAGAAACATGGATCCTGTCATCGGCAACATAGTCAACAGAATCTATATCCATGCTGGAATTATCGACGATAGGTATGGAACTACCAAGTGTAAGTGAATCAAGTTGGGTGCAGTCGTGGAAAGCATATCTACCAATGTTGGTAACATTTGGTAAAAATGCGCTTGTCAAGTTGTGACAACTGACAAACATAAACCTGCTGACATTAGTTAATTTTGGCAGCGAAACCTCGGTAAAGCCAGTGTCGTAAAATGCACCATCAGATGCAATGGTCAGGTTTGGCATATCGATCGATTCAAGTCGATAGCAATCTTCAAATGCAAATGCTCCAATATTAACGACTTCTGGTGCCGTAATATTGATCAATGAATAGCATGATGTAACTGAATAATCGCCAATGGATATTACATTTGGTATGTCCAGGGTAGTCAGGTTGTAACAGGAATTAAATGCATGATCGCCTATCACATTAACCGTGGTAAGAGTTACATTAGTTATGTTCGCATGTCCCAATAAGTTGTTATGGAATGCTGAATTGGGCAATGTATCATTGACAAATGCGCCATTCTCTGTTACTTCAAACGTTTCCAAACTGGTCAGGTTATCACGTATCCAGTGAATATCGACAATATCCAATGTTCCGTTCTTAACCTTCAACGTTGTTATATCAGCAAGTGCTGGCTGAACGTGTACAATTTCTGATGAAATAGAACCTGTGGTAAAGTCAATGACTGTAAGTGTTCCTGCGTCATAATAATTGACATTCCATTGTGCATACAGGCTGACATTGCCAGATATTCCGAACATTTCTCCAGATTGATATGCAGTTCCGCTTCCGTTTGCTATGGTATTCCAGCCATCAAATCCGTGTTCGTTTCTAATGAGGGTATTTTGGTCCTTTACAGTAACCATGTCACCTTCGATATACGGACTGTCGTTATCTACTGGAACATCGCCGTCATCTGCATTGTTTGGATAATATGTCACATAACAAATCTTTAACCATTGAGCATAGAGATCCACATCATTTTCTATATTGAATGTCTCTGTTGGATTGTAGCTGGTTCCATTACCATCGGCTAGAGTGTTCCATCCTGCAAATACATAACCATCTCTTACAATGGTATCATTTGTTTTCACGGTAACTTCATCGCCTGGGTGATAGACAACTGTATCCACAGGCACCGAGCCCGTCACATCTCCATTGGCATGGTATGTCACTGAACAGTTGAGCATCCAATTTGCATACAATGTTACATTGCCTGATGCTGCAAATGAAGTGTCTTGTACATAGTTGGTCCCATTGCCATCTGCAGCAGTGTTCCATCCCATGAATTCATGGTCCATCTTCAGCAGATCGTTTTGACCCAGTACAGTAACAGATTCGTTCTCGGAATAACCGTATAGATCAGATGGAGCGGATCCACTGGTTGCACCATTGTCATCATATGTCACAAAACATATCCATTGCGCATAGAGAGTTACATCACTGGTTATGGTGAACTCCTCGGCTGGATTGTAGCTGGTTCCAGTTCCATCTGCTGCAGTATTCCATCCATCAAACACATAGTCTGTTCTGGCAAGTGTACCATCCATTACAGTAACATTGGTACCAGTTACATGCGGGTTATTTGGATCGATGGGCAGAGTCCATTCGGTTGCGCCATTTACATCATATATCACAGAATAAACTGCGGTCCAGTTCGCATAGAAAGTAGTGTTACCTGTCATTGTGAACTCGACACCAGGCATGTAGTTGTCTCCACTACCATCGACTGCCGTGTTCCATCCAGTGAATATATGGCCAGTTTTCAGGAGATCGCCCTCACCTGGTAATGTAACATTAGTACCAGTCGGATATGGTGACACATCCGCAGGCGCAGTTCCTTCAGTTGCATCATTGCCATCATATGTTATATAACATATCCATTGTGCATAGAGAGTTACATCACCTGTTATCACAAATGCATCAAATGGCGCGTGTTCTGAGCCAGTTCCATCAGCTGCACTATTCCATCCAGCAAATACGTGGCCTGTTCTGACAAGAGTATTTTGATTTTCTACAAACGCAGAATCATTTATATGGTAGACATTTCCATCGATAGGTACAGCACCGCCCGTTTCACCATTGCCATTATACGTCACGGAATAATTGAGTGCCCAGTTTGCGTACAGAGTAGTATTGCATACAATTGTAAACGTATCATCAAGTACATAGTTGGTTCCAGTACCATCAGATGCGGTGTTCCATCCCATGAACTCATGTCCAGTGTTCATGAGATCGCTTTGTCCTAATACGATAACAGAGTCATCCTCAGAATAATTGCCCTGGTCAACTGGTACGGTTCCGCTCGTAGCACCATTATTATTATACGTTACAAAACAGATCCACTGTGCATACAGGTTTACATCTTCAGTTATTTCAAAGGTCTCAAGTGATGCATAATCTGTACCAGTTCCATCGGCAGCTGTGTTCCATCCATCGAATGCATATCCTGTCCTGACAAGAGTATTTTCGTTCTTTACGGTAACTTCATCATTCAGGTAATATACCGTTGAATCAACATGTACATCGCCACTTGTAGCACCATTTGCATTGTATGTTACGGAATAAACTGCTGTCCAGTTTGCATACAGGGTAGTGTTACCTAAAATTGTAAATGTATCATTTTGGACATAGTTGGTCCCACTACCATCATCCGCAGTGTTCCATCCAGAAAACTCATGGCCATCTTTCAGGAGATCACTTGGACCCATTATGTTAACAATGTCACCTTCAGAATATTCTTCCACATCGACAGGTAAAGATCCTTCGGTTGCGTTATTGTCGTCATATGTTACGAAACAAATCCACTGTGCGTAGAGATTTACAGTGCCATCAATGTTGAACGTATCACCTGGAGTGTAGCTGTTTCCAGTTCCGTCTAGCATGGTGGTCCATCCATCGAATACATATCCCGTTTTGACAAGGGTATTCTGGTCACTGACGGTAACCTCATCGCCCAGGTGGTATATGTTCAAGTCAACTGGCGCACTCCCGCTTATGGCACCAGTTCCATGGTATATTGCGAAGTAGATTGCGGTCCAGTTTGCGTACAAGGTAGTATTGCCTGAAATTGTGAACTCTTCACCAGGCAAATAGTTGGTCCCGTTACCATCAGCTAGAGTATTCCATCCAGAGAACTCATAGCCGATTTTGAGTAGATCGCCTTTACCTGGCAATGTAACATTAGTACCATTCAGATAGGATGACCCATCAACGGGTACAAATCCGTCAATTGCTCCATTATTATCATATGTTACGTAATAGAGTTCATCTATTCCACACACAATCCACCCATACCATAAATCACTTGCTGGATCATCCCCGTCGTCATATTCCTTATATGAACTGATGTTTTCGTTGGGTACGTATAGTGTACGGGTTGCTGGCAGGCCATTGAATACAGCGGAATCAGCTACTGACGGAATAGTGCTACCAAGGGTCAATGAATCCAATTGAGAACACCCATCAAAAACACCGCTTCCAAATGTAGTAACTTTTGGCATATATACATCAGTAAGATTATTACAATCATCAAATGCAAAACCACCAATCGTAGTTACATTTGGCATGCTTACATTGACAAGCCAATCACAATTGAAAAATGCACCAAATCCTACAGAAATGAGCTCTGGCACATCTATAGTTTCAAGTTTAGAACCACTGAAAGCACTCGAATCGATTGTCGTCACATTTGGCATATATACATCAGTAAGATTATTACAACCATTAAATGCCATTCCTCCAATGGAACTCACATTTGGCATGCTTACATTGGCAAGCCAATTACAATGATAAAAGGCACCATTTGCTACAGAAATGAGCTCTGGAAAATCTATAGTTTCAAGTTTAGAACCCAAGAAAGCACTCGAACCGATTGTCTTCACGTTGGGAGCAATAATCGTTGACAAACTTATACACTCACTAAAACTGTTGAACTCTATTGTTTCAACCAGAGGTAAATTTACATATTCCAATGCCCCACAAGACATAAACGCCGAATATTCGACCTTGGTAACTGTAGTAAAAGTTACATTAACAATATTCCCGTTATATTCAAACATAGTTGATGGTACTGCATTTGCAAAAAATGCTCCATCCTCGATAACCTCAAACGTCCCGAGGTTGACTAAATTGGACTTTATCCAGAGCGTATCCACTGGATTTAATGTACCGCCTGTGATCCTCAATGTGTTTATCTCACTGGGAGTAGAATGTGCGGATTCTATACTGGCCGAAAGTGAACCCGTAGCAAACGACACAATATTCATTGTATGATTGGTCGCATCGTAATAGTTTCCGTCTGCCGATGCGCTCATAGTTGTGAACATTAGCACAATCATAGCACTTACGAACAGAGTCGAGCTAACTTTTTTTAATAAATGTTTTTTTTCTATCATTTTGTCCCTGCCAAAATTGACTGTCGATAATTAATAATATGTACACTTGGCGGCATAGAAAATAAATAATGTTTCTATATAACCATCGGCCATATGTTATAATATAAATGATGTAATATAAATCATTCACTTAACGCGGTGGTATTGATGTCTCTTCTCAAACACAATAGAAAATAATTCCCATACAGAAGCACAAAAACAAATCTATAGATGTTTCATTGCCTTTGGTCGCGCTAATATACATGTTTCGCGTAAGAAAATGATATGCTCTCTCATATAAGAATGGTAGATTCCACCTGGGATGTGCAAACTGGTGGAATCCTTGAGTCAGTCAGTTATAATGTTCAACGTAACTTACTAGAGACTGTCGGAAAAGTCCGCTTAATGTGAATACGATTTAGAGTGAATTTGTCTGGAAAACAATCAAAAGAGAAGTGTCACTCAAATTTGCCAGATCAAAAGAACAGTTGAGAAATACTATCAAAATGGAATTTATGAGGGTAAAGAGCTCATTATCGTTTGCAAAAAATGGATGGAAACATTTAATGCACAGATAAAAAATGTGATTTGTTGAGTTAGAGACTATAATTAAAAAGATAAAAATCTCCCCTCCAAAATGAGCAAATTTATGTCACATTTTCATAAGGGGAGTGTTTTGTAAAAAAGATTAAAAGTATAGTGTATTTTGGTATTTAATGCATTTTATCCTTATAGTTCCTCATACAACTTCGACTGCAATATTTTCCATGTCCTTTTTTTATTCTGCACGGTGATGTAGTGAACTTAGATCCGCAACTGAGGCATTTCTTGTTTACCATTCTTATGCCTCATTGATAGCAGATTTTACCCCTACATCATAGCCAGCAAGCTGGATGTATGTGCGTGCTACTGCTTTATTCCAGCCAGTAGCATGTACCGCATCTGAATCAATTACTTCTTTGTATTTTAGATATGTTTCTCTTGCTTTTCTTTGTACTTCTGGGTTTATTGTAGATGTATTCATGGTAACCACACTTAATTCAAATTACCACATTACCCTCCATTTTTTGTTTACCTCTGTATTAGTCCTTGTCCAAATCCCAATTATGCTACTACCATTTATAGTTCACGCTTATAATTAATTTAGCTCTGCTTCTGTCAGTATCGATTTTAATTGAGTTAAAGTGAGTATCTCTTGCAGTTCCGATGGAAGATTTTGAACAACCTCATTGGAATGTGCTAGAAAATGCATTAAAATTGAATCAAATCCATGATAATTATGGGGTTAGGTAAGTCTATACGTAAATGCAGTTTATTTGCTAAAAAATGCATTTTTTGCTATTTTTTTCATATGGGATTTGAATAAATATTTTTGACCATCTGTGGAGAAATTATACGATTTCCAGCTTAATATGCAATATTTGATGGTAGAATGGAGGAACTGGCCTGACCTGCGGCACCTAGGGCAACTTGCCTATCCAAGTGTTGAGATTTTTATGTAACTGTAAAAAGAGATATTGTAGTCCAACTGAACATTGAATGGCATTCACTCAGATGATGGCACACCGTAATAGAGTCTGCGATCAACGCAGTCGTGTCTCAATAATTGGAGTTATCATGGAATACTAAAAACCAACTTACCATATTTTTTTGAAATTATAATACTACTTAGATGCATTTTTTTTATATGTTTAAATTAGAAACAAGGTCAATTTTTTCAATTATTATTTATTTAAATAGATACTAGTTTATCACAATTTAAGTATGCTTATAAATGAATAATCCCATCTTTTTTTTATGTCGTCAGATGATATGTCCAACCCACACTATCAAAGCAGATATTCTGAAATATTTCTCTATTCACTTTACTCTGACCACCGAACCTTCGGTATCTGGACGACAGAGAGTAGGCATAAAAGTGCATGCAAAGAACGAGATTCTGAACACTATTGAACGCCAGCAACGATATGGGTAGATAACCTTGGATATTTGATAAACATGTATTCAGTGTAAAAGACTTATCAGCTTTTGCATGTTGTCCATGTAATGCGATGTTCCTCCTATTAGCAAACCGACAATCTCAATCGTTCCTCAACGCGTGTCAATACAATACCAGCGAATCAATGGATCTTGCAAGCGCACTGGTAGCCGAGTGTGGTGGCTTCATCATATTAGACTAGACACACTTCACGTGCGAAGGCACAAAAAACCTTCAGTTTGCAAATCTACGACTTCTATTTAACATGACAGAATTATATAAGGAGGAGTATATAATTTCTTACAAACCCCTTTACCAAAATCACTCTACCACGTAGTCTATATGGTGACATACGAACATGGCGATAAGTAGAATTACAAAATAATTAACACTGCGACATATTAATCAACCCTTTATACGGGTCAGGGCAATTCTGTAGATGAGTCCTGCTCAATATGTAGAACGATTCTTTCTTTTCGCATATGTAATTATTTTAGATGTTTAACTGTTCATAGCCGACAGTTTCGGTTTCTCATTTTTGTACAATATACATCGGCTGAATATGATTTAAAAAATAGCGCAAGATATATATGAATAAAATTATAAAATATGCCTCAGTTATATACATAACATGTAAATAATAAAAAAACTTAAATAATAATTGATTACATACATAGGTGCTTGAATGCTATACACCACAATAATCACAGTTAATCTTGCTCACGTTGAGCCCGCACAGATGGATAAATTACAACCCATGCCCTTCCGCCGCGTATTTTCCGCGAATGTCGGACAGATCCGAAAAATGAACGGGTGGGAGTGATACCATGTCCCACGATGACTTTTTTATTAAAGACTATGATCGCGCTGATGCCTTGCTCAATTGGGCGATCAGTCAGCCAGAGGACTACGATAAAATGAACGGGATATATGAAGAGGATTCCTTTTCAGAGGAAGTCGACGACGGAGAATGCCCAGAACCAACCACAGACGATATTAAGTACGAGACATTGAAGATTGACTATTAATTATTATGTAAAAACGGTGATATTATGACCAACAACGGACCTATACCCAAAGATGAAACGAAGAAAGACAATATCCAGATGCTAATAGATGGCAACTACACACTGTTCAAACGCTCAAAGCTCGAAATGGCATTGATCGAAAGCGGAAACAAAGAAACCGTCTATGAAGAAACATCAGGATATGTGATCTACAAAGACCAGATCAAAAAAATCTTCGAGGACATGGTAGAGTGCCCGCTCAATGATGGCGAGTTAGAGAGTATCCTGAATTTTCTGATAGGCACATACAGCAAAGTCGACTATTCGATCCTGCTAAGTTCAGAGAAAATATTCAATTTCATTGCAAAAGTGGAATCAAAGCATCCTGTACTACTGAAGAAACATTTTGAACATATAGTCAACTACACTGCCCCCGCCCCAAAGGAGCGCATTTTCACAATAAATAAGGAAATCATCGAAAACGGCAAGTTCGACATACCACACAACGTGAACTTCGGAAAAACCCACGATACACATGGCGGAATGATAATCATAACAGATGACTATATTCCAGGCGCAAAGATCATCAAGCCAGGCGAACATCTGGATTATACACAGATCCCAATGTTCATAGAAGATGGTGTAAAAATCAAAACCACCGAAAAAGGATCGGTCATTGAATGTTGCATATTCGACACATTATCAAAACAATTCAATCCTACAAAAATTGATTTAACTAAAGCTGAAGCTTTTGTAACGTGGTTCAATCTTTTCCGTTCGATGACAAACTGTACCCTGCGTAAATTGGATAAAACGAACAAAGAATCATTCGAAAAGTTCATTGCCGAATTCATAGATGATTTGAAAACGGGCATCGATTCATCATCCACTGATAAAGAGGCCATCTGGATCGCATTGGATGCATATGCAGAGAATCTGCGAAACTGTATCTGGACACATGATCTAACAGTAATGCAAGACGATAAGGATAGAAAAACTATATATATGCCAGAAGTCATATTAAATGATGATACCCCTATAACGATACCTGCCGCAATCATCATAGAGGCATGTCGAGTACATAATATCGATTACGGGCACCTCAAGTGGACATTAGAAATAACACCAGTTACACAGTCCCGAGGCGCAAGGACAACCACAGTCGATATACCATATAAATATGTCAGAACAGGGCATATCATGGCAACCCAAGTACCAACCGACAATGAACCAACACGCACGGTTGCGGAAAAGAACACGTCCCGAAAGATCAGGATCATTTAAGTAAAAATATGCATCACACTGTTTAAAATGCGTTACATACATATACAATAAGTTCGAACCCGACACATATGGAATCTGGACCGTTATGTAAAAATCATGTAACGCAAAGTCGAAATATGTAACGCATCAGTCAAAAAAGACACGATAAGTTCGAAGGCGAAGCATACGGAATCTGGACAAACGCGTAATAGATGTAACGAAATAAGGCCTAAAAAAACATATGCAAAAAACATGCCTAAATCGTTACATCCGTTACCAAACTTAACAATTCCCGCCGATAGACACCCATCTTTACTTAACATATTTTAGACTGATGCGTTACATAAATCGGTATATTCATTACCAAATTTTACGGAATTACACATTTTCCCCAACCCCGATGTTTTGCCCGCCAATTTCCCACATTTTCCTGAACATTTTCCCCAACCCCGAGGTTTTGCCATATATTATAGAGATTTTTTATAAATTATATGGGGGATACCGTTACGTTAGTTACATAAAATACTATATAATATAAGAAAAAGCCAGCCCGTTAGGTACGGTCAAACAAAATCTATAGACTGTTCAGTTTTAACTGATCGTGGATGTATTTCCCTTTATAAAGGGTAAACGTCTATGAACGTTTTATTTGTTTGAACACAATCGATACGTGAATGATTCCTGCCCGTTATAACGGGAAAACGACCTACCAACCCATGACTACAATACATCTACGGATAAGTCCTACCCCAAGAAAACAGACACGAAATTTTGCCAATTTTCGCCCGTTTTATTGGTTCGAACTCTTGCCACACAGGATGGCAAACGTCGGGTGTTGGGGATGTGGTTTGGGGATATGAGCGTGGGGATGTGGTACGGGAATGTGGGGTTGGGGTTATGGTGCGAATTGGAAAGGTATATATAATCATCACTGATATATTATAATCTACCTATTATATAATTGAATAACGGTGATACAATGCAAACCAAGAAACGTACCCCTATACGCGATAAGTGTAACCTTTTATGTGAGAACAGTAACCTTAAACGTGAGAATACTGAAATCGACTATGGTTCGACTGATATTGTCGGTGCAAAAACCCAGGTTGTGTATGGTACAGCGGGAACTGGAAAGACGACATGGGTCCGAGAAACATTCTATGATGAAGTAGCAAACGGAAACAGATGCCGCGTATTTTCACATTCCAATATGGCTGTATCCGAATATGGTGAAGATGGTCAGACCATTCAATCCCAATGTGCACAATTGACAGGTGATCCTGATGGTAGTTACATCAAGGAAAAAGTGTTGATGGGATTATATGCCAAAAAAGACAAGTTAGATCTGGACTATCTTGTGGAAATGGCATATGATCGCAAGTATTCCAGGCAGGAGTTAAAAGAATTGATGAAAGTACCCGACGATGTCTGTGATCGGCTAAAAAAGACTGAATTTGGTGCTTCAGTTCAATTATGGAATCGTATCCGCAATAGCTATATGGGTGAAGTGTTCGATTGGCGCGCTTCAGATAAACAATGCGTTCCGTCAGTAGATGGTATTAAAAGTATTTATCGCAGTATCATTAAAGATCATGGTGGACATGAGCCTACATACAAGTCGTATACTAATGACATGACACGTAGTAGTGAACATGGTCTGTCTGTAAATGCTTTTATCAAACATGCTATTGCATATGAGAATTGGAAGAGTGAACATGGGTTCATTGATTATACTGATACACTGGTAGAAGTCGCAGTGGAAGGCTACACACCCGACGAGAATATAATTATAATCGATGAAGCTAATGATCTTACCCCGCTGCAGTGGATGATCGTTTCGAACTGGATTGCCAGTCCTACTGTTACTCGAGCATATATAGTCGGGGACGTCGCACAATGCGTATTTTCATTTCAGGGCACCTCACCCGACGAGTTATTGGAGTTCCCACGGTATAGAACGGATTGTCTGGATACAATTTACAGATATGGACAGAATATATGGGCAGACGCTAAATGGCTTATTCCGTATACCCGCGCACCTTATAATGTAGATGGTATTAACCCATTGGAATGCAATGATGATGAAGTAATCAACGTCAGGGGCGAACGTGGGTTTATCGATATCATGAATTCCTTTAGCGGCAAAGAGATTGAGAAGGCTGCATTTATTGCCCCTACCAATGCCCAGGTAGCCCGTATGGGTACAATCATGCGTAACAACCACGATGATCCATTCCATCCACGTGCGTGTGACACGTTCCATGGAGCAAAGGGGGGCACGTTTGAACTTGCTATTAGTAATCCAGAACTTCCTAATTATTGGGTGAAACAGGCAGGATCCGACAAATCGCAGCTTGCGTCTTTGGACTTCGTGGGTAGGACACGCGCCCGAAAGATCCAGATCAACGTTCGCGGTTTGTTCAATAAGGGCTATGTGGACCTGGATAAACTGGTTTTTGTTGGCGCAGATTGCCCAATTTATCCCCGTGGCGGCGGCCTGGTACCCCGCCGCTATTACCTTTTGACTTTTCACGATGCTTAAATCATCTGAACTTTTAATTTTCATTCTGAATATATCGTACCAACTTTTCGTGCGTTTTAAATCATCTGAACATGTCACACATGCCTATGCATCCACGCACAATCAAGCGGAAAAGGAACCATCTTGAAACTTTCCCCTTGAACCATGGGAACTGATTATATCGTTATATGGAAAATCATGGCCCTCTATGTACAGAAGTTGTGGAAATATAGTATCATCAACCACACGCATGGAACAGTTTCACCCCATTTCTTACTCCCAGCAGTACTATCACCAGAAAGCGCGATATATAGCAGTACCTACTTTCTTCACATTTCACATATAGGCATTATTTTCTAAAGATTTCACCTCGATGTCAATTGCACAATTCGGTAACTGGTTCTGCTGACACTATGGATGAAATGTTCAATTCTTTCCTTGATAAAGCCTTCAAAGGTGAACTTGTATGCTAAATCCTAAGATGAAATCCGACATTAACAAGCTGTGGGACCGTTTCTGGAGCAATGGTATCTCCAATCCGCTTACAGCCATCGAACAGATATCGTACCTTATCTTCATGAAGAGGATCGAGGACGAAGATATTCAGGGCATGAATAAGGCTCGGCTGAGGGGTGAAAGCTACCAGTCCATCCTTGAAGGTCATGAGAATTGCAAATGGTCCATCTGGAAAGAATATCCAGCCAACGACATGCTCGAACATGTACGTACTATTGTGTTCCCTTTCCTGAAGAAACTGAACGGGGACAACACCCTTTATTCCAAGTACATGGAAGATGCTTC
This sequence comes from Methanolobus psychrophilus R15, assembly GCA_000306725.1. Classification (GTDB taxonomy): domain Archaea; phylum Halobacteriota; class Methanosarcinia; order Methanosarcinales; family Methanosarcinaceae; genus Methanolobus; species Methanolobus psychrophilus. The sequence goes on along the minus strand of CP003083.1, from coordinate 2,217,949 downwards.
ATTCGTAATCCCAACGGGTGCACTCCTCTCTGAGGCCGTAAAGATCATAGAAGATCTCCATATTCTTGAACAGAACAGGGATGCTCAGGGAGACATCTACGAATATATCCTGAGTGAGCTTAGAACATCAGGTAAGAACGGTCAGTTCAGGACCCCAAACCATATAAGGAAACTAATGCTGCGCTTACCGAACCTACGGTCGGACAAGATATGCGATCCTGCATGTGGTACTGCTGGTTTCATCATTTCAGCATTGCTGCATATATTGAAAACATATACATCACCCAAATTCATTGAGGTCGATGAACAGGGATTCGAACACAATTTTGTGGGAGATAAACTGAGCAAAGATGAATGGGAAACGTTACTCAACAACACACTATACGGTTCCGACATTGATCAGACAATGGTCCGTATTGCTATGATGAACCTGATGATGCACGGTATCAAGAATCCGCACATATCCCACCGTAACAGCCTGGTCGAATGTGACAAGGAAAAGGGTAAATACACCCTGGTACTGGCAAATCCGCCTTTCAAGGGCAGTATCAACGAGGAAGAGATCAAAGGCAAGTTCAAGGTCACCACTACCAAGACCGAATTGCTCTACATTGAGCAGATGTTTGAACTCTTGCAGATTGGTGGACGCTGTGCCGTCATTGTTCCTGATGGTGTCCTGTTCGGAAGCAGTAAAGCTCATAGAGGCGTTCGTGAGATGATCCTTGACAAGTGCAGGCTGGATGCGGTCATATCCATGCCTTCTGGTGTCTTCAAGCCGTATGCAGGAGTATCTACGGGAATACTTGTCTTTACCAAAGGTGAACCCACTGAAAAGGTCTGGTTCTACCGCATGGAGTCTGACGGGTTCACACTTGACGACAAACGGACCTTCGTCGATGGTAAGGGCGATATACCTGATATCATCGAAAAGTTCCATGACAGGGAAAATCAGGACTTTTCTGACCGTACTGGCAAGTGTTTCTTTGTTCCTGGAGATGAGATCCGTGGAAATGGATACGACCTGAGCATATCCAAGTACACAGAGATGAATTACGAAGAAACCGACTACGAGCCAGCAGATGTTCTTTACGGCAGGCTGCAGGCATATGAAAATGATATCCAGGTAAAGATGGAGGCACTGAACGATAAACTGAAAGCGTGTTTAATAACTGAAAAGTGAAATGGAGGCTTCCAGTCTCCATTTTACATAATAATGGAAAGAGAACAATTCAGTATTGGTGAAAATAAAATGTTCCAATGCGAGATATATCTACTAGTTTTGAATATGTTTGATTACATCGCCAAAATATGGCGATGAATATTTGTCTCTTTCGGATATGTATTGGCTTGGAATTGTATTTAAGTAAAGTAACTCGAGTAAACAATTAAAATGAATAATTTATGGTTGTATTTCAAAATTTATGCATAAGCGGTATCCAACATTTTACTTTAATCTGACTTATCTTCTTGTGACAATTTTTTCTCTAAGAGTGATTTTAAAATTCGATTAACAATTTTTTGTGGATACTTCCCGCTTGATTCGGCTGAAAAGAACCCTTCCAACTCTTCTTTTAAATCTTTGTAAGGAATATCTTGTATAGGGATAGTAACTATATGTTGACCACCTGTTCCAAGAGCTTCAAGACCAACTGATATAACGATCTCTTCTTTTATACTAGGTTGTTGTTTGATTCTAATTTCTTCTATATCTTTTTTCATCATAGTGAAATCAGTATTCTGTCTTTTGAAATCTTCGAGAACTGCATTTACTTTTTCCAGTAGTAGTTTAAGTTGTCCTTCCTCTGAATCATCTTCTTCAATTTCACTAATACCTTGCAACAAATCTTGTTTTTGGGAAAGATATAATAAGAATGATGTTGTGAAATCCTCATTAACATATACATTTCCAATGTAATCGCCTTGGAAATGCTCTTTGAATTCTACCTTAAAGTCGTTGTATAAAATCGGTTCTATTTCTTTAAAACCTTCAACAACAATAGCAATTACTTCTTTTTTATGAGCAGTAAATTGATCATAGTCATCCTTTGAGAAAATTGGATTTAAATCTTTATGTGCTTCCCATTGTGATATTGGATCCGAGCACGATATTTTTTTAATCTTTCCATATCCCATAATTGCTCCAAAAGGAGAATCACCGTGTGAATCAACAAGGAACAAGACATAATTATTAATTCTTGCAAACCTCCCACTACCAGATCCTTTTACGTAAGTAAAATGGCTGTCATCTAAGGGTATTTTTTCAAAACGCTCTTTTTTAACCTCAACAATAATTCCATTAATATCTTCCTTTTCAAAAAGTGGTTCATCACATCCGCATTTTTCAAAAACGGATTTTTTATCAAAACATAAAATGTTTTTTTGTGAATGTGAATCAAGATTCTCGTCTTCAAATTCATGGGCGATAATGATGTTAAAAGAATTTGTGGTGTTAATCGCCTCTATTATATGATTTAGCTTGTCATTTTGGAGCATGCCATCATAAACAATTGAGTTACCCTTGATGTAAGGTAGCATCAAGTTCGTATCGTTTTTAGATGTAACTAGTAATCGATGTTCTTGAATGAATTCTTCATCTTTCTCTTCGCAATCAGCAATTTTAAATCCATAAACATTTTCCAAGAACCATTTGGAAATGGAATACCAATTAAAGGGATCTCCTGTATAACACATAGGAACATCTTTTGACAAAATATAGTCAAACCTTCCTTTTTTGTACCTTTCAACAAATCCATTAACTTGAAATCCATTTTGAATTAGAAACCAGTTAAGTTCTTTATTTTCGTAAGGTACGTCAGTGATTATTTTTCCGATGCCTTTTTTTGTAAGTTGCTCTTCTACACGCTCATAGAGTAATTTGCCACTCCCGTTGGAATCCATTATTTCATCGATAAACAAACACTTTAACTCAGCGGATTCACCAGCAATTTTGACAATAGCAACACTGTTTATTTTTAACTGAGGCTTGCCTAAACGAAGAGCTGCTTCATACAATGCATAAACAAGCCTTTCGCCTTTCAAAGCTTCTTTTAAAGCTTTTTCAAGCCACTTTTCAAAATCAGGATAGTAATTTTTAAATGTAGGTTCGTTAACAAGTAAATCCTTTACTTCATCGAACTCTTTTTTTAAGAATAATGCCCTGAACTCATATTTGTCTTCAAAATCCACTTTGATGCTCCAAAAATATAAGTGCTTCATTATTTATTGATATAGTTAAGATATCAGGTAAAATAAATAATTATCTAACAGTGTATTCAAGAAATAGTTTAAAATATATTTGTTCCGATAGTATAACAATATGCGAATCTTGATTGATACAAACATCTTTGTTTATAGAGAAGACAACAAAGAATTATCGAAAGATTTGCAAGAAATGATGTTTATTATTAACAAGATTCATGCTGAAATAATAGTCCATCCTAAATCAATTGATGATATAAAAAGAGATTCGGATGAGAAAAGAAAATCAATCATATTATCTAAAGTGCGATCATATGCTCTTTTAGAGTCTCCTCCTGAAATCGGTCGGGATCCTTATTTTGCAGAAAATATGGGCAGCACTTCAAAAATAAATGATATCATCGATAATTCTATTTTATATTCGCTATATAGAAACAGCGTAGATTTTTTAGTCACTAACGATAGGGGTATACATAAAAAAGCAAAGAGGATAAATCTTAACGACCGTGTTTTAGATGTAAATACTGCTCTTGAAATATTCAAAAAAGAAATGGCTACCGAAAACCTAGTTAACCTTCCAGCATTGAAAAAGGATTTTGTGTATAATTTAAACGTTAATGATCCTTTTTTCGACTCATTAAAAGATGAATATAGGGGTTTTGAAACTTGGTTTACTAAAATTTCAAAAAGTGGTAGGAAATGTTATGTTCATTATAAGGAAAATAATAAAATTGGAGCTCTTTTAATATACAAAATCGAAGATGAGGTTTTAGATTCTTTTCCTGTTCTCCCTAAAAAAAAGAGACTTAAATTGTCGACATTTAAGGTATCTAATATTGGAAACAAAATAGGTGAACTATTCATCAAACTTGCAGTTAATTATGCAAGAGATAATGACTTAAAAGAACTCTATCTTACTCATCATGTTCTGAATGATGTTGATTATTTAGTAGAACTCATTGATAGTTACGGCTTTCAAAAAAAAGCGGTTCTAAATCAGACAGGAGAAGCAGTATTTATTAAAAAACTTGAAGTTTCTGATGAACCAATTAGCAACCTCAATCCTGCCGATATCTCTAAGAAATTCTATCCCACATATTATGATGGAGAAAGTGTGAATAAATTTATAATTCCCATCCAGTCACAGTGGCACGAAAGGTTGTTTACAGATTATAATCGAACTCGAATGGGGGAAAAAATAAAAAAAGGCCGTCAACCAACTCTAGTCGAATTTGTAGGTCAATTTGTTATTGAAGGAAACACAATTAAAAAGTCATATATCTGCCATGCGCTGTCCAAAAAAATAAAGGAAGGAGACATCTTACTTTTTTACAGATCAGGTGATGAAAAAGCAATTACTTCATTAGGAGTTATCGAAAAAGTATTTAAAGGAAAGCATACTCCAGATGAAATCGCTCAAATCGTTGGTAAAAAGTCGGTTTATTTAAAAGATGAAATTGCAAATCTTGCACAAAAGTCTACATTAATCATATTATTTACATTCCACTTTCATCTCCCAAACCAGTTGGAATATACAAATCTTGAAGAGTGGGGAATTCTAAAAGGGCCGCCTCAACGGTTAATGGAAATTTCGCACGACAAGTATCTTATAATAAAAGAGCAAGGCAGGATAGATGAACGTTTTACTATCAATTAAACCAAAGTTTGTTGATAAGATTATTAGTAGAGAGAAAAAATACGAATTTCGTAAAACTGAGTTTAAAAATGGCGATGGTTTGAATCGTGTATACATATATTCAACTTCCCCAATTAAAAAAATAATCGGGTCTTTTAAAGTTGGGCGTGTAATTTCAGGAACTCCCGAGTATATATGGGAGCAGTGTCAAGATTTTGCAGGAATTAGTAGAACAGATTTCTTTGAATATTTCAAAAATAATGATAAAGCTGTTGCAATTTCAATTGAGGATCTTGATATCTTTAAGAGCCCGATTGATCCCTTTGTAGAATTTGATAATTTTAAAGCTCCTCAATCTTTCTATTATATAAAAGAAAATTCGTGGAATTTTCCATCTGGAAAAAATAGTATCAAATTAAGCCGTTTCTCTTAAATCCAAATATGGTGAATTGGTTTTTTAAATCAACAAGTAAAAAATAGTTTAACCAGAGTAATGACAAGATAAATCTGTAGCCCGCCAATGCCAATCAAGTTGGCAAAAACCTGAATGTTGCAGCAAGTCTATAGGTAATAGCTTCCCTGTCGTACGAGAGAATTTTTCAGAAAACATGGAAACATATTATTCTAATCAATTGTATGCACCGTATGCATGACGAGACGAAAGAAAAATCCATGTCTGCAGAGTCTGTTGCCTTAAATATACTATGCTTCATTTATCGTCAATGTATATAATCACCTGCAGTTCTTTTTGATCAAGTATCTGGGAAAAGTCCCAGCTGCCAAGGGCAACTATGCGATTATTGAATGCGAGGCGGGGGTGCCACAATCTCTCCTTGATGACCCTGCCTTTCACATCCATGCTACACAAGTGATTACTGAACCGACTTGTTCCCTGTATCCTGAGCTCCTTACAACACAAGGCAATCTTTCGCATATCAAGGTGTGACGTATATACTGTCAAAGGTTGCCGAGTACCAAATTTCACAAGCTCCTTATAGAACATCCAGTTTATGGTTTTCCCTGACTTATTCCCTGCTTGTGAGCGATTATAATCATGTTTGCTAAAATGGACAAAAATTCCCAATTTTCCACCGAATAGATGACATATAGACTTCCATATCTTGATGAACCCCAAGGCATCAGCATTACCATACGCATGGAACATGTTGATCAGAGCCTGGCGAATAAACTCCCGCTGTATATGTTCACTAAAGTCGATCAGACAGTATGACTCTCGATTATTCCCCATATAATTGGTGGTGGTCATGGAATGTATAAGCAGTTCATACCGATTCAAAATCGCTTTTCCATGGTTCCTGTGAAGACGCTTTACCTGAGTGCCATGTGATTCGAATATCCCAATAATCCTTTCATGGACATCGCTTTCCCGAACATCATTGACAATCAATAGTTTTGGATATTTCTTGGAATCAGGTAATTCACTTAACTTTATTCCATCTCGGATATGCTCCCTGCAGATCCCCGTTATAATTACATCGGCACCAACAGACATCTCCCTCCATAGGTTCCCCATCTGCCCAACACTAACAGTAACCTTGACACCAGGAACAAGTTGGTGGCTGTTCAATCCATTGATAAATGTTGTAGAGTACTTGAACCCACGACCGAACTGACCATAATCTTTCTTTCGTCTCTTCTTACGAGTTGTTATTCCGTCATCCCAGTTGTCCTGGAAACATTTTTTATCATCTTCATCATCTTCAGTTTTTAACATCTCATTGATGACAATGTCTTTACTGGAGATACTTACTTTCGGGAACGGTAATCTATTCTCAGGAAGGGGTGATATCGTATCATAATCGGTCTTGGTCCGCATGTATGACCAGTCTGATGCTTTAATATTCGAACATATCTGTGCTTCGAGATATGTAACATATGTGTATAGTCCAACACGGCCTTCAAACAACAATCCAGCCATAATTGAACTTATGCGCCTGCGGTGCTCAGGGTTCATTGCAGGCAAATACAATACCATGTCCTTCTGCTCACATTGATACATCGCCTCTGATAGGCGCATCTCAATACCAACACTATTTTCATGGAATTCAGTGCAGATAAACGCATGTTTGCCATCAATTATCAGATCGAATGGATATCGTCCAACTTCAACATCATGTCCACCCTTACGATAGAAGTCCTCAAGCAACGTAATATGCAATATTGAAAAGGCACGGTTCTGCACAGCTCTGTTCTGATAAAAGGACTTGGCAACACTGTCAGGACTCTTATTGAATCGAACATTGTAGTAGAACTTCCCCATGGCATTCAAAAAATATGGTGTTGCATTGTGAAGTTCCCCTTTATGGTCCTGATAGACCATCCATTTCCAATTGAGGATCCGACTGTTAATCAAAGATAAACGTATCTTCTCACGATGGGAGGCCGATATTGAGATATGCTCCCGATTTACATACACCTTCTTGGCAGCAATAGGGATACTTGATTCGCCAGGCAAGATTAACAATACATTTTCGGTATGTGGTACCCTAGTCAATTTCCGTTTTATATATGTTACATATTTATGCCCAGCAATCTCGTTATTGTTTGCTTGTTTTAGCTCATTGGAATAGTGTCGATATTGTTTGGCAAAAGCTCTGTATTCGAGATATTTAACTCGGTGTTTTTTGTAGGTTTTAATATCTATCTGATTGTTTCTGTATTGCTTTCTCGCAAGGCTTCGATGTTCATGATATAGGTCTTGATAGTTATCAGCAAGTTGGTTCAGGTGAGCTGCAACCTCTGCAAGGTTTGTGTGGTCAAGTTTAGTATCAGCTGGTTTACTTCCAAATCGCTCATCACTATGAATGCCAATAGCTGCACATTCATCTAATCCCTTTATGTTAGCAGTCTTTAAACTACGCCTGTTGAAATCGATGTTTTTATCGCACCATCTAGCATATTTTTCATTTGGACCTCTTATCCTGTTATCTATGTTTATCATAAAAAGCAATTGATTTTAATAACTATATATTAATATTTATTTCATGCTTATTTAGATTATGGTAGAATCTCTTGGTGGTAGCGCGCAACTCGATCAAATATAGAATTTCTGAATCGATTTTATAGTAATTTAACAGCAACTTCTGACTATTTTATATGTAATCTCTCAAAATTCAAACACACTCTTGCAAAAAAGGGGTAAAAATTGGAGTTCAGCATGTTTATTTGGTTTGTATTTAACCTCCATTATATAAATACATGCTTTTATATACTTGAAATATTTTATACTCAAATGTAATAGTATCAAGAAAATAAAATATAAGGAAAATAAAACATGAATAGGCATGAAGAAACAAAGACAGTTTGTGAGAATGGATTGTACAATTCATTAGTCATCAACACTTCCATGGACATTGACAATGTCCATGTATACCTGCACAATATCGACCACCCTGACTTGGTACCAATGTTTAAATGAAAATCTATCTGAACCAATATAAGAGCATGATAACTATGAATTCAAAATCATCCAACGGATTCAAAGACATAAAATCTGAACCAGAAGGAATAATTATAACCAGCGAGACCCTTCCTAGAATGATCATCTCCAGTTTCGTTCTGATTGGTCTCACTGATTGCACGTTACCCTACACAATTGCAGGGAACTGTGCCAGCAGAATAATGGAACGTGGTATACAATTGGGTCTTGTGGTCCCCAAATACCACTGCATAGGATGCGGAAAATTTGGACCATCTCTTGGTATGGACATCGAAGATATCAAGGAAATGCTTTGTAACGATCCGATTACACTTATGATTATAGGATTTTATCTCGAATACTTGAAAGTAAGTGGCAATTATGGAGAACATTTTGAGTTCTTAGGAGTGGCAGAAGAGATTCTTGCCAGTCACTGAACTAAAGCGTATGAATGTGGCCACACCTAATGGCCCTTCTTTTTCCCTTATCCTTTGATTCTTATTTGCATCAATTGAAAGAAGCATATTCTAATGAAATTTAATCTAATGCCATCCATGGACATCCTTGATTATAATTCTGATTCCTACTACAAAATGTTGATAGTGTACCCGAAAACAAACGGAGAAAGAAATCATGGCCCCAAAAGAAGAGACAAATCTGTAGATTACCCTTACCCAATCAAACGGAAAATATATGGATCCTACATTGCAAAGTGATCGCACTAAACCTGCAGCTCATGGGTAGTGCCACACCGAAGAGGAAATACATAAAGACTGCTTTATTCATGGAAAAATATCAGAAGACTATACCATCTATTGTCACGATGTGATACTATGTCCCGTAACTCTTACTCTATCCTTGAATCGCCCCGTTTGCTTTGGTTGCTTTGATATATTTATTGAATTCCAAACTCAGTCTTTTTACTTCGCCTAGATGGGGCGGGGATTATAGGATATATTTGTTGCAGAATTTAGTGATCGGATATTTGCAACTTTACTGGATATTGTGTTGGTTCAAATTATGCTCCTCTCAATAAGATGGGCTGAAATCATTAGGAATAGTACACACTACTATGAAACAGAAAGAAGAAGGAAAAAGTCGCTACTGTTCAGTTTTTGTCACATTCCCATTCGAGCAAATATACGATGCATTATCCAAAACTGAAATATTCGCCCTATTTAAAAACTAATAATTAATAAATAACTCTAAAATATTTATCTCTAAGTTTTGCGCATATAACATAGTTAGCAACAGTAAAAACTAACATGTTACATCAAGTGTCTTAGAAGTCAAAAATGTCACAAAAGTCATGGTTATATGCAATACCAACCTCTACAATGTATGAGGTACTGTAATGGACATGGAATTACTTAACAAAATCAAAACACATGACCCAATTATTCTTGACATCTGTGAATTTACAAATCATCAGGGAAAAATAAACTTACCCACTCTTCTTCACAGAGATCAGGTTGTAACAGATCTCATTACTTCATTACTCCCATTAATCAACGGAAACCAGGCACCAAATATACTACTCTCAGGACATGCGAAATCTGGAAAATCATTCACATTAGATAAAGTGATGCAATATATTTATATCACCGCAAGAAATACAGGAAATCCAACCCACTTCTGCGAAATATATGACATTTCTACTGCCAAATACAAAACTATAACCAAAAGAATAACAACATTCGATGATGAAATAGCCGAAATATTATCACAAGAATTCAATACTTATTTTGCCAAACCCTCAGCATGTAAAACCTATTCAGTAATCTTTGAAAATATACAAACCTCCTCCGATCTAGACAAAATTAAAAAAATAATGCAATCGCCAGAAATCCCAAATCTGAATCAAAAAATCAACGTGATTGCAATCACAAATTCCGATAACATTATCGAAAATACAAGCCCATCCACATTATCATATCTATCATTCCACCACATTGAAGTCCCACCGTACTCTGCTCAGGAAATAACAGATATACTCAATCAATTTTCAAATATGTTTTTTAGACAAGGTAGTATTTCCAATGAAGTAATACCATTATGTGCATCATTAGCAATAAAAAACGACAATAACATCGAGTATGCAATCACATTATTAAAAAATGCAGCTTTACTAACTGAAAAGGAATTTCAATCTATAGTAACTGAATCGTATATTGATCTTGCTGCAAAATTAATGCAACAGAATAAAATATGCCACATCATCTACAATATGCCAACCAATGAAAAACTCATTCTGCAAGCAATGGTAAAGAAATATGATAAAACGGGAGTAAACGAAATGCTTGCTACAGAGATATTGTCGGCATATGTTGCATTATGTAAAAAATATAAGTTCAAAGAAACATTACTCCGCCAAACATCTCGCAACATTTCCAAAATCGAAGCAAGTGGTTTAATTTCATCAACCATAAAACAAAAAAATACTGGTAAAGGACGCTACAAATCAATATCATTTGCAGAAAATTCACTCCATTATATTCGCATCGCATTGAATGCAGACAATGAAATGCTAGATATTATGAAAAATAGCGAAGGTGCATAATGGCAAGAAGATCATTGGATAATCGTTGGCGTGGTTATGAATTATCTGGTACAGAGATGAAATTAATCTTTGAGAATGATAATATTGGATTTGTTAGATATAATATAGGATATAAAACAAAGGCTTATCTTGATCCATCTCCTTTTAAAAAAACTCCAAAGAGGGAGGTTTATGTATTCGAATGTGAGAACCTGCCTAAAGAGGGGGAGCTCATTGAAGTAATTACACTTGAAACTGATGAAAAGAATTTTGAAGGACCTGTGCATAATTGCATTCGAGTTGTAATTAAATATGTTAAGGATTGGAGGAAACTGAGCCCGAATAAGTATATCCAGAGTAAGGCCATGAAACGGGATGAATATACTGATTTTTTTGGTCAGCCATTCAGGGGAAATAATAAGAATAGTGTTGAGGATCTTTCTTTTTGTATGGCTTTATCTACAGTATCATCTCCAATGATCGGGGCAAACGGAAAAGGTGGAATTGATACTGGGATCTTTGGAAAGAAGGATGTATGGAGTTCGTACAAGGATGTTATGGGCTTGATTCCATCTGATTTTAAAAGAGCACAGTCAAAATATTATTATAACCAAACTGAGAAAGATGCTCTTATAAATCCAGTTAACAGTAAAGAAATAAATATGTCATTGTTAACTCCTAAGTCTACTGCTATTCATATTCCTATTCTTGTTGATGGCGAAGTGCGGAGGAAAAGTCAGTATAAAGAGAATGTTCTCTATCAAATTCCAATAATAAGAGCTTATATGCTTGATACTTTATTGTTTGAGCCACAGCCTGCATCGGAGAAGGTTGAAAAAAGAGTTGTAGATATGATTCATTCAATTTTGAATAAAGTTAGTAGTACACAATCAATGGCCTGTAATATTGATGTTAGTTCAACTGCTTCAAAATTAAGTTCTGCGTTTGCTCGCTTGAAGTTGTCTGATGTTTTTACTGAAGCTGATGTCATTGAATGTGGTGATATATGGCTGGATATGTATCATCATAGTTTGAAAATTGAGAAAGCGGGAATTGATGTAGATCATCTTTTTAAATTAAGGCCAGATGAGTTTAGGTTGTATCAGGAACTTCAGGACATGTATGGTCTGGAAGAGCCTATTCCAATGTCTGTATTGAAAGATGTAAAGAGTGTAGAATTTTGGCTTATAGAGGAAACATTCGATATACTTCGAAAGAAAGGTATTGTTTATTGTCCGAATATGGAAACATTTAGGCTTATTGATTTCAAGATGTGATGTGACATGGATATGGATGAGTTCATAGATGAGATTTCAGAATCTAATTATTATGCCGAGAAAATCATCGAGATTGATGATGAGATTGAGCGAATTGATGAAAGGATTCAGAATGCGTTTAGTCAAGATGTAATAAACGATTTGAAAATGGAAAAAGAACAGCTTCTCATTGAAAGAGAAGAGTGGGAAGATAAACGTAGAGAAATTCGGAGGGGTTTATGATTTATCTATTTTTTAAAAATTAAGCAAACGCTGCCATTAGAAATCGCAAAAATGAAGTACTGCCTGATTGAGGCAATGTTATAGGCTTCAAACTTCTGAAGTTAGTAATTGTATAATTTCAATCTTCTTATAACTCTATTTGGTTTCGGGTTTGTTTTAATAAATCACGCGCCTCAATTAAAAAGAAAATACTGATAATCACGCTTAGTAAAAAAATAAAATCAAAAAATAATTATGTCATAAAAACGGTATATTATACGAGAAACAAGTATAATATGTGGCATAAATGTGTCCTATATAAGATTTTATTTTTTCGCCAAGTGTGCTACCTAAATACTTGCTATACGATAGAAAAAGAATATAAGAGGAGGTTATAATGCAAACGAAACCGAAAACTCAAGGTATGACAGTAAAAACGCTTGTTCCTTTCCTCATACTTACCTTCACTCTGACTTGGGGTCTCGCTGCAGTGCTGATTTTCGTATCATTTAGCACTCCCGTATTTCTCCTTGCGGTTTATTCGCCTGGTATTGTTGGCATAATTCTGGTCTGGCGATATTACGGATTGAAAGGGTTGGGTAGCTTCTTTCGACGATTGACCTTATGGCGGATGCCTCGGAAGTGGTGGTTGTACTTGCTCGTGGGCTTTCCTGCCACTATTTACCTTGGCGCCGCACTGAAAGGAACCATCAGCGATCCTTTTCCCTTTTCCCCCTGGTATCAGGTATTTTCAGCTCTGGCGCTTTCCTTTTTCCTCTTGGGTACGAACGAGGAATTCGGATGGCGGGGAGTCGCCTTGCCTCTACTGCAGCGCAAATATTCCCCCTTCTGGGCGGGTTTGATCTTGGGCATCATCTGGGCAGCCTGGCACATCCCTGCTTTCTATATTAGCGGACTTCAATATGAGGCATGGTCAGCCGTGCCATACTTTGGCGGTGTTATCGCCCTCTCCGTCATCCTTACTCCCATGTTCAACAGCGCTCGCGGCAGTCTGCTGATAGCTTACCTGTACCACTTTCAAATAATGAATCCCATCTTTCCCGATGCTCAACCCTGGGATAGCCTCCTTATCGCTCTCACGGCAGTGGTCATCGTTGTTCTAAATCGGCGTACGATGTTCAAAAAAGGAACTGGAGTTACCGAAATCCTCATGCCAGAATAAGGAGCATACAGGACTCAAGTGGCTCGCTTCGAATAGTAGCGGTGTAGCACACTGCACGCCTCGTGGAAGTTCTTTATTTTTCTCCTGAATCACAAGAGGAAAAACTTTCAATTCCAGAATCAGTAATAACTTCAATACACTCATAATGAAAATACCACTCACAGAATTTTGTTTATAGTTTTTCATATTAATTAACAATTTATCCCACCATATGCTTACTCCATCCTTCCAACCTTTCCTTAACATGAGCAATTAAGAGTAAATGGCTTATCAACTTCAGCATTCTTCTTCATGTAATGGAGAGTACCTTTGGAGAATCCCATATTCTCCCAATCTGTATAAGAGATGCTTAGTATCTTTTGCCTTATGTCCTTTGAAATTATAGGACCACTTAGGTAGGCAGAGTCTATAATTATATCAAAGTTGCTTTGCTTTAATCAATAAATGCTAAGAATTATGGCTATGTTTTAACTCTGCCTGACTGAGGCGGGGGGTTTAATGAACATTCGTGTGTCGTTGATTAAACTCCCATTCATCCCGAGATCATCTTCTAACTTTTTGAAATCACGGTTTTCTCTATCTTCCCAATAGAATCAGCTACCATACTATCACTTGTACTCAAAAAAAATTAAGAGTACATTCTAAGGATAAAGTATATCGATAATTTCATTTATTTTTCTGATAGTATCTGCTCTCTTTTCAAAAATATAGTCTATCTTCTTTGTTCCATAATGTGAAGAACCATTGCGGTATTCCTTAACGACCGCACAATTTTCTGCTATTACATTCCATTCTTCTTTTGACTTGGAACCTCGTAAAAACTCATAAGAATCTTTCAAATATGGGTTTTTATAGCTTTTCGACTTGAGTATCTCATCTTGAATAAAACCTTTCCAACTACCAAGTGAGATTGTTTTATGCTCATTGCAGTTCAATGCGTCTTTTAATCCATATGGAGAAACATATGATATACCTTCATTTTTAAACTTGCCTTCACCTTTAAAGTATGAATCTTCAATAGGTTTTTGTGTATGTAGCGAAAATATATGTTCTCTAAGAGCTGCTGTTATAACTTTATCTAGTGCAGTTTCTAGACCTTTACCATATTCTGCAAGTGCTAGGGAATAATCTATTTTTCTGTTGCGTGCACCATTTAACAAATCTGAAACAATCATTTCCCCCGTTTTAAGAATAGTAACTACATCAGGATCCGTTATTTTGTTATATTCGATTACATTCTTGGAAAGATTGCGATATACATCTTTTAATCTACTATAACATTTTAATTTAGAGTTCTCTTGCTTACCTGCAGAATTTTCCAAAATCTTAATTGCCATCTCCATATCTTTTTCTGCTTTCTTGAAATCAAGCCGTTTTCCCGCTATGATTGATGATTTATGGAAAATTGAAGAGCAGAGCTCACGATATTCTGTGTTTTTCATTACAATAACTGATTTAATTTCTTGTTTTGCTACCTCTAATAATTCCTGAGATGCATCTAGATTTCCATCAAGGTACTTTATATATGCTTTTTCTTCAAGTAACTTCGACTTCACAAATTCATCTTTTTCTAAAAGCCCACGTTCAATAAAATGCAGAGACTCTTCGGTAAGTCCGAATTGATTGCATAGATCAACTGCTTGCCAAAAACCGTTGTCTTTATATGATCTATCTTTAGATTTCATGTTTATGTGATCAATTATAGAGTCTACGGTTTCGAAAAACAGTTCTTTCGAAACGGATTGTAAAAGTTCATCTCTACAATATTCAATCACTATTCCAGAGCCTGATTCTGATAAATACTTACTATCAATAGCTAGCTTAAAGTGTTCAATTGAATCTTCAACCATCTGCTTTTTTGCAAAAATGGTTCCAAGCACACAATGTGCATGATATTGAACTCCAACTTCAGTTGCAGTATCCAAAATATCTTTCAAAATGTCCTGTGCAGAATCATTTTTATTCAAAAGATAATAGCATCTAGCTTGTTTTAGTTTCAATCTTTGTACTACGTCAGAAATTGATCCAGTATAAAGATTTGCAATATTTACATGTTCATCCTTGTCCATTGATTCAATCTCGCAAATAGCTGTTTCAATCTTTTCTAGGCGTTTGTTGGGAGCAAATAGAAAGGGAATCGTATCATCAATGTGAATGACATCACGAATTAAACCCATTGAAGATAATAATTGTCCAGTGATTGTTTTTTCATTGAATTGATATTTTCCACCATAAAAACGATTCATAACAAATAAATCAGCAGTAAGGTCTAGATTTTTTGAGTCTAAATTCTTTTTATTCTCTTCAGCAATCGTTTTCAAGTGGTTTATGTGTTTTACAATGCAGTCCATTCTTGAGACATTTTTATCCCACACAGAACAATCTATTATTTCCATATCTTCTTCAAGATAATCTGAATTTGAATCGTTAAATATGCCTGCAAGTTCAATGATCTTGTTTAATATTGCCCCACTGACTTTTTCCTGTCTAGAATATATGTCAAGATAAATATCATACCATACATGCATCTGTTTTGGAATAGACAATGAGTGCAGTTCACTATTCAATTGTTGAATCAATTCATTTGATTTGTTTACATTGCCTGCATGGTGATACATTTCTGCGGCTTCCAAGAGATTGACATATTTCTTATTTTGTTCTTCAGCGACTCGAGATTTCTTACCTGATACTATTTCATACAAAAAACGGAGTTCATCATCTCTTGTTAGATCATTGTCCCTAGCAAGTTCATAGGCCTTATTAAAAGCACTTGCAGCAAAATCAAAATCGTTTCTTTCCTGATAGATATCCCCTGTCCATAAAAAGCACAGGTGTTTAAGGAACATATCATCTGTTGATTCACTTAGTTTATTCAGGAGATTAATGGCTTCATTATAGTCTTTCTTATCACATATACACCTTACATTGGAATAAACAAAGTAATGAACCAGTTTAGAATTTGGGAAGATGTTAAGGTTTTCCTCTTTAAATGATAGACCCTGTTCATCATAATATGCGTTTAATAACGAAAGCATTTGATTCTGATTAAGAGATACAAACCAATAGAACTGTCCGATTAAAATAGAATCCGTATATATTTTGAAGTATTTCCCAATTTCATCATTACTAAAGTCCCTGTGATATCCATATTTTTCAAGTAGGTTTTTGATAGATGAAATAAAACCAGTACTACTATTTAGAAAACCAAACAATGGAGCGTTTATGTTCATATATTCGGTTTGTCTATCATATCTAAAATTAGACTCTATATTTTCAAATATGAACCTATGTTCATCGCGAAAATCTGCTAAATTTTCAAGACTCTCAAGGGCATGAGTTGTTTCAAACATCTGATATTCAACTTTTTCCTCAGATCTTAAAGAATAATAAGGAATCTCCATTACCGCATCCCAGTTGAGCAATGAACCTTTGTACCAACGATTGTTTATTCCTTCTCCTCTGAAAGGAAGAGCATCTATAGCTTTTTTGAAATCCCTTTTGTCGTGGTAGTACGTACTACTTTTTAGTGAGAAATAGTCAAAGTTTCTTTTATCGAGAGCTTGTTCTAAATTCAAGTTTCTTTCTTTTACTTCTATGTTGTTCAACAAGGGACTCTTGGAGAGATAATTTTCTAACAAAACATAACTTAAGTACGCAAAAACGTCTTTGAGATCAAAGTCACTGCCTTCTATTTGTTTAGAAACATACATGCTAAAATGTGGATCG
This sequence comes from Methanolobus psychrophilus R15, assembly GCA_000306725.1. Taxonomy (GTDB): domain Archaea; phylum Halobacteriota; class Methanosarcinia; order Methanosarcinales; family Methanosarcinaceae; genus Methanolobus; species Methanolobus psychrophilus. Next base: position 2,200,750 of record CP003083.1, on the reverse strand, counting down.
CTGAGGACCTTGTTTATGAAAAGATCTTCAAGTATCCTTTGATTTTTGTTGGTGTTGTTTTTTCTCAAATGATAAGGCAAAATCTCTAGTTCTCTTTCTAAAAAAAATCTCTCGCGTAAGTTCAGGTTGAAAAAATCGGTTGTTGAAATTGAATCTATCATTTGTTTGTCCCCTTTAGTACATGTATATATCTAATGTTATTATATTTAGTTATTAATAAACTTCTCAAATCCTTATTGTCCCATCTACCAGAAAATAGTATTTTTTCTGCATGTCGTTTTTTGACCAAAAAGTAGGCTCATTGCATGGCCCAAACCTTAAATGGCTATGTCTTCTTAAAAAAAGGTAAAAATCATTCTCATTGACCTCTATGCTCCTTAGATAGTTATTTTGATAAAGGCAAGGGAGGGTTTGATAAACGTTCCATTGATATGGGTCAAGCCTATGAAGAAGGGCATGAAGATCGTCTTTATAGTTTAGTTTTGTAACTAAAGTGTTCACACCAAGCTTGATCCCTGTATCATGTATCCGATCTGAAACATTGAGCATCTCTGACACATGCGTTCCATAACCTCGACCGATCTTTTTTTGCTTGATATTACTGATACAATCTACGGAAACTGAGATCCCATCAATATAGTTGCTCAGCTGATCAATATTCGTTTCATTCAGCAGAGTGCCATTGGTTGTTATCCAGAGATTGAAGCCTTCTTCATTTCCCATCTTCAAAAGGTCAAATAAATTAGGATGAAGTAAGGGCTCTCCTCCTGCAATGTTCAAAGTATTTATATGAACATCCTGCTCCTCCAATTCTTTCAATTTTTTTAGATTCTTCTTTGCATATTTCATATCTCGAATTTCAAAGTAGCAATTGTGAACATTACAAAACTTGCAATTGTACCCGCATCTTGGTGTGATGTGCCAATTTACAACATCAATAACTCTGCCTGGAAGAAATCCTTCTGTCAGGTTAATCATCCCATACCACCATATAACACACTGATCATCTTCTCATCAGCTTCATCTCCCATCTCAATGACATGCAGTCTGATATTATATTCAGAAGCAACTCGGAATGCTTCTTGCTTTTCGGTATCAAGTTCTTTTGCGATGATCTCCTTGTCAACAATCCGTTTTTTAGAAAAATCTCTTGCACGGTGGTCGTAGATCTTCTCAGGATAAGAATCCAGCAAGATGATGTCTGTATAAAATTCAAAGTCTTTCTCAGTAAAGATAGTATCAATTACATCTGTGTTTAGATTGAAAACTGTAAGATGTGAATCAACAACCAGATCTTTTGCAGCATCCTTCTGTATAATCTGCAGCATGCTATTGAGCTTTATTCTTAAAGCATACTTTTCCTCTTCAGGAAGATATTCAAAATGCTTGTAGTCCTCTCCCATCATACCCTGAAGCATATCTGATCCAGAAACGAATTTAATGTCTGGAACGCTTGAACGTATTCGGTTTATTACAGTACTCTTCCCTACACCCCTTACTCCTGTAAAACAAAATCTTCGAAAGGACGGAGAGGTTTTATCTTTACCAGGCATAGACACCCTCCCTTCCTACATATTTCCTTGAATTAACTACAACAGCAGGATTTAAGAGGAATTGATCAAGTTCAAATGGAGTATATTTTCCATCACCGTTGGACAATACCTTCCCTGCTGGATCGAGAATTAAATATGAACCAATCATGTCATCGTTTGTTTCAAAAGTCGGTTTTATATTGTTCTGCAGGCGAATATCTTGATGACGTATTCTGAAAGATTCAAATTGTTGATCGGTTATGGATAAATCACTGACACATGAATCGTTCTGGCCTTCGATGTGGAGCATCTGGAATATCTTCCATCTATGCGGATCCATTGTCTCTATCAGATTATGCATATCTTCTTTGTAGGTTGGTCTTGTAACTGTCGTATTCACTTTCAGTTTAATCCCGTGATCGTGAACAAGATCTGCAACTTCCAGAGCGTGAGTTACATGTTTTCCTCTACCTCTTCCGAGTTCTGCTTCTACCTGGTTATCAATAGAGTCTACAGAAATACCAATCCAATCAGTATATCGGGAAATTTTTTCAATATTGTCTTTGTTGATAAATGATCCGTTTGTAACAATAGATGTAACAAACCCCATATCATATGCCATTGACAGGAGGTCGTAAAAATTAGGATGAAGGAATGGCTCCCCACCAACAAAATTGATCTTCTGTATATCGAGTTGATCTGTTTTGGTGTACCTTAGTTTATGTAATATTTGATGTGCTGTCTCAATATCCTTAATTTCAGCATTGAGATTCTGAACGTAGCAGAACTTACAGTTGTAATTGCATTTCCCTGTTATATGCCAGTTTACTGATTGAATTTTGTTTCCAGTCATCAATTCTTACTATTCAAAACATTCAATATCAATATTTTTTAGACAAAAACTATTTATTAATAGATATATCTAATCTAAATTAGATAAATTTTAATCGAGGAATCGGATGAGTCAGAAGAAACGAATTCACATTATGAGTGCTGGGCAAAGTATCCATGAGACGTTTCCTACAGTACTCAATGATATTTCCTATGTCACTAAATTGTATGTGATTGTAGAAGATCGTGTTTATAACTATGGAAAAAAAGAAATACTGGACTCAATTGATAAACTGAAGGAAATAGCAAATCCATTTGTTGAAGATGGCATAGAAGTTGTTAAAATTGTTGATGATACTCTTGACTATATAAGAGATGCAGTTTTATCAATATATGAAAAAAATCGGGATGCTCAGTACTACTTTAATTTATCTAGTGGAACTAAAGGTCTTTCAATTGGCCTTTTTATGATGGCATTATGGATTGATGCAATTCCCTATCATGTTGGTATCGACAAAGATTCCAGATTAATACCCATACCAAAAGTTCATATGGCTGATTTTAAGAAAAATCCAAACAGAGTGACCATTCTTGAGATACTTAATAGTAAATCAGGAAAATATTATGCAAAAAAGAAGTTGTATCATGACTTATGTGCCAAGTATGCCCCTGTTAAGTCAGCCAGTAAAACTAAAAGAACACTTTCTCCAACTGGTTTTAATTCCTTGATTTCAGACTTGATTGAATGGAAGTTAATTGAAAAAAAATTTCGAGAAGGTAGCGAAAAGGAAGTTGAGTATTGTATAACACCTGATGGGGAGTTTACGCTGCGGTTCGTGATGATTTGAATTTAAAAAAGGTGGTTGATGGTTAAATAGTTGAAACTATGTTTTCAAAAAATGCCTAAACCAATCTCCTTCTTCATCATAGTAATCTACGATGACATCATCGAGAAATTGAAAGTTTAAGCTATCAATGGCATTTTTTACGTGCTCAATATTAATATCTGTTTGATTCTCATAGAGAAAAATTATCCTTGGTAACTGAACTTTACTTTGGGCGTTATCTTCAATCATTTTCTTAGACGACATATCAAATCGTTTTACTTTACCAATGATTGTTTCTTCAGAAGTTGCGGTTTCAAATTCAATTATGTTTGTAATTGAACATTTGTATCTGAGATTTTTATTAGGAACACAATAAATTAGATCAGGAACAATCAATCTTGATGACATAGTACATTTCCATGGAAGACTGTTTCTACCTATCACAGTTCTCCAATTGAGGATTTTGGTATGCTTTAAAACATATGTATTTATCTCAATTAGGACATCCTCATGAGATTTTTGAATAGTTTTTTTATTAACTGTTCCTGTTTTTCCTTTATATGAAACAATTGCTTTATATGCAAGACAGTTTCTTGTGAAATCGTGTGATTTATTACAGTAAGTGCACCAGAAATATCTTGGTCGGTTTGAGTTTGTTTCATCCAAATTTATAAAGTTTTTGTGCTCATACCATTTTTTGTTATGTGGCCTATGCCATTTTACTTTTGAATTTGTACTACATTTTGAACATGCGTAATACATTTCTTCATTGAGTTCTACAATATGATTCCCTTGTTTATTGACCAACATACTCATCTCTTTGATTCATAATAGAATTAGAATAATCTAAATTTGAATACTTGTCAATAACGAATTGTGCCACATTAATTTAAATATTTTATTATCTGCCCTGGATTATTATTTGTGTACAAATCCTACCTCATAATTCCTAATACTTTTGATTTAATATTGGAATAAAAATACTACTTCTTTAGAAGTATAGTCAACATTACCAAATCTAAGTGCAAATATTAATAGCTCAATTTCAATAGCAGCAAGTTGGATATGTAGTCTGTCAATTAGTGATATCTCAGCCAAAACCTGCATCATCTAAGAAAAGACATTATCTATAGACCTGTTATTTGTCCTATGGAAATCCAATCCTTTTTCGGACATGGGTTTGAACTTGAATCAGTTCATCAGAGTTAAATTACCTGACATTTAAACCAGAGGATAGAAGATATCTGTTTTTGAACTCTACAAGCAGGAGATGCCTCTCATCATGCGTCAGATCATATGGTGTCTACTCACCAGCCTAGGATGTATAAGGAACTTACAGTCTCTGAAAGGAGTCTCATGATTGAGACAAAGTAGTAGAAAGGCAATGATCCAGGTGAGATATGTAATAGGCATATCTGTTGTTATTGAATCGAATCTTAAAGCGAAGTCGATGTGTATATTAATAGAATTAAGTTAATCTTTTGAGCCTTTAAAATTCTATAATTATGGTCAAAATCAGGATTATTTCAACACGTAAAGATTTACTTCAAAACAGATTTTCAGAATTATATTTTTTAATGAAGTAAGGATACATGCATCCATGCTTTTCAGCTAAGATGCATGCATCCAGGGGTACCATTCCGATTAGCAGAAATGGTACAGCGTAGGCTATTCCAGAACATAGCATACATCCTCCTAAGAGAATATATACAAGGCATCTGGTTGCCTAATCTTACAAAAGTTCACACTTGCTCGGGTCGGCGGAGTGGTTAGCTAATCTGATTGAATTACCCGAGATGTCTCTTCTGGTCATTGATTTGATACAACTGCTCCCCCACAGCTGTAGGGTTGAGTCAATGCGTAGTAGCGCAGCACGCCCCCGACATGCCACACAATCGAAGGATATCGTGTGAATTTTGTGTATATGGGTCTATCCATATACTAAATCCCCAAATAACATACGCAGGGATTTATATATATAGTTTATTATATTATTGGATTGTGTATGTTTGTTCGATTTACTTCTTCTGAAATCATGATTATGTGGATTAAAACATGAATCTCATAGCAAGTTTTTCCTGGGTTTAGAGTATTAAACTTCTCAAAAAACAGTGAATTGGGTTCAACACGACTAATCCTTAGCAATATGTGGCTGGCTCAAAAATGTGATTGAAAAAATCACACCCAACTTCTCAAACACATTCTTAAATAAATTATAACGACGGCCAGGGTAGTATAGTTAATAAAGGCCGAAATCTACCCACATGAAAGTCCAACTTTAGCCATGAAATTCTATGATAAATTAAATTCCATACACCTGGTAGATTAATTCGATCATTCATATGAAATGGATAAAATTCCATTACTGGACTTATTACGTTCTTTTGATAAGTATGTAGCACAGATCCTTTCTAAAATGTTTGGGAAGCCGCATATGCATGACCGATAAAAAGTTCGCCTTTTGGCCTATAAAATATATTCCAATTCCATGTTTGCAATAAAGTCTATAGAAAAATCTAATCAGTTGAGGCAGGATATGATAAAATTTTCCGAGTTACATAATAAATGAACTGAACATTTCAGAAGAGCATATACTAGAACAGGAATGTAGGAATGAATCTAAAAAATGTAGAAGGTTTGTGAAGTACCATGAAAGTATTTCCCAGTATGGTAGAAGATACCGTAAACAGATTGTCCGCTATGGACAGCAATATACTGTCGATCAATGATATTCCCATTTCAGTTTTTCCGCTATATAGGACAGTTAAGTTCACTTCATGTATTGAAGTGAAATTCGTGGATGAAGCACGAGTTCAAATCTGCCAATATGTCGAAGATGGTATCAAAGGGTATATGGTCAATCATGATTGTTCCTGTGTTGCAAAATTTGAGATGTGTTCCCATATCATGACGGCCTACACAATCCTGGACATGTACCTTGAAGAAGACAGCTATGTCCGAGATTTCATTCATAACTGCCAGCAATTAAGTATCTTACGAGATAATGATATTGCCATGTTCGCTAAGATCAAAACAGATATCCTTGATAAGATCGAGCATACAACATTCTATCGAGCAGTTGATGATGTTGCTCAGCTCAGGGATTTAACACATTATCTGCTGTTTGGGGATTGGAATGAGCCTAATACTCCAAGTTATGATCCTGCAATCACTACGACAGAGGAGGATACTTCAGTTGCGGAAGCACTGATGAAAATCATATGATGTATGGATTGATTTCATAAGCCTGTTTATGGTAAAAAAGGATTATACAGATTTATTGTAAAAATGAGTCTTGTTATGAAGATACTCAGCATTCTTCTTCCAGTAATGCAACGTATCCCTATATATCTGTTTTTTAAACGCATAATAGGAAGTACTCAGCATCTTCATACTCACAGAATGTTATAGTTTAAGGCCACCACATGGATGTCCTATGAAATTGCCTGCGTCACGATGTTAATATCATATGAACCCCTGAAATAGCCAGAAATCAGTACATTTTCAACCATGCACATACATACAAAGGATTGTGAAGTTTCTGCATGGTTTCTGCCCTGCATATCCGATATATTCCATAGGGCAATCATGCCAGGATATTTTCTGTAGATGTTTCTTGCTTCACATGTGCGAGCACTTCACTGTATTTACAAATTTAAACAGCGCACTTTCGGACAGGGGTCTATAACATAATACTTTGTGAAGGGGTTATACGAACGACTTTGCAGAATTCTTCGATTTTCACTTCAATGAACTGATCTATGTAACTATGTGGCCTATGTAAATGAAGGTATCCATGTGATTGAGATATATGATTCAATCAACTTTAACAATAAATCCTAACAGTGCACTTCGGAGAAGGGGTGTGTAAACTAACATCTTTAAGGCTTTCAATCTCCACTCCAACAAAGGGGTATATTAACTAACTTTACACTTTAATCAACGGGTTTAAAATTAACACTTTTATCAAGGGGTGTTTAAATACTGTTATGGAAGCAATGACGACAATAAATAGAGGCCCTTTCGGATATGACTAACATAGTCTAAACTAAGCATAGTCTAGACTCAGCATAGTCCAAACTAAGTTAAATTAACATAGTCTAAACTAGGGGAGTACGTATACAAACAGCTGCAGGAGACATCTATAGGACTTACTCGATTCTTAACTTCTGGGCATTTTTTTTAGCACTTTGCGCCACACAAAAAAACAATGGTTAGTACATCTAGGAGAATATATTCAATTCCCATATACTTGCCTTCTACAGACGGCATCATTTACCTTGCGATGCAGACCAATACATTTCACGCGATGTAGGCTTAGATAGTTTCTATTGGCAAGCATAAACAAAGTCAATAGATTGTGTTCGTTTTATGTTAACAAGGGAGTTGCAAATTTTTATAAGCATCAAATACTTAAAGGCAAACAACTATAACTAAATTTTAGTGAGATGAACAGCAAATTTTATTCCAGTGTCCTTATATCTATAGTTTTAGGTTTTGTAACAACCCTTATTTCAGGCATGGGTATCTTTGAAATCGACGCTGGAGATTTTCTATTCCGTGGACATCCACTTCCTTTTATTACTGCTACATGGGGAATGGGATTTGGGCCTTATAAATTTGATTTATCAAGTTTTATTTTTGATATAATTATATGGACTATTTACTGGATTATTTTTATCAATGCAAAAGAATGGTTTAAAAGAACAAAATTGGCTTATTTAATTTTATTACTGATTTTAATTTCATTGATGCTTCCTTTTCATGTATTCAACTTAACTAGGGGTTTATTTTCTTCTATGTTTTAGATTTAATGGCAAGCAATGAAAGTTTAAGATTTCTAGCATGACATAAATGAGCACTAATTATCCCGCATCTTCAACCGTTCCCTTACATGAGCATTTAAAGTAAATGGCTTATTAGCGTTAGCATTCTTCTTCATATAATGCAATGTACCCTTAGAAAATCCCATATTCTCCCCTTTGGTATAAGAAATATTCAATATATTTCGCATCATCTCTTCTGAATCCTGTCTTCCAATGGCATAAGCAGGCTTACAAAAATTAATAGTCTTTTTCTTTTCAATAAGGAACTGAACAAGTTCTCTAGTTTTCAATAACAAGGCATAACTCCACATAAAAGAATGTTTCTGATATGTTTTCCTGTTCATCCACTTGTTGAACTCTTCAGTTACTTTCTTTGCTCCTGAAGGCTTGAGCCTGAGTGAGTAACTTTCAGTCCTAACCAAGTCCTTGTTATCCATTCTTTCAGATTTAACTAGGGCAATAACAGCTCTGTAGAAAACCTATTTCCAGTTGAAAAATACTTGATGCTTTGAAAAGGATAAAAACCCAAAGTGTTGCTTGCAATGGAAAAAAATAAATGGTTAATGTTTTGTTCAAACGAAGATTTCTACGAAGTGGCATATTCACTTATTGTTTCTTGTTCTTCAGCTTCTCTAGCAACAATGAAACTCGCTTCTTGATATCCTCAGTTTCATTTTCATCTCTCAGAATGCTGATATCAAGAATATCTCCTTCTCTTGAACCTTCGGGAAGGAGGGATAAGGGAATGTCGATTTTTATCGACTCCTCATCCCTCACAAGAAGCACTGCAATGTCGCCTTCTATCCTGTCAAGTGATACCTTGAAACCTGTCATGATTTCTCCTATGCTTCCGCCATAAGTGCAAAGGCCATAGCAGTCAATGGAAATACCAACCCTTTGTTCTGGGTCTCAATAGAATATTCTTTTCCATCTGTCTTGACAACAATGTCACCGTCAAGGTCTGTCCTGTACAATTCACATCCAAAGAGGTTGAACCTATCGATAATTTCTTGGTGCGGGTGGCCATATCGGTTATCAGTTCCGACCATGATTATGCAGACTTCTGGATTGACCTGCTGCAGGAAGTCAGAATCGGTGGATGACCTGCTACCATGATGAGCAACCTTGAGAATGTCACTGTTAATATCGTATCCTGCAACAATCATTTTGTTCTCAGCATGTGTCTCCGCATCGCCTGTGAACAGGAAAGAAACATCTCCATATGTCAGCTTAAGGACTACTGAATCATCGTTGAGGTTACCTGTGAGCTTTCCAGGATTGAGGATATCAATTGTCGCTGCAGGGTCAAGGTCTATGGTCTGACCCGCTTCTGCAAGGCTGAAAGGTATATCTTTCTCGTCGATAGCTATCAGCATGTTCTCGTAGGTCTTGGTAGTATGAGGGTTCCCGCTGTCAATGAACCTATTTACCTTGAAGTTGTTCAGTACCGTTACCATCCCGCCAATATGGTCAGCATGGGCATGTGTGGCCACCACTGAATCTAATTCAGTGACACCATTGTCTTTAAGGTAAGATACGACAGTACTTCCTGCCCTGTTATCTCCTGCATCGATAAGCATGTTCTTATCGTTAATCTGGATGAGGATAGAGTCACCCTGACCCACATCAATGAAGTGGACCGTTAAGATGCTCTGGTTGATGGTAGGTAGTACTGGTTCTGGAGAGGGTGGCTGGGGTTCTTCAGAAAGATTATTTGTAGTAAGATCTGGAACATGTGGTTGTGAATCACTTGCATTGTAATCTGAATTGATGGATTCAGGTGAAATGCAGCCTGATGCAAAGATCACTGTCAATGCAGTTAATACAAGTATGAACAGTTGTTTTGTTTTTATTTAATCATCCCCTTGAAACTATGTTTTCTATATCTATTTAATATATATATGTGGTAGCAGGTGATATATGGTATTTACCAGTTAACATGGTTAGTAAATTCATTTAGGAATAGATAAATAAATGTAGTAACTTTGGATATAGTGTGGCGCAGCAAGACCGAATAAATTCAAAAAATACCAACCAACCTTTTATTTGAATGCTGCGCCATTACATCACAATCATTTAATGTTCATTTCTTCGATTTGCGCTTGTATTTTTCATGATCAGCACAGGCCATCTTGTATGGTTTCCATGAGCAGGCATTACCCAGTGCTATATGCTTGTAGATTTCTTTGGGTTCGACCTCATGTATCTGACATGTCTTCATGAACTGCTGGATGTCAAACAATGTAAGGGAATCGGCCTGGAGCTGTTTTCTATAGTCGTTCAGCTTGTCGTACAGTTCCTGTTCGGTTTGTGTTGGGATCATAATAGGATATCGACATCAGGATAATATCCAGATGTTCCAAGCGAGGCGAAAGTGAATTGGTCAACACCATAAATTAAATTGCATATGCATTTTTATGCAATGTTGTCCCAAAAGTAACAATCAGTTTTGTCATGTACTGTATATACAGTAATTTTAAATAATTTGTAAGCGTTTCGCCGAGAAAATGAATTTCTGAACGTCGGAGATAAAAAATGAAAATTAGAGTTGTAAGCTCCAAAGATGAGATAAACACCCTCAGTTCAAATGAACAGATCGTGCACCTTGCTTTCAGGCCATCAAATACCGATATTTTAACTATGGTCACAAAGTGTCCAAAGATGAAAGCGCTTCACGTACCGCCATCCTACAAGAAGACCATTTCCAAGTCTACTGAGATGTTCCTCGAAATGCGAGGTATTGCTCTCATAGAGGGTGATGTATGGGGTCACCGCAAGGACATCAATGAGTATTCAGAGATCTCACAAAGTATCTACGACCGTATAGACCAGTACAGAGCAGATGGCCTTTCAGACGATGAAATAGAAATAAAGATGGTCAGAGAATTGAACATGGGCCCAGATTTACTGCGATTCATCCTTAAAAACAGAAAGTGAAAAGCTTTTAGAATCTCAATATCGAGACTGACTTACAAAATAGTATATGACTAATTTCAAAAAAGAGTATATAAGAAGCAATTTTAATAGTCCCATACATAAAAATGTCAAACATCATAATAAATGTGGTGAATGACAATTTGAGGAGTGGGAAATGGAATAAAGTGACATTGAATACACAGTTTGTAAGGTCTGTCTATTCAGTGTCACATCAATTTTCATGAAGACTCAGGTATTTCTTCTTGGTCTTTAAGGAGAGTAACCCATACTGCTTTCATAGATGGAGAAGAAATCAGTAATGGAGGATTTGCTACTTTTCGTCATGTATGCACATACATAGGACTGGCTGTGAAGTACATATTTGGTCCCCGCCTGCAGGTACTATATATCCCCACGTGCATTCAGGCCAGGAATTTTCTGTAGATGGTTCTTGCTTCCCCGTGATTACAACCCCGTGATAATAAATTTAGACAGCGCACTTTCGGCAAGGGGTGTACAAACAACTTTGCTATTTATTCTATACCCACTTCAACGAATGGATCATACCTAGTATATTAAGCTTTTCTACAAAAATCAGGGATTGAACATATTTCTCGAATGCAAGAGACATCTATAGAAATTATTTACTCCCCACACTTTGGTCAATCTGTTCAATAATTGTGCCTCATCAAAAGCCATGGTCAACGCACACAAGGACAACATATGTAATTCCCATCATGATGATTTTTAAACCTTCTTGATGAATTCTTTATTGTCCATCTTCCCTGATTCAGTCAGGCTGATAACCGCAAGATCAATAAGGAACCTGAAAGGCTCTTGTAGGTCATACGCTAAACTGTTCTTGCTGGGATTAATCTCATGTAAGAATACTACATGAGGATCTAAACGTGGTATATTGATAAGTTTCAGGTATTCTTTGTTCTTCCGTATATTGTAAAAAAATTAAGCCATCTGTTTGATCCAATTGAATCATATATCTTCCATTCCTTTTTGAAATTCCAAATTGACTAATCTAAATCAATACAATACTAAGAAGCTTTTGTTTTGCACATCACCATTAGTATTAATAATATCAACTAAAGCATCTTATCTGTCGATAAGATTTAATCATTTAATAATAATAGAAGATATTTGCATTGTAATTGATATGAGAATATATCCACAATAATCTAGATTATAAATCAAAATGAGGGAGAGCATGATGTGTTCGAAGGAAGAGGCAGTCGATTTTTTGTTTAAAAATACAATCAAAACTGAAAAAGTACAAGATTATTTTCTTGGAACTGAACTCATAACACGTTTAAGTGATACAGGCTTAACAGAAGAAGAAGCCGTCAAAAAAGTTAAGAAAATGTTGCTAAAACATTTAGATGTTGTTGAAAAACAATTATCTGAAGAGAAAAGAAAAGAAGCAAAGATGGAAGAGTTATGCAAAGAAATGTTTGAGGATAAAGAATGACTCTACCACCCTCATTTAAAAAAGAGCATCTAGAAATTGTTTTAAAAAATTGTGGATACAAAGAATATTCAAAGGATGAAGATTATTTGCACTATATTAATGGAATGAATAATATATTAACAATTCCACAAAAAGAAACATATTGCGATAAATTACTGTATTCTATTTTGAAACAAACGAATATACCAGAACTTGAGTTCATGGATTTTGTCAAAAAATACCTAAAGCCGTCTGTTAAATTGTCAATAGTTGCTCTTGTCGATGTCCTTGGTTTTAGCAAAATGATGGAAAATATTTCAAATAATACAGAAGAAATGAATCATTTTCTAATTAATTACAAAAAAGCAGTTGATCCAGCATACCATGAACTTTGTAAATTTAGTGAATTTAAAAGAAAATCTCGTATTAACAAAATGTCTTATGCTAGAATTTTTTCAGACAATATACTATATTTAAATGAATTGACAGGAAGTGATGGAGAGATAGATTTGGTACACTTCATTGATCAAATTGCTCTCTATCAATTGCGTTTAGTATTAGGTGGATTTGTTTCAAGAGGTGCAATCGTAGTAGGAGATATGTATTGTACAGATACTTTGGTTGTTGGTTATCCATTAGTAAAAGCATCTAATCTTGAAAAAGAAAAAGGAGGGCATCCTAAAATTATCATTGATAAAACTACAATTAAAGCGATGTCTTTTTATCTCAAACGTTTCAAAAAAAATGCATATATCCCCATGCTATCCTTTATTACAAAAGAAGTAGACGGGCCATACTTCATCAACTATTTATATTATTTAATATTGGAGGAAGAAATAGATTCCTCATACATTTGCTCTGGCCCTATTGAAATCCACTTGCTCAAACATAAGAATCTAATTTGTGAAAACTTAAGAAAATTTAAAGGTAAAGACGAGGCTATTTATGAAAAATATGAATGGTTAGCGGACTACCATAATTTTTTCTGTTCAACACATATTCCCCGCAGTGAGAAAATGTTAGTTCCTGATGCAACTAAAAAATTCAAATTTATATATGGAAATGACTACTATAAACAATCAGAATATTCCCTCCCTTGAATTGAACCTGTTTCATGAAATCCATATCATAGAAAGGAAATAGATAGTACCCATGGAACACTTCTTAAATCTACAGTGAAGTAGAAAACCTATCCTCTTTACGATCAAAAACCTTTTTAATGAGTGTATACCAATTAATAAGTATCAAATCTGATTTTCCTATTAAGGCAAGTAAAAAGTGGGTGTTTTACACTACAAAGTGATGTACACCGTTCGAGGATTTAATATCATTTTTAAACTAGCGATTTTTTCACTACTAAATCCAACGAGTTGATGATCTTGTATTTAGTCCTAAAAGTATTGTAAGCCCAATGCACATAACCCATGCAATCAAAGAAGACAACAAATCAAAAAATCCCATTGTGTCTTTCAATGCAATAATAAAGAAGAGTTCAATAATACCACCTATCAGCGCTGCAAACTCCCACTTTACAAATTGCCCATTTCCAGAGTTTCTAAATCTATTGCAGGCAAAGTCAAAAGTCATGCCTCCAAAACCAAGCACAAAGTACCCACATAAAGTTAATATAAACCATTCAAATGGCCCAACTGAAAAACCACCACCTTCAGCAATCTCTATAAGAGGATTCATATATTACCTATCAAACATAGCAAAGTTCATTTATCTCCCCTTGTTTGTATAACCCTTTTTTCTCATTCTTTCATTAACTGATCCATCTTTATTACTCATCTTGACCAAAAGTCTTCCATATTTGTCTCTGCCCACTTCTTCTATGTTGACTCGCCCTTTACTTCGCCCTACCATTCCAGATGCAACTTTCTTTGCTTTTTGTCCCCCAACTTGCTTTTTTTCTGGTGCACGTACATTAGATAATCTAAATCCAGTTCCATCCGAAAAAGTTCCTGAGTCTCCATCTTTGAACTTTACGTTACGTGTATATTTTTTGGTTATTCGCACCATGTGATCTCCTTCCTTACCTCATGATTGACATTGCAACATACCATTTCATCCCAGCAGCAACTGTTCCTACAATAACTTGCATTAATAATTGCTCTAAGAAAGTTGGTGGTAGTGCACTGGATACAAAATACTCGATGAAAGCATCGATGAAGTCCCCTTCAAGCAGATATTTAGCAGTAAGGAAGAATGTTAGGATTAGTCCTCCATACACATACATTGATGCAAACCCTACAAGGGTTAAGGGTGTGTTTACTATGTATTTTAAAAATCCACTTTCTGAACTCATAGTTTTTCCTGTATATTGAATTTTAGCCAATATGCATTATGTTTTAATGAGTATAATTATTTGTTTAGTGCAAATATCATAAATATTATGAAATTAAATAAGAATACTATTAAAATAAAGGAAAAACAATGACTATTCACATCGTTCCAATTGGCTTGGACTCTCCTGATAGGTTTATTGAGGGGTTCAGAAAATTTGCTCCATCAAAGGTCATCTTTCTAATGGGGACTGAGGACTCCGATATCGAACGTGAAGCAATAAAAATAAAAGAGACAGTGGAAGAAAATGTCGGAAAACACGTAGCTGTTTCCGAACATAAAGCAGAGTTATTTAAATTCGCTGATGCGATGAAGACTTTTGCTAAGATTATTACAGCTCTACGATGTGAAAGTGAAGATGAATTGATTTATATCAATATTTCTTCATCAACAAAAGTAATTATTCAAGCCGCTTATATGGCTGCCTCTCTATTTTCTGCAAGAATCTATTATGTTCCTGCAGAAAAATATATGTCAACAGAAATATTACCACTACTGAATCTGGATGACTTAGATCAAAAAAAGGAGCAGATTTATAAATTTGTTGAAGAAAATAGGTATTTGAGCATTGGAGTTAAAGAGGCATATGAAATACCTGTATTAAAAATGCAACCTCCCAGTAAAATAGAATTAGATGTCTTAGAGACCATAAATACTGCTGATGATGGAAAATACAAATCACTTAAGTCACTTGTAGAGGATGGCCTTGCCTTGGAATACAATGGTTCTAACAGAAACAAATACTCTCAAATCGTAACTAAACTAGAAAGAGATGGCTTTGTTTCAACAAATAGGAGCGGTCGGAAAAAAGACATTCATTTAACCGATTCAGGAAAAGTAATAGCAGAGATCAGTGAGATCCTGTTAAGCTCTTTTTGAAGAAGAGTTGTATTTGTTATATCTCATATCTTATTCTAAAGTATTTAAATAAATATTTCATCTGCTAGTTCATTATCAACAAACACATGAACGTGCGGCATTCACACATAACCTTTATCATGATTCTATCCAATAATCCTTAAGTTATCAACAGACACACGAACGTGCGGCACTCACACACAACCATTACCATGTTTATATCCAACAACCCCTTAACGAAAGCTTTTAATAATAAACTTACAAAGGATAAAGTGTATTCAAACGTTCCTCACAAGGCAGATGACATGGCGGCTTTCAACACGGGGTTCCGAGTCCGCCCGGGGCTTCTCAATCTCAACCAGAAACGTTGTTTTAATAATTCGTCTACGTTCTCTCGAATACTTCATCCTCACAGTATTCCCTGATACCGCATCTATCGCATTTTGGGTTTATGCTGAGGCATATGCCATCATCCTTCAATCCAAAATATTCATCATTACCCATTTGACCATATGGGACAAAAATGATGCCAATTGCTTTTATCCACGGTTTCAACCATAAGAACTGTACTATTTCCTCACATGAATACCCCTAGGATCGACAAACATCTCTGAACTCGTATTTTCGATACCAATTAATATCATGAAAAACAACTAAATTTACGCTTATGACCTCACAATCCAACAATACAATTGAGAACTATATTCAGCAGCTTCATGATATGAAGCCGGAACTTGAAAAGATATTTAAAGTCAGTTCTCTTGCTGTTTTCGGCTCTTATATAAGAGGAGAGCAAACAACAGCCAGCGATCTAGATATGTTGGTGGAATTCAGTGAAGCTCCGGGCCTGCTCGAATTTATTGAGCTTGAAAACTATCTTTCTGATACTCTGGAGATAAAAGTAGATCTGGTGCTCAAAAGAGCTTTAAAGCCAAATATAGGTAAAAACATACTGAATGAGGCAATACCTGTATGAAAAATGAGCGAAAAGCCACTGATTATTTGCAGGACATGCTGTATGCCATAAAGAAAGTGGATGACTTTACCAGTGATTTAACTTATGATCAGTTTGTAGAAGATGAAAAAACACAGTTTGCAGTTATCAGGGCAATCGAGGTCATAGGAGAAGCCGCAAAAAACATTCCGGACCCTATAAAGAACAAACACCCGTCGATCCCATGGCGAAATATTGCAGGAATGCGCGATAAACTGATACATGCCTATTTTGGTATAGACATGGAAATTCTCTGGAAAGCAGCTACTATAGAAGTACCTAAAATCGAACCTAAAATCAGAAAGATCTTTGACAGTTTAGAGTAAAATTATGCGATATTACTGTCCATGACGTAAGATCAGTGTGCTTATGCATTAAAGTTGCAAAAAGCTATTCAAGAAAGCGCCAATTAAAAAAAGGCCATTAGGCAGATACGAATCAACCGAAGTTGATCTTAGCGCACCTGCCTTCTTGCGTATATTCGTTATATTGATAACTTAATATCTTGCTGGTCTGTGGTTCTGGTAGCATTCCCTGCAGTATACAGGCCTGTCACCGGATGGCACGAAAGGCACTTCAGTTTCCTGTTTGCAGTCTGCACAGACTGCCTTGTGCATTTCTCTTGGGCCGCTTGGCCTGAATCCACCGCTGCCACCGCTTCCGCCTCTGCTGCTTCCGCCTCTGCTATTTCCGCCTCTGTTATCGTATCCCATTATTTTATTTCTCCTTGATTTTATTAGTTCGCTCAGCAGAAGCCGAGATCGAGAATATTCGCATGATTAGTTCTACCTGAGATCAATCAGGTACCTCATTCTGATACGACTAACTCTAATTGTCCGAGCAATTATTAAAAGAAGCATACAGTGATGAATAATTCTTTATTAAATCCTTGACCAATCGAACTAGCTGTATCAAGCACACTATGATATATAAACCCGATGCTATTAATGATTCCTCCGGGATCTGCAGTAGATAGACCGCGCCCCTCATGAAGTCCTCAAAAATAGTAAGCATCCCCCTGCGCATAAACATAAATAGTTGTAAGAAAGACTATCTAAGGGAACAATGGACGAGAACTATGACGCTTTTGTGATTGGGACAGGAGCTGCAGGGGCCACTTTTGCATATAAGCTGAAAGCTGCCGGAATGAAAGTGGCAATAGCCGACTGCCGAGAATATGGGGGAACCTGTGCCCTGAGAGGATGCATCCCAAAAAAGGTGCTAACAGGTGCGGCTAATATCATTGATGCTCACAACAGGATGCGTGAAAAAGGCAGCGGTAAAGAGACAATGTTTCTCGATTGGCCGGCGCTCATAGATTTTAAAAGGACTTTTATCATCCCTCATCCTCAGCAAAGGGAAGGCGGCTTCAAAGATGCAGGCATAGATACGTATCATGGAATCGTACGCTTTGCAAGCGAGTCCACCCTGATAGTTGGTGACCAGAGGATCAGAACAAATTACATCGCAATCGCAACCGGGTCAAAACCTCGCATGCCTGACATACCCGGAGAAGAGTATTTTGTCACCAGCAAGCAATTTATGGAAATGGAAAATATCCCGGAAAGGATCATCTTTGCAGGCGGAGGTTACATTTCCTTCGAGTTCGCCCATGTTGCAGCACGGGCAGGCTCTCAAGTGACGATACTGCAAAGAGGGGACAGAGTTTTAAAAGAGTTTGATCCGGACCTGGTGGATTTTCTTGTTAAAGCATCAGAGGATGCAGGTATTCGTGTGATTACAGGACATGAGGTCAGGAAGATAGAGAAAATAAACGAATCAATAGTGACAACTTGCTGCCGTAAGGACGGAAAAGAGGAGACATTTTCTGCAGACATAATCGTGCACGGCCTTGGAAGAGTTCCTGCCATAGAAGAGCTGCAGCTTGAAAAAGGCAATGTTGCATTGGAAAAAGGAAATATTGTACTGAACGAATACCTCCAGAGTGTTTCCAATCCTAAAGTATACGCTGCCGGCGACTGCATACTCCCGGGACCCAAACTCACCCCTGTCGTAAACATGCAGGCAGATATAGCCGCAAGCAATATTCTCGAAGGTAACAAGTCCGGTGCCGACTATAGCGTCATACCCTCAACAGTATTCACTATTCCACCTCTTGCAAGGGTTGGGATCTCAGAGAGCACATCATCGTCTGGTCACAAAGTGCTTTTCCATGACATGAGCCAATGGTACTCTGCCAAGCGGACGAACATCAGATATTCAGCATCAAAAGTTATCATTGATGAGCAGACTGACAGGATACTCGGAGCCCACATACTGGGACCTAATGCTGAGGAAGTGATCAATCTCTTTGCAATTGCCATGAAATATGGCCTGACTGCAACACAACTCAGGTCAACGATATTTGCCTACCCAAGCATATCCTACGATCTGAATTACATACTCAAATAGAAATCTTCCCGGGACAAATCAATTCATCCCAACTATAACTCCCTCGGTAAAAGAAACCATAATTCTAATTCTTATCTTAGTCCTTTTTTCATCAGACCTGCTTTTAAGAGTATACGCTTCCGTCTAAGTGTGCAAAGAAACATAATCCAGAATCAGATCAAAGAGGGAGTGAAGGTAAAGCTAACCGCACGAAATAGAAGTTGGATAGGCGATATTGATAAAGAGTTCCCCGGTGCGGAGGTAAGAGCATATGAGGCAGAGAAATCGCACCCTTTGAAAGGAGGGATACCTGTTGTCGATGACACGGAGATTCTTATAATAACCATAAAGGATGAGAGTCTTCCCCTGAACATCGCCGCCACCTGGTACAACGGGAAAGAGCAGGTCCATATTTTCAAGCATTTCATCGAAGTCGAATGGGAAACTTCCAGCCTATAGGGCATGGATGAATGCTTTTATAATAGTCATGTGATTACATTATACTATGAACAGCGGTACTACCAGGAACAATATCAAAATCGGATCCAGTGTGGGAATAGTTCTCAAGCAGGATCAGAGAAGCGGGAAGATAACCCGAGGTGTTGTAAAGAGGATCTTAACAAATTCATCGACCCATCCACATGGGATAAAGGTCGAACTGGAAAACGGAAGCATAGGAAGAGTGAAGGAAATGCATTGAGAAATGCACGAAGTAATACTTGTCATGATAACAGCATGACTCATCAAGTTGCATCGTGCATTACTTACATGCAATTGCCTTATGCATGACTATCCATTTGTGGTATAGCAAACAAAACTTTTTTTGCAGCTGGTGCATCTGGAAGCAGACTTATAGGCCGCTCCAAAGTCAGCCGGGATCTGAGAATCTATTGAAACACAGATGATGCGCTGTCCTGAAGGTATTGTCGCAAGGATCTGGGTCCCGCATACCGGGCATAATACATTTTCAATTTTCATTCCACGTTCCCTTGATTCCCTTAACCATGTAAGTTAATAGATGGTACCATAAAAGAAAGATACTTGAAAAAATCCGTCAGGCAGATAGAATGCCATGAATCATAGACTCTGCTTTCAATATCTGCCCAGCATGTAAAATAAATTAGATGATTATATGAATATAACTCTAATATCTGGCTGGTCTGTGCTTCTGGTAGCAGTCCCTGCAATATACAGGCCTGTCTGCAGCAGGAACAAAAGGTACTTCAGTTTCCTGTTTACAGTCCGAGCAAGTTGCCTTGTGCATCTCTCTTGGACCTGTTGATCTGAAACCACCGCTGCCGCCTCTGCTGTCTCCGCTTCTGTTATCGAATCTCATATTTGATTTCCTTTATATTGTTCTAGTTCGTCCTGATGGTCATCAGGATCGAGAAATTTCGCATGACGAATTCGATCTGATTTTAGCCAGATCTACTTTTCGATACGGTTTACTCTTTACTGTCCAAGCAATTCACTAAAAGAAGCACACAATGATGGATAATTCTTTACTAAATCGTTGAGCAATCGAACTGATACCTAATAATAAACACCATGATATATAAAATGTTTGCTGTCAAACATATTTCATGAACCTTTAAGGCAAGCAAATCCAAACATGCAAAACTATTACCTTATGAGTGGATTTATATTCTACTTCCCTGTCAGGTAGTCCTATGGAAAAGATATCCATCCGGAGTGCTGAGCCAGGAGACATAGAACAGATAATGCACATCGAGCATGAATCTTTCCAGGAACACATCCGTGAAAGCAGGGACGTATTCCTGGACAGGATATCTGCTTTCCGGGAAGGTTTCCTTGTCATGGAGATCTGTGAGGATATTTGCGGATATATTTCTTCGGAAATATGGGACTACTCAGAGAACATCACTGCTACCAGGTTCACATTGGACCACAGGATAAGTGAGACCCATACAACCACCGGATCTGAACTTTATATCTCCTCCATAGGCATCCTGGAAAAGTATCGCGGAAAAGGTTACGGAAATCTGCTATTCACAGAATTATCATGCCGTATGATTGAAAAATATGCAATTTCAAGTATGATCCTGCTTGTTTCTACAAGCTGGGATGCTGCGAGGAAGATTTATGAGAAGAATGGTTTTGAGGAAATGTGCAGAATTCCCGGCTTCTTTGATACGGGAAATGAGGGAATTGTGATGCGCAAGCACCTATAAGCCCCCATATCAACAAATCTTACTGCACTTTCCCACCATATATCTCCTTCAGCCCTTTGCGAGGATCATAACTGGATTTGAACTTAAGTTTGCCAGCACCTGAATTGATGGTGATCTCCCATAAAGCGGAAGTCCTTTCATCATCATATTTGTTCTTTTCCCGGGCTTTGACCGAGACAATGCCAGCATTAGGGATACTGAAATTTTCAGTATTCTCTGAGCGTACCGTATCAGGGGACATGTCCAGATACTTTTCAGCATAGTTAAAGGATGCACCCATCTGGGAGCCCCATTGCCCGAAAAAACCCTTGCCTTCAGCCTTTGCCTTATCCCTGGCATCCATAACAGCCTGCTTCAACATATCATTTGTGACTTTCGCAAATATGCTCTCGTCACGGGTCGCTACCAGTGTGAAAGAGTCAGATAGTAGTCCCAGCATTTTACTTTTTCTCAAATATGGCATGACACCAATTATACTTTTTTCTTGTTCCATGAGTTCACTGTCCTTAGATCGATCATCTTTCCGAGATTCATAAATGTAGTATCCCAAAATAACAAAAGAGTATTTAGTGTTAAATTATAAATATGTTGCAATACAAAGATATTGCATATAGAAGATACAACTCTTGCTTAATGTCCCACCATAAAACACAGATTATTTGAACCGGATTATGACATCCCACGAAATCGAGAGACCACTGTTACACCGGCATGTAGAGGAAGATAAACATCGCAACTTTCTGGATGAATTACCTGTCGGGATAGTTTCATGCGACTTAGAAGGGAATATCATCGATGTTAACAAAGCCCTTCTGACCCTATTAGGTTCTCCTTCTGCAGAAGCCACAAAACGCATCAATATGCTGACATTTCCACCACTTGTCGCATCAGGCATATCAGTAACTATTAAAGAAATTTTAGAAAAAGGGATAGTTACCTCTATCGAGACATCATATTGTTCAAGATGGGGGAAATGCCTGTTCCTTCGTTTTAAGGCAGTCCCCCGTTTTGATTCCACCGGAAAGATAATCGACTGCTATAGCATAGTGGAAGATGCAACCAAAGCAATAGAAACAGAAGAGATCCTTGAAAAAAAGTTCCGGAAAGAAAAACTCATTTCACACATATCCGGCAGGTTCATAAACAGCACTTTGAATGACATTGATCTCGAAATCAATAATTCCCTTGAATTAATGGCTAAGTTTCTTGATGCACAACGTGCTGTCCTGTATTCAGATAACAAGGACCAAGACTATATGACAAAGTCCCACGGATGGCACACTGAAGGTCTCCATTCATACGTGGGAGTAAAAGGGACGATAAAAAAGAACGCATGGATATCAGAGCAATTTCATAAACAGTTGATTGTCAGTGTTCCCGATGTCAAGCAGTTTCCTGATGAAGGCAAGTTGATAAAAGAAGAATTTGAAAAGATGGGGATAGTATCAATTGTGATGGTACCCCTATTCTATAAAAGTATATTTAAAGGATTTATAGGAATAGATTCGGTAAACAAGAAAAAGGAATGGGATGAATCCGAATTTTATTTATTGAAACTTATCGGCGAGATGATCACAAACCTTCTTGAACGCAAATCTACGGAAAGCCGACTGTTAAGTAAAGAGGAAGATTACAGAAAGGTCATCAACTCCATTGATACTATCATTTGGAAGACAGATGTTGACAGGGGAGGAAATTTCATTAATCCTTATGTTTCCGCGCCTGCAGATAAGATACTCGGGCTTCCCGGAGACTCTATCGGAACGAACTGGTACAAGTATTTCTCATCAATACACCCGGAGGACAGAAATATACTTTTAAGCCTTCTTGGATCTGATTCCATCAACACAGGAACCACTGAGAATCTGGATTACCGGCTCATCGGAAGTGATGGCAATATCTTCTGGATGAACTCCACAGCAACTGCCTGTGTTCTGGAAAATGGGAATATACAGGTGTTTGGCACTACCCGCAACATAACAAAGCAAAAGGTCGCAGAAGAAGAACTCAGCAAAAGTGAGAGAAAATACAGGTCCCTTATAGAACAATCAAATGACGCAATCTTTGTAAACAAGCTGGATGGACAGATCATCGAAGTCAATAGCAGAGCCTGCAGGATGATGGGATATACCCAGGAACAACTGAAGAAGATGTCAGTCATTGACCTGATGGTTCCGGATGAAAGGGAAAATGGATCACAGGTATTGGAGACTTTTAAAAAGCGAAGGTATGTGCAGGGTGAAACAAGGTACCTTACCTCAAAAGGTGATGTCCTAGATGTAGAGATCAGTGCATCAGTGCTGGAAGGATACAAGGACATTGCCCAGGCAGTTGTAAGAGATATCACAGAACGCAAAAAGGCAGAAGAGATCATGCTCCTGACAAAGATAGAGGCTGAGTCTGCAAACCGTAGCAAGAGCGAATTCCTTGCGAGCATGAGCCATGAGTTGCGCACCCCCCTTAACTCCATAATCGGCTTTTCAGACATGCTTTCAGAAGGCTATGCAGGGTCCTTAAGTGATATTCAAAGAAAATATTCCCAGTATATCTCAACAAGCGGAAAGTATCTGCTCACACTCATTAATAATATACTTGATATTGCCAAGATAGAGAACGGTAAAATGGAGCTGGAACCCGAACATTTCACTATGGACGAGGTATTTGAGGACGCTGAGAAACTGGCAGGTCATCTGGCCAGGAAGAAGAATATCAAGTTGCAAATCCAGAAATTAGAAAACATCGAAATCGTTGCAGATAAGATCAAGATAAAACAGATAATCTATAATCTTCTCAGCAATGCCATAAAATTCACTCCGGACAATGGAGAGGTAAATCTCCTGGCAGCAGTAACCCACAATAAAATTAAGATATCCGTAAGAGATACTGGCATCGGCATATCTGAAGAGGATCTAGATCAGCTTTTTATGCCATTCAAACAAATCGACAGCCAACTCTCACGCCAGTATAATGGTAGCGGACTTGGACTATCCATTGTAAAGAAACTCGTGGAACTGCATGACGGAGATATTAGTGTTAAAAGCGAGGTTGGGAAAGGGAGCACCTTTGCTTTTACAATACCTCTGATTTCATCAGCAAAAAAAGCATAAAGTAAAGTATCTTTCTTGCTTAACAATATTTCATGTAAGAATATATCTTTCACGGACACAGTATAAATATGCGAATAGTCCAGGTACTTATCCCTAATGGGAAACGGGAGCCTGTACTGGCTTTGCTGGATGATGAAAATATCGATTATGCCGTATGGGAAGAGACGGGGAGGAGAGACTTCGAAGCCCTTGTGCAGTTCCCGGTACCACCCATCGGCGTTGAACCTGTGCTCGATAAGCTTCGCAAGGCAGGAGTCAGCAGGGACACATATACCATTGTTTATTCTCCCGAGATGGTTGTTTCCACACGCATCGAAGCACTGGAAAAGCGTTATTCAGGCAAACGCATAGCCAGGGAGGAACTCATAGCACGTGCTGAAGAGCTGGCGCCTGCAACCTCTACATTTTTTGCATTCCTGATCCTTAGCACTATTATTGCCACCGGAGGGCTGCTGCTCGACTCAGCTGCAACCATCATCGGAGCTATGGTAGTTGCTCCTCTTATGGGACCGGCTGTCTCTGCCAGCGTAGGAACTGTCCTAGATAACCGAAAGCTTGCATCACGAGGTATAATGTTGCAGGTTACAGGCCTTCTTGCAGCAATCGCAGTTGCTGCTGTTATCGGAATTATCATACAGAATACGATACTTGTAGCTCCCGGGCTTGATATCCGTGAAGTGCCCCAGATCGCCGAGCGCACAAGCCCGAACTTTCTGTCCCTCTTCCTTGCCCTTGGTTCAGGGCTTGCCGGTGCCATCAGCATTATGCGTAATGCCGGATCTGCTCTGGTAGGAGTTGCCATTGCCGTGGCTCTTATACCACCTGCGGCAACTGCAGGACTTGGCATTGCATGGGGTCTCCCTGGGGTTGCCATCACTGCGGCCGTGCTGGTGCTTGTGAACCTTCTTGCCATTAATGTATCTGCACTTGTCCTTTTCTGGATTTCAGGCTACAGACCGATGGAAGTGGCTGCTGTCGAAAGTGCACGTTCAGCCGTGATAGTCCGCACAGTAACTCTTGTTGCAGCCATTGCCATCCTCTCTATTGTCCTCGGGCTGGTCACCTATTCCACCTACCAGTCCAATCTATTTGCACAACAGGCAAAACAGGAAGTACAGCTCATGTATGAGGAATCCGGCTATGCTGAGCAGGGAGTTATTCTCTCAAATATCAATGTTGACTACAGACCTGCCGACCTCCTGCTTGACAATCCACCCATGGTAACTGTTATCATGGGTTACCAGGCCGGACAGGTCATCCCTCCTGACATAGCCAGCCGTGTAGATGAACACCTGACCACTGCCACCGGCAGGGAGGTTCGTGTAACGGTAGGATTCGTGGAAGCCCAGCAGACAGCCTGAAATAACCGGGTATGCTTTCCTGCAAAACTTTATTAGTGTGGATCAGGTTAACAGAAAAACAAATCCTACCCTCAAAGAACCGTGTGACTGAAGATGCCTTCAACAAAAATAGCAGCAGACCTGAAAATACCACTTATTGAAATGAGGAATGTGACAGTATCCAGAAATGGCCGGAAGATACTGGATTCCATCAGCCTGCAGATATGCAAGGGAGAGAACATTGCCATAATAGGACCTAACGGCTCCGGAAAATCTTCTCTGGTCAAAGTGATAACAGGAGATTACCGTCCGCGTGCAGACAACAGGAACATGGTATTCAGGATAAGGGGGAAAGAAACCTGGAACCTATTCGACCTCAGAAGCCTTCTGGGTATAGTTTCGGGAGACCTTCAGTTCGATTACACAAGGGATATCAGTGGCTTTGATGTCGTAGTGTCGGGTTTCTTCAGCAGTATCGGCATCTACTCCAACCATAAAGTGAAGCCGGAAATGATACATACGGTTTACGAGGTAATGAAGTTCCTGGAAATATTCCACCTTTCAGACAAGCTCATATCAGAGATGTCCACCGGGGAAGCACGGAGAATACTTATAGGCCGGGCGCTGGTCCATGACCCGCAGATCCTTGTGCTGGATGAGCCCGCAAACAGCCTGGATATGAAAAGCCATCACCAGTTCAGGGAACTGACCCGCAGGGTAGCATTTCATGGTAAGAGCATCGTTCTTGTGACCCACGATCTCGGAGATATAATTCCCGAAATAAACCGGGTGGTACTACTGAAGGATGGAAAGGTCTTTGCAGACGGAGAGAAGGAAGAAATCCTTAGCGAAGAGAATCTGTCTCTTCTTTTCGGGCTTCCTGTGAAAGTTACAAGGAACAACGGCTACTATCATGCGATATATTGACCTTTAAGTAGTACGATCCACCCAGAGGAACAGTTTTCCTGGAAAAATGATGTCAGACTATTCTTCCGTTTTTAAGATAATGATTTAAGGCACAATTCCCATTATCTATCCATAATTGTAATACGGATGATACTATGAGGGAATTCATCGAAAAACTCAAAGAGACGGGGAAACTTGTCGAGATCACACGTCCTGTTTCAAAGGTGTTCGAGGCTCCGAGGATAGCAAAGCAGACACTTGCCCCTGTACTTTTCCATGACATCAGCGGAAGTCGGGCCATAATGAATGTCCTTGGTTCCAGGGACGAACTTGCGGCTATGTTCGGCGTGGATAAGGACAGGATAATACAGAAGCTTTCTGAAATAAGCCCTGACGGAAAAGTCGTACTTGTAAAGGACTCGCCCACAAAGGAAGTGGTGGAAACAGAAGTCGACCTAACGAGGCTCCCCATAATGACACATTTTGAGAAGGATGCAGGGCCCTATATTACCGCAGGCGTGGTTGTTACCGAGTACGGAGGTATCATGAACGCAGCAATTCACAGGCTTCTGGTGGTGGATAAGAACAGGATAGCTGCAAGATTGGTGGCTCCGAGGCATACATACGTAATGCACAAGAAAGCTGCCGAGAAGGGAGAGAAACTACCCGTATCAATAGTCATCGGCGCCGATCCGGCAGTTACCTATGCTTCCACCACACGAGTGCCTGCAGGGAAGGAGTTCAATTATGCTGCGGCGCTTATGGGCAAGCCACTCGAAGTTTTCGAATGCAGCAATAGCATCAAGGTTCCACATGCAGAGATAGTACTGGAAGGATACATAGACCCGAAGGACCGTGTGGATGAGGGCCCATTTGTCGACATCACAGGCACCTACGACCTTGTGCGAAAAGAACCTGTCATCCACATAACCAGGATATTGCACCGTAAGGACCCCATATACCACGGCATCCTTCCTGCAGGACCTGAGCACCTGCTAATGATGGGAGTACCTTACGAGCCCAGGATATACAAGGCTGTGAGCGAGGTTACTACCGTGAAGAATGTCGTGCTCACCGAAGGAGGATGCTGCTACCTGCATGCTGTCGTCCAGATAGAGAAGCAAACGGAAGGCGACGGTAAGAACGCCATCATGGCGGCATTTGCCAGCCACACCAGCCTCAAGCACGTGGTCGTGGTGGACGAGGATATAGATATCTTTGACATTAAGGATGTGGAGTTCGCCATAGCCACCAGGGTAAAGGGAGATATGGATATTATGATAATACCCCATGTTCGCGGCAGTTCCCTTGATCCCAGGGGAGCACCGGACGGTACGACCACAAAGGTTGGCATCGATGCAACAAAAGTGCTGGCGGAGAAAGAGAATTTCGAAAGGGCGAAAATGCCCCCGGAGTGATTATTTAACAGCTGTGTGAAGGATTCCTATGTATCTTACAAAAGAAGAGGAAAAGACCCTGGAGGGCGAGTACGGCGAGACGCTGCGCAAGGCCATAGAAATCCTTGTGGCGCTTGGGGACATTTACGGTGCCGACAGCCTGATACCGGTCAAGAGCGCACAGATAGCCGGAGTATCCTATAAGACAATAGGCGATGCCGGACTGGAATGGATATCCGATCTTAAGGGCAAGGCCAGGATACCTGCGATACTCAACCCTGCAGGAATGGACATGATGCGCTGGGAGGAAATGGGTGTTGAAGCTGATTTTGCGAAAAAGCAGCAGGATATCATTGCTGCCTACGAGAACCTAGGCATCCGGACAAAATGCACCTGCACACCATACTACCTGGAAGGATTTGATACAGGCTATGGCGACCATCTGGCCTGGAGCGAGTCTTCAGCAGTATGTTACGCAAATTCAGTGATAGGTGCAAGGACGAACAGGGAAGGCGGACCTTCTGCACTTTCGGCGGCTCTTGTGGGCAAGACCGCAAACTACGGATATCATCTTGATGAGATGCGCGAGCCGGCCATGTCTGTCACGGTTGACTTCGAAATGTCAGGAGCGGACTACGGAGCACTTGGATATGTGGCCGGGAAGGTCATCGGTAACAGGGTGCCAATATTCTACCTGAAGGGACAGCCATCGGGAGATGAGATGAAGTCACTTGGTGCTGCACTGGCAGCCTCAGGAGCGGTTGCACTTTATCATATAGAAGGCATTACACCCGATGCAATCAGGTCTAAGTATGAAAGACCGGATGAGAATCTCACGATTGAGAAAGAGCAGATATTGGAAGTTTACGAAACCGGAAAATGCGGAGGAAGCTCGCGGGATACTGACATAATCACCCTGGGATGTCCGCACTGCTCACCCGCTGAACTGGAGAGCATTGCAGGGTTGCTTGCCGGTAAGCAGGTCAGCAAAGAGATGTGGGTATGCACCTCAAGAGAGGTCGCGGAAAGATATCCCGACCTTGTGAAAGATATCGAGAAAAGTGGGGCAAAAGTAGTGTGTGATACCTGCATGGTAGTTTCCCCTGCTACCAACAATTACCGTTGCATGATGGTCAACTCCGGGAAGGCCCTTGCATACGTCCCCAGCATGTGCGGTGTTGCCTCAAGGTACGGAAGTATTGAGGAGTGCATCCGGGAGGCTGTGAATGATAATTAAATGCAGGAAGATTTCCAGGGGAGTTGCAGAGGGGCAGGTGCTGCTTACACACGAAGCGATATCATTCCTTGGCAATGTTGACCCTAAGACCGGGATTATAGTCGAGCCAAAGCACGAACTTTTCGGGCAGTGCATCAAGGATAGAGTACTTGTGTTTCCCCAGGGGAAAGGATCGACGGTAGGGTCATACGTACTTTACCAGCTCATAAAGAACAATGTTGCGCCCGCTGCTATGATAAATGTAGAGTCAGAACCCATCGTTGCGGTAGGGGCAATAATATCCTGTATACCTCTTGTTGACAGGATGGAACGGGATCCTTTCGAGGTTCTGAAGAACGGAGATACTGTCAGGGTTGACGGCACTTCCGGGTCGGTGGAAATTCCTGAAGGATCAGAATTGTAAACACATGGACATCAATCTTCGCTGGGACAATAAGAACTCCTATAGTTTCGCTGCACTGGCGCCTCTTCTCCCAGGGGCGCAGAAATCGAAAGGTCCCAGAGACGGGATAATGGTCTACAGCTTTGCAACCAGGCAGAAAGATTCTGTTTTTGAGGAAATCACAGGTGCAGGCACTGATTCGATATTCATAGCCGGGGGCCCTCACCCGTCAGGATCACCTGAGGAGACTCTCAGCTATTTTGACTACGTGGTCTTAGGAGAAGGAGAAGAGACCCTTCCCGAACTCATAAAAGCGATCACCTCCGGGGAAGATACATGTGAGGTGAAAGGCATCGCATACAGGGATAACAGAGGGAATGCTGTTTTCACAGCATGCAGGGAGCCTGTTGACCTGGATAAATACCCCTGTTTTGATCCCGGTATCGCCATGGCCCCCATGGAGATAAGCAGAGGATGCCCTTTCAGATGCAAATACTGCCAGACCCCTCGTATATTCGGAGGCAAACTCAGGCACAGAAGTATCGATTCGATCGCAAAGTGGGCAAAATACTTCAAGGATATGCGATTCACATCATCCAACGCGCTTGCATATGGAAGTGACGGAGTCCATCCGCGGTTTGACCGGGTGGAGAAATTACTCTCAAAGCTGCGCAGTATCGAAGGAAAGAATATCTACTTTGGTACGTTCCCCTCAGAGGTCAGGCCGGAGTTCATTACCGAGGAGTCTATCGGGCTTATCACTAAATATTGTGACAATACACGACTGAACCTGGGTGCTCAGTCCGGCAGTGAAGACGTTTTGAGAGATATCCTGAGAGGTCACACTGTAGAAGATACGTACCTGGGAATCGAACTATGTTTTGATAATGGCATCACTCCTGTAGTAGACTTTATCGTAGGTTTCCCGGATGAGACAGAAGACGACCAGAACAAGAGCCTGGAAATGATAGAATGGATATGCAGGAAAGGCGGCACTGTACATGCGCATTACCTTACCCCCCTGCCAGGGACGCCCTACGAAAATGCTGTACCTTCTTCTGTTAATGACCGTTTCAAGCGTGTGCTTGGGAAACTGGCAATGGAAGGGAAGGCCACAGGGTCGTGGGGATGAGGAAAAGACAGGCTGGCTTCTCCACGGAATACAGGATTTATAATGAGATGTTACTTCCGACGCTGCTCTCTTCAAAAGCACCATTGTAAAAGATAAATACCTTTATCTGGCCACCTTTATTGAATTTCCTCATCTCCCGGTCATACACGCCCTGGACATGTTTCAGTTTGTTCTTTTCAAAATGTTGCCGTGCTTTTTCTAAAAAGGATAGCTTCTGTTCCAGGAAGGCATGTTCGTAATTTTTTATTTCCCTTGATATCGTTTTACATTCCTCGTCGCTTATATCGTCATGATAGCAGCCGTGGAGGTCCAGCCCGCTGATCTGCCTCCAGCCGATATTGCCTTTTTCATCAGCCTCCAGGTGAAGCATATAAGGGTACAGCCTGCAAATGAACGGGCGCCTGTCATAGATGGTGCAGCGTTTATCGCGAAGGAATATACAGGAACCGTCTTTTTGTGTTTTCAGCGCATAGCCCGATACATAGAAGTTCCCATGCTGGTCACATAACTCATAATATGGCGCGGGCTCGATTGCATCCGGGTCTGTCCCCCTTATGGTCTTCAGGTCTTCATCCAGCAGGAACACATGGTCATTGAACTCCTGCGTGCAGCAGCGCGCACAGAGATCACATTTGAAGCCGACCTCTTTGATAATAGATATAAGTTCTTCATCTGGATAGGCTTGCAGTGCCTTTATCTCCTCTGCGGCCGATTCCATCTGGATGTCTATTGCTTTGCTTAAGGCGATCAACTCCTCAGTATACATATCTGCATAGATGGTACGGATTAAAAGCAATTTTGGTCTCAGTCAGCCTCTATATTTCCCGTAAGGTTTAATAACAAGCATCACATCTAAGGGTAAACTTAGAACGATGTTAACCAGCCTTATGATTATAGCTGGATTGTCGGGCATCATTGCTTATCTTGTTGATATTACATCCAAATTTCACAGAGGTCTTATAAATGGGTAAAACTGGCAGTATTGAATGGGTCAAGGTAAAAGGCCGTAAGGGTAGAACAATAAAAGTACAGAAATCCAAAGGGATCAAGGCTCATCCGGGTCCGGCACAGAGGTATTCCTCAAACGGCACCAAAAGGAGATTCATGCAGAGATCTCCAAAAGCACTTGTAAAGTGAGTTGGGCTCACTCTTTTTTTCCTTTTTTTGCATTTTTGCATATTCCTGTGTTTTTCTGAGTTGTTCCACTATTCGCTTTAAGCCAGGCTTCTTTTTAAAGCGTGATTGACTTACACCGATACGATTATATAGAACAACATTCATTAGAAAACGTCAGGAATTTAGAATTATTCCATAATTTCCAATAACAGGAGGATAGAAATAAATGGCAGGACAGATGGCTGGACAGCCGATTTTCATATTAAGAGAAGGAAGCCAGAGAACTAGAGGCAGAGAAGCACAGAGCAATAACATCATGGCTGCAAAAGCAGTCGCTGAAGCTGTTAGGACAACACTTGGTCCAAAAGGAATGGACAAAATGCTTGTCGACAGCCTTGGAGATGTTGTCATCACAAACGATGGTGCAACCATTCTCAAAGAGATGGACATCGAGCACCCCGCAGCAAAGATGATCGTAGAGGTTGCAAAGACCCAGGATAATGAGGTCGGAGACGGAACCACTACCGCAGCAGTCATTGCAGGGGAACTCCTCAAGAAGGCGGAAGAACTTATCGACCAGGACATCCACCCCACCATTATTGCATCCGGATACAGGCTCGCTTCCGAGAAGGCCGCCGAGATCATAAAGACACTGGCAAAGGCAGTCACAAAGAACGACAGAAGTGTACTATTGAACATTTCCGGCACTGCTATGACAGGTAAGGGAGCAGAGGCGAACAAAGACGTACTTTCGGAAATTGCTGTTTCAGCCATACTAAGCATTGTTGACGAAGACAACAAGGTCGACATGGACAACATCAAGGTCGAGAAGAAGGTAGGCGCCCGCATCGAAGAATCAAAGCTTATTGAAGGAATGATCATCGATAAGGAACGTGTCCACACCAACATGCCAAAGAAGGTCGCAGATGCAAAAATAGCACTCATCAACACGGCTATTGAGCTCAAGGACACAGAGGTTGATGCTGAGATATCCATCACATCACCAGAGCAGCTCCAGTCATTCCTTGACCAGGAAGAGAAGATGATCAAGGACATCGTCGAGAAAGTAGTCAAGAGCGGTGCAACTGTAGCTTTCTGCCAGAAGGGTATCGACGACATGGCACAGCACTACCTTGCAAAGGCAGGCATATTTGCAGTAAGGCGTGTCAAGAAGAGCGATATGGAGAAACTCTCAAAGGCAACCGGAGGCAAACTTGTCACAAACCTTGATGAGATCACCCAGGCGGACCTCGGTTACGCTGCACTCGTCGAGGAAAAGAAGATTGGCGGCGATGAGATGACCTTTGTCACAGGCTGCAAGAATCCAAAAGCAGTATCCATTCTTCTGCGCGGCGGCACAGAGCATGTTATCGACAACATCGAGAGGGCGCTTCACGACGCTTTGAGAGTAGTCGGTGTAGCCATAGAGGACGAGCAGCTCGTAGCTGGCGGCGGTTCACCGGAAGTCGAGGTTTCACTCAGGCTCCAGGAATACGCATCAACCCTCAGCGGAAGGGAACAGCTTGCTGTAAAGGCCTTCGCAGAAGCCCTTGAGATCATCCCGAGGACCCTTGCTGAGAACGCAGGTCTTGACCCCATAGACATGCTCATGGAACTGCGCTCACACCATGAAAAGGGCCAGAAGACAGCCGGACTCAATGTATATGAAGGTAAAGTCATCGACATGTGGGAAGCCGGAGTAGTTGAGCCACTCAGGGTAAAGACCCAGGCTATCAACGCTGCTGCAGAATCCGCAGTCATGATCCTGAGGATCGATGATATCATCGCATCCAGACAGGGACCTGGCGGACCATCCGGTGCTGACATGGTACCAAACATGCCACCAGGCGGAATGCCCGGCATGGAAGACATGTAAGTATCAGGAAACTGAAAATATACAGGGCGCAGAATAGTTCTGCGCTGCATCTTCTTTTTATACTAAATCTGTTTGCATCATTATCGTTTTTTTAGTTACATTTAGGTTAAATGATGATTTTGTCTCATCACCATTTAAATGACTTATAATCAGACCCTGTAGAAATCCTATATATTTGGACTAAATGAAATTAAACGAATATAATAAATACTGCAGCATACTGAACATATTTGCCTTTTTCAACCTAATGCTAGTGAATCTAATAGGTAACCCACATGCCCAAATTTCTAAATGAAACCCCTTAAAGTCAAATAATTAAGGGTACACATAAAACTCTTAAATATGATACAAGATGGTGATTATTTTTGCCAAATAGGATTATAGTTATTGATTTTAATAGTGTATACAGAGCCATAATCCTTAGGCAGCCTTGATGCAGAGTGAATGAAACGGAAATCGAGGCAATTGTATAGCTGCAATTTTAGAAATTACTCAACAACAGATTAATATACAGAAATGGCATTACTGTAATATGTGAGCACGGCAATAATTAGAGATATAGCAACAGTGCAAACGGGGTATTCGTTCAGGTCCCGGCTTGAAGCATCTGAAAACGGAAATATTGCAGTCATCCAGATGAAAGACCTGCTTGATGATAACAGTGTAGATTGCAGCGGATTGATGAAAATCGACATGTATCCACTGAAAGAGCAGCATTTTGCCCGGAAAGGGGACCTGGTTTTCAGGTCAAGGGGACAGGTAAATACTTCTGCGGTCATCCGTGATAATCCTGGAAAAGCCGTTATTGCCGCACCTCTTCTGATGATCAGAATCAAAAATAACGAAAATGTTCTGCCGGAGTACCTGAACTGGTACATCAGCCAGGAGGATGCACAGCGCTATCTGACTTCCATGCAGGCAGGAACATCGGTTAACATGATCAGGAGCACACAACTGGAACAGATGCCTGTTCACCTGCCTTCTTTGAAAATGCAGAAAAATATCGTTGAGCTGGTGGCATTATCCACCAGGGAGCAGATGATACTGAGCGCACTGGCTGAAAAAAGAAGGAAATACATTTCAACACTGTTAATGCAGCTTGCAAAAGAGGATAAAAATGATGAAACAAGTTGACCAGAAAGATATCAACAATGCAGCCTGGGCGGCGTGCGACACGTTCAGGGGAGTGGTTGACCCTGCACAGTACAAGGATTACATTCTTGTTATGCTGTTCCTGAAATACATATCCGATGTGTGGCAGGACCATTACGAATCATACCGGGAGCAATATGGAGACGATGATGAACGTATACGACGCAAGCTGGAACGTGAGCGGTTTGTCCTTCCGGTTGTAAGGTTGATAGAAACCGATGAGAAGACAGGCGAAGGAACTTTGCTGGATGAGTTTCCTGCCACCTATTACAGCCTCTATGACCGCAGGGCTGCCGCAAACATTGGCGAGTTGGTCAATATTGTGCTCGACCATATTGAAGAGTCAAACAAGAGCAAACTTGAAGGGGTTTTCCGTAACATTGACTTTAACAGCGAGGCAAATCTGGGAAAAACAAAGGACAGGAACAGGCGCTTGAAGCAGCTTCTGGAAGACTTCCACAAGCCACAGCTGAATATGAAGCCAAGCCTTGTTTCGGAGGACGTGATCGGGAACACATACATATACCTGATAGAGCGCTTTGCTTCGGATTCCGGTAAGAAGGCAGGGGAGTTCTTTACCCCGCCAAAGGTTACGGAACTGGTCGCCAGGCTTGCCATGCCAAAACCGGGGGACCGCATATGTGACCCCGCGTGCGGTTCAGGTGGCCTTCTGGTCCAGGCTGCCAGACAGATAGGCAGCCGGGATTTTGCGCTTTTCGGGCAGGAATCGAACGGCAGTACTTGGGCACTGTGCCGGATGAACATGTTCTTGCACAGTTTTGACAGTGCCCGCATTGAGTGGTGCGATACGCTGAACAGCCCGCTTCTGGTGGAGAACGACCGTCTGATGAAGTTCAATTGCGTTGTTGCCAATCCTCCGTTCTCCCTGGACAAATGGGGTGCTGAGAATGCGGAAAGCGACCGATATAACCGTTTCTGGCGTGGCGTTCCTCCGAAAAGCAAGGGAGACTGGGCATTCATCAGCCACATGGTTGAGATCGCACTGGAAAAGGAGGGACGTGTGGCCGTGGTTGTGCCCCACGGAGTTCTTTTCAGGGGAGCTCAGGAAGGCCAGATCCGCAGGAAGATGATCGAGGAGAATCTGCTTGACGCAGTTATCGGCCTGCCTGGAAACCTGTTCCCAACCACCAATATTCCTGTGGCTATCCTGGTCTTTGACCGCTCACGGGAAAATGGAGGAGCCAGAGAAGACTGCAAGGATGTCCTCTTCATCGATGCCAGCCGGGAATTCAGGTCCGGGAAGAACCAGAACACGCTTTCTGACGAGCAACTGGAAAAGATTATGGCAGTATATAACTCCAGAGAGGATGTGGAAAAATATGCCCATGTGGCTGACTTTGGAGAGATAAAGGAGAATGATTTCAACCTGAATATTCCCCGGTATGTGGACACGTTCGAAGAGGAAGAGGAGATCGATATCGATGCCGTCCAGCAGGAAATAGATGAACTGGAAAAGGAGCTGGCAGAGGTTAGGGTGAAGATGGCTGAGAAGCTACAGCAAATCAACAGGAATTCCGGGGGATAAGTTATGACTGATGAATTAAACAGAAGTAAGAACCCGGAATTCAGCGTTTATAATCCGGAAACCGCCATATCCGACAAACTTTTCACCGATTTACAGGCTCTGATCGAACGGGGCAAGAACCAGGCTGCTGCTGCGGTTAACAGTGCAATTGCACTGACCTACTGGCAAGTTGGAAAACGTATCAATGAAGAAGTGCTGCAAGGGGAAAGGGCAGAATATGGAAAGCAGATTGTCGTTTCGATCGCTGCAGAATTGGTTAAGTACTACGGCAAAAGCTTCGAAGCGCGAAACCTACGGCGCATGATGCAGTTTGCCGAATTATTCCATGATTTTGAGATTGTCGTTCCACTGGCACGACAATTGAGTTGGTCGCATTTTCTGGCGATCATCCCCCTGAAAAGCGAGTCAGCCAGACTGTTCTATGCTCGGGCAGCCTGTGAGTCTTCGTGGAGTAAGCGAGAGTTACGGAAACAAATTGAACGCAAGGCATTTGAACGCTCAGAAATCGCCGACACCAAGCTGGCCATTAATGAATCCCACCATCTGAGCGGCAATTTTAAAGATCCATACTTCCTGGATTTTCTTGGATTGAAGGATGGTTATCTGGAAAATGAACTTGAAAACGCTCTTATCAAAGAACTGGAATCTTTCATTTTGGAGTTGGGTAACGGCTTTGCCTTTGTGGAACGCCAAAAGCGTATGATCATTGACAGAGAGGATTTCTATCTTAACCTTCTCTTCTTTCATCGAAAACTGAAGCGCCTGGTGGCTGTTGAACTGAAAATTGACCGTTTTAAAGCAGGATTCAAAGGTCAGATGGAACTCTATCTCAACTGGCTTAATAAATATGAGCGGCAGCCCGGCGAAGAAACACCTATCGGACTGATCCTCTGCGCCGAAGCAGGAACTGAACAGGTCGAACTCCTGAACATGCCTAAAGATAACATTATGGTCGCTGAGTACTGGACTGAACTGCCACCTAAAGAACTACTGGAAAGGAAGCTCCACACAGCTTTGATTGAGGTTCGGGAACGCCTGGCAGAACAAAAACTGTTGAACGGAGAAAGAGATGACCAGTAATCGGTGTTCAATGAAGAGTGAGAGAGAAGAACTTGTTGCGGACTCAGTTGTTTCCATTTTGGAAAAAACTGCTTCTGTAGATAATATCTCTAAAAACAACCTTGATGCCATCACAGGCAATATACTGTCCAAAATTAACGAGAATGGAACTATCCGGAAATTCCGGATAGTTCAAATTGAAAGTTCATGTCAAAACAACAATTTGGTAGAACCATTTTGCTGGCGTCAGCAATATGGTCAGAACATGGATGAAATGTTTCCCGACCATTTCGAGGAACTCCTCGATATGGATATAAATGGAACTTGTAGCAAATTGCGACTGGTTCAGGAAGCAATAAAGATAGTATTCCAGTCGACTGCGGAAGAGTATCAGGTTTTGAGGTCACATACAGAACAGGGCGCATCAATGCTGTCTACAGTAGTGAAAAGCGAAACTGCATACCCCCGAAGTCACCCCCGAAGTCACCCCCGAAGTTTTAAGGATGATTCAGATAATCACCGGAGAAATGTCACGAATAGATATCATGACCGCTCTTGGCTGAAGGACGAAAAACACTTCAGGGAAAATTACCAGCAGATTGGAATCGTCATTGGTGTAATTGAGATGACTGTCCCTGATAAACCTAAAAGCCATAAGCAGAAATACCGACTGACCAATGCCGGAAAGAAACTTTTGAAAGGAAGGAAACACGAATGAACAGGGATAGACAAAGGTTTCTGGGGAAATTGGAGGTGGAAGAATGAGTAACTTATCTGATTGGCAACATCGTTGCTTAGGTGATGTTTCAGAATTCGTAACAAGCGGATCACGAGATTGGGCTAAATTCTACTCAGAGAGCGGAAGTAAATTTATCCGTATGACTAACTTAACACGGGGCGGTATTTTCTTAGATCAAAGTGATCTAAAATACGTAAATGTAAAATCGGATTCTGCAGATGGGAAAAGAACTTCATTAAAGCCCGGCGATATCCTAATATCTATTACAGCAGAATTAGGAAAAATTGGCTGGGTACCCGATGATATTGGTGAAGCTTATATAAACCAGCATACTGCCTTGGTGAGAATTAAAGGTAGTGTAAACAGTAAATTTGTCGCTTATCTTCTTTCTTCTGAAAAACTCAATAATACCATTAATAGATTAAATGACTCAGGGGCAAAGGCCGGTCTAAACCTACCAACAGTGAGAAAAATTCCAATCCGTCTCCCCCCACTCCCCGAACAAAAAGCCATTGCCGATCTGCTCTCCACATGGGATGAGGCCATCGGGAAGACTGAAAGGCTGATTCAGGCGAAGGAGAAGCGGTTTAAGTGGTTGTTAAGGGAATCAATTGGGAAATCACTGATGGATGAACATAAGTATGAATGGAAGAAGGTGAAAATTGGAACTTTTTTAAAAGAAAGTCGTATTCCAGATAATGAAAATAATCCAAAAAAAAGGTTAAGTGTTAAACTTCACTTAAAAGGAGTGGAAATTAGAGACCATAGGGGAACAGAAGTTGAAAATTCAACTGTATATTTTAAACGTAAAGCGGGACAATTTATTTACGGCAAGCAGAATATTTTCAAGGGTGCCGTAGGAATTGTACCCAATGAGCTAAATGGATATTCTTCAACACAAGATATTCCTGCTTTTGAGATCTCGGAAAATGTTGATGGAGCATGGTTGTTATGTCTCTTTTCTTATTCCAACTTTTATAAGAAACTTGAAAATTATGCCAGCGGTTCTGGCTCCAAACGACTTCATCCAAATGAGTTGTTCAAAACCAAAATTACACTTCCACCACTCGAAGAACAAAAACAAATCGCAGAAACCCTATCCGCAGCCCAGCAGGAAATCGACCTGCTCAAACAACTTGCCAAAAAATACAAAATCCAGAAACGCGGCCTGATGCAGAAGATGCTTACGGGCGAGTGGCGGGTGAAGGAAGAGATAATCAGACAGTATGCAGAGGCGTGACCATGGCAAGGAGAAGACTGAACTCACTGGAAAAGGCGGAACTGATTGCCCTGGTGAAGGACATGATGGAACTGTCTGGTGACAATAAGCTCTTTGTCAGGTCGGCGCTTGCAGACGCCGAAGATATTGAAGTTGAAAAGCATAAGAAGAAAATATCCCGTGCCCTTAGTTACAATATGCGAGGAACGAAAGACTGGGATCTTAAAGAGGCGGGGCGTATTATCCGGTATCTTGAAAAGGCCACTGATGATTCGATGATCAGGGCGGACGTTTATGTGTATACGGTGGTGCAGGGGCACAGGATTACTGATGAACTGGGAGATATTGACCAGGACTACTACATTTCAATGGAAGATTTGTATGAAGACGCTGCAAAATTGGTTATTGCTGCGCAAAAGCAGGGACACGACATTACACTTCTGAAGGAAAGCCTGCATGAGGTCATGCTAAAAGCACAGGGCATCGGCTGGGGATATTGTGACGAGCTATCACGTCTCTGGTCAGAATATTTCGGAGATAACGACGCAGAATAAGGAGAAAAAACATGGACACATTCGAGACAAACGAAAAGGCACTTTCCCAGATTCCGGCAGTACAGCTTCTCATAAACCTGGGTTATGAATATTTAAGTCCGGGTGAGGCGCTGAAGGAAAGACAGAGCCGCACGTCCAATGTACTCCTTGAGAGCATCCTGCGCAGCCAGCTGAAGAAAATAAACCGCATCCAGTACAGGGGAAACGAGTACCTGTTCAGTGAAGAGAACATCCAGTCTGCCATCGAGAAGCTCAAGAACATCAGGTATGACGGACTGCTGAAGACCAATGAAATGGTATACGACCTCCTGAC
The DNA here is from genome assembly GCA_000306725.1 of Methanolobus psychrophilus R15. Classification (GTDB taxonomy): domain Archaea; phylum Halobacteriota; class Methanosarcinia; order Methanosarcinales; family Methanosarcinaceae; genus Methanolobus; species Methanolobus psychrophilus. The sequence goes on along the minus strand of CP003083.1, from coordinate 2,160,503 downwards.
CCTCGGGACCGCAATGGAGCAGACCATCGAAGGCAACTCCAAGAGCTTTAACCTGAACTACATCGACTGGCGCAATCCCGAGAGAAACAGCTTCCATGTAACCGTTGAGTATAGTGTCCAGCGTTCCAGAAGCACTGAGACCGTGCGCCCGGATATCGTGCTATTTGTCAACGGAATTCCTTTCTGCGTAATAGAATGTAAGGCCCCGCAGGTAGATATCGGGCAGGCCGTATCACAATCCATCAGGAACCAGACAGATGAACACATTCCAAAACTCTTCACTTATACCCAGCTGCTTCTCGCCATAAACAAGAACAGTGCTATGTATGCAACAGTCGGAAGTGCTGCAAAGTTATGGAGCATCTGGAAAGAAAAACAGACGCAGGCCGGAACCCCGGAGTTTGAAAAACTACAGGAGCTGGTCAGCAAGCCGCTGGAAAAAGATATCATCTCCAGAATATTAACCACCCTCAACGCAGAACCCGAAATACTGGAAAAAGAACGCCTTGTCACCGAACAGGACAGGTCGATATATTCACTCTGTCGTCCTGAAAGATTACTGGAGCTGGCATGGAAGTTCACCATATTTGATGCCGGTATTAAAAAGATCGCCAGGTATCAGCAGTATTTTGTAACAAAATCAACCCTCAAGCGCATAAAGCAATTCGGCGAGGACGGATCCCGCAGGGGAGGCATCATCTGGCACACACAGGGATCCGGCAAATCCCTGACAATGGTCATGCTGGCAAGAAACCTCGCCCTTGACCCGGAAATATTGAATCCCCGGATAGTGCTGGTAACAGACAGGGACGATCTTGACAAACAGCTTGGCAACACATTTGCCGCCTGCGGTCTTGAAGCCAGTCGCGCCACCTCCGGGCGCAACCTTCTGGAACTTATCACTGAAAAAGAGTCCGGCATCATAACCACGCTGATCCACAAATTCGATAAAGCCTATGCCGCCGGAAAATACCAGGATGTGTCGCCCGACATCTTCGTGCTGGTTGATGAGAGCCACCGCACCCAGTTCGGATCATTCTCCGCACGCATGAGGCAGATGTTCCCCAACGCCTGCTATCTGGGATTCACGGGAACCCCGCTGATGAAAAAGGAAAAGAACAGCTTCACCAAATTCGGCGGACTGCTTGAACCCCATTACTCCATAACACAGGCCGTCGAGGACGGTGCTGTGGTGCCGCTCCTTTATGAAGGAAGACATGTGGAAATGACCCAGAACCAGGCGGCTGTTGACATGTGGTTCGAACGCCATACCCAGGGACTCACCGACCAGCAGAAAGCTGACCTCAAACGCAAATATGCCAGAGCGGAAATGCTGAACAAAGCCGACCAGGTCATCTACATGAGGGCGTTCGATATAATCGAGCATTACCGTGCAAACTGGCAGGGGACGGGGTTCAAAGCCCAGCTTGTCGCCCCCAGCAAGCCTGCCGCCCTGAGATACCACAATTACCTGAACGAAATTGGCACGATTTCATCGGAGGTCGTCATTTCCCCGCCGGATATGCGTGAAAGCTATGATGAGACCGATGACGAAGCAACCGACGAGGTTGTCAAATTCTGGCAAAAAATGATGAGACGCTACAGGAGCGAGGAAGAATACACAAAACAGCTCATCAACCAGTTCAAACACGGCAGCGATCCGGAAATACTGATAGTGGTAAGCAAACTCCTGACAGGATTTGACGCTCCGAAAAATACCGTATTGTACCTGTGCAGGGTTTTACGGGAGCACACCCTGCTTCAGGCTATTGCAAGGGTTAACCGTATTCATGAGGGCAAAGAATTCGGATTCATTGTTGATTACGCAAGCATACTCGGAGAACTGGACAAAGCACTGACCATGTACAGTGCATTTGAAGGCTTCGACGAGTCGGACCTTGCAGGTACACTCAGTTCGATAAACAGGGAAGTCGAAAAACTGCCCGGCAGGTACTCTGACCTCTGGGACCTCTTCAAAACAGTAAAACATGCCTATGATGAAGAAGAATACGAACTTCTGCTGGCAGACGAACAGCTCAGGGAAGAATTCTACGCCCGCCTTTCCGAGTATTCCAGAAACCTCGCAATTGCCCTGTCTTCAGACCGCTTTCTATCAGAAACTGACGAACAGACACTATCCAGATACAAAGCCGACCTTAGGAAATTCCAGTCCCTGAAAAATTCTGTTAAACTGCGATATGCTGAGGCAATCGATTACAGAGATTATGAGCCAAAAATCAAGAAACTTCTGGACACACACATACAGGCAGATGAAGCAATCCGGCTCAACGAGCCCGTCAATATCTTTGATGATAAAATGTTCGATCAGGTAAAGGAAGAACAGGGAATCTACGAAACAAAAAAGACCACATCTTCCAGAGCCGATACCATAGCACATGCCACCAAAAGAGTGATCATTGAGAAAATGGACACAGACCCGGCATTCTACGAAAAGTTCTCAAAGCTCATCCAGCAGGCCATAGAAGATTTCAGAGCAAAGAGACTCTCGGATCTGGACTATCTGAACAAAGTCACGGATATCAGGAACAAGGTTGTTGGAAAAGTGCATGATGAAGTACCGGTTCATCTCAATGATAACGAAGATGCGATGGCTTACTATGGAGTGATCAAACCATTCATTAAAAACCATGGACTGGGTGGGAAGGAGCTCGAAAATATTATCGCCGATACTGCGATAGCCATTCATGCAATTATTGAAAAACACAACAAAGTCAATTTCTGGGATGATGAGGATGCTAAAAAACAAACAGAAAACGAAATTGACGACTATTTGTACGATGAACTGAAGAATGGGAAAAATATCGACATGTCAAGCAAACAGATGGACGGAATTATCGAAAAGGTCCTGCTGGTTGCAAAACACAGGAGCTACAGATGACAGGGGTAACAAATTGCGAGAACAGGTCATTTACCTACGGTAAGAAAACAATTGAATACCGGCTCATTTACGCAAAAAGGAAAACACTGGAAATCGCAGTCCATCCGGACAGTACTGTAATTGTTAAAGCGCCGAATGGTTCTGAAATTTCACTGATCGAGAAAAAGATGCATAAAAGAGCACGGTGGATCTTAAAACAGGTGGATTATTTCCGGCAGTTCACTCCAAAAACACCAGAGCGGCTTTACATTAGTGGTGAGACACATCTGTATCTTGGAAAACAATATCGCTTAAAAGTTACCAGGGGACAGAAAAATAGCGTCAAGTTGTCCGGAGGAGTTTTTCAGGTCACTTGCCGGGATGAACCAGAACCAGAACTCGTAAAAAAACTCATGAAAAAATGGTATTCAGAGAAGGCAAATATTCAGTTTGCCGAAAGTATTGATAGATGCTGGCCAAAGTTTAAGTTTTTGGACTTCGGCAAACCTTCAATTTCTGTAAAACGCATGCAAAAAAGATGGGGAAGCCTGTCTGAAAAAGGTACCATGACATTAAACACGGAACTTGTCAAAGCTCCTAAACAATGCATTGATTATGTTGTTATCCATGAGCTATGCCATCTAAAGTATCATGATCATAGTCCTGATTATTACAGGATGCTTGATTCATTGATGCCGGGCTGGGAGAAAATAAAGCATAAACTCGAGCTCAGCATGGCTTAAAAACAAAATCCCATGAATTAGTGTTCAAGACACTTCAGTATATCCTGTGGTTCGTGCCTTGTTTTGATCATCCTGGTCCTTCCACGCATGCCCTTGCCTGAGAAGTCGGCATCCAGAAACTGAGAGGAATTCATCTTTTCGAGGATCTCATAAAAGCGCGTATATCCAAGTCCTGTGATTTCATGAAAGGATTTATAGAGATCACCTGTCTGCAGGTCCCCTCCCTTTGCTATTAGACCAAGCAAAGTCCTCTCATGATCGGTAAGGGAGCGAATACTGCGACAGAGGTACGTGAGCCGGGATGCATCATAAGCTTTCTCGACATCCTCGAGGGAGATAGTGCGGCTTGCCCTGCGCTCTGCATTCAGCCCTGAACGCTTGAGAAGATCGATACCTACACGCAGGTCGCCTGTAGTGCTCACATATTCCACGATGCGCTCACACACCTCATCCGGTACTACGTTCGGGTAAAAAGCATGCTGCACCCTGTTGCGGACAATATCCCCAATCTCGCCAGGTCCATATCGGGGGAAATTTACCTCCTCCGGCAAAAACACGGAGCCTACCCTGGGATCGAAATTGTAGGAAGTACCCACATCACTGATGATAGCGATTACTGAAACCCTGGCCCCAGGGTACTGTTCATGGGCCCGTAGCAGTGAATACATCACTTCGTCTGCATGCCCTTCATGGAAAAGGTAGTTTATGTCATCAAGGGCAACCACCAGTATCTTGTTGGTATCCACAAGATGTTTCAATACTTTCTCAAAAAGCTTCCTGAAAGCGACACCGGATGTAGGCGGCTTGATATTGACCAGCTTTTCGTATATCCTGGAAACTACCGCAAAACGTGTGGAATCCATCTGGCAGTTTATCTTTGCAAAGACCACATTATCGGTATGTTCCTTCATCTCATTGAACACTTTCTGGACCGCAGTGGTCTTTCCGGTACCCGGAGGGCCTTTGACAAGACAGTTCACCGGCCTCATCCCACGCATGGCCGGCTTCAGGCTGAACTTGAGGGCCTGCAACTGGGATTCCCTGTGTGCGAAGTATTCCGGAAGGTAATCCAGTTCAAGAACCTCACCGTTTCGGAATATGGTCTCATCCCACAGAAGCACGTCCTTGGTCACTTTTAAGCCTCTCTTTTGTCTATAAGGGTATGTTGTCAAGCAATCCAGCTTTGTAATTATATAAATATAGCCTGCCCATAATAACTTTTTGCTTCCATCACCGCAGCCCGCTTTCAGCACTGCTTCAAGCAACGAATGCAGCAATATTCAGGACAGTATCAACAAGCTGGTCAACCTCTTCCTGCGTATTGTACAATGCAAACGAAGCCCTCACGGTACCATCCACCCCGAGGAACCCTATCCCGGGAATAGCACAGTGATAACCGCTACGCACGCATATTTTCCGGGTCTGGTCAAGTATCATGGCAACATCGTGCGCATTCATACCGGTGACATTGAAAGGCACAACAGATGACCTTTCCTTTGGTCCGTAAACTTCCACCCCATCTATCCCTGCAAGCCTGCGGGCGGCATCCCGGGCAAGCGTCACCTCATGCTTCTCGATATCCTTAACCCCTACATCTTTCGCATATTCCACTGCCCGCCCAAGGCCAATGACTCCCGGCATATTGGGGGTACCGGCCTCAAACTTTGCAGGGCTTGCCTCTATCTCATAACCGGAATCATTCACCGCACGGACCATCCCCCCGCCAAGGAACAGCGGCTCGATATTATCCGGCTCCTTTATATACAACACACCGGTACCCTGCGGCCCCAGAAGGCCCTTGTGACCGGGAGTTACAAAGAAATCAGGATTCATGGAGCCCAGATCTACGGGCATGTGCCCTGCGGACTGGGAACCGTCCACCAGCACCCGGATATCCCCCCCGTGAGCAGATTTGATAACCCTGCTGACATCCTGTATGGAACCAAATACATTGGACACCTGGGTGACAGCTATCAAGCGCGTCCGGCCGGTAATCGCCGAGATTATATTCCCGGGATCGACAATACCGGTGATATCAGGTTTTACAATGGTGAGGTCCACTCCCTCATCTTTAAGCCGCATCCAGGGAAGAAGGTTGGAGTGATGTTCCACAAGGGTGACTATAACATGGTCGCCATCCTCCCAGGGAAAACCCCGTGCAACAACATTTATGCTTTCTGTGGCATTCCTTGTGAAGATGGTCTTTTTTACATCTGCATTCAGAAAAGCTGCGACGCTTTCCCGGGCATCCTCATAATGGTTTGTGGTCTCACGGGCAAGCCTGTGAGCTCCCCTGCCGTGATTACCTGCATACTTGAAAAAATACTCCTCCATAGCCCGGACTGCAGGTACCGGGGTCTGTGTGGTGGCTGCATTATCCAGATAGATAACTTCTTTAAGCACCGGAAAGTCTTCCCTGACAGAATGGACATCGTACATAGGAGTCCTTACGTCAAGAAAATAAAAATAGTTTTGCAGGCTTATTTTGCCTGCAGTCCGCCTACCATGAAGCGGCAGAGATCCATATCCTCGTCGTTGAGTTCATCTGATGAAATCCCGGCGATAACGGAATGGAAATTGGATATAAAACAGTCGACATTGTCAGATCTGGTCTTATCTTTCCTTAGGTCTCTCATAATTCCTCCTGTCTCTCATTTATATATTAACCAGATAAGCACTTCATATATATTTTACATACTTTATGTTGCTATCCGATTGAACATTACAGTTGGTGTAACAATTATATATAGTTATTGTTAAAAGGAAAAATCATCGGAATGGGCCTTAAATAAGCCGGAGATAAGTCAGAGATAAGCAATTGTCGCAAGAATTTAATAGATATAAGAGACTTTGCCTAAACATGCCAGAGATAACTATAGACAAATCACATATATACATCAGGGGAACACAGCGCGTCTTGGGGGAGGAGACAACCCTTGAACGGGCCAAAAGCAGCCTTAACAGGATAGGTGTTACAAGGGTCGCCGGCATAACGGACCTTGACAGGATAGGCATACCCGTGATCACAACGGTGAGGCCAAGTGCCGCAGAGGGAGCAATCTCCATATATTCCGGCAAAGGGAGCACAGAGAACCAGGCACGCATTTCGGCAATGATGGAAAGCTATGAGAGATGCCTTGCAGAGAGAAGTGGCCTGAATAGGGATGTAAATGAAGATATTTCCGCACCCTGCTTCATAGATAGTTTTGAAGGCGCACTTTCCAGAGGCCCTGCAGTAGATCCTGCATCCCTGCTACTGTCTGAAATGTATTCCCCGGAGCAACTGATAGAGTGGACCACCGGATGGGACCTGCTGAAAAAAGAAGAAATGGCTGTTCCTGCAAATGCTGTTTTCCATCCCTATAACGCACCCGGCCGGGCGGCGAAGCTTTTCAGGTCCAATACCAATGGACTTGCTGCCGGCAATATGCCCGAGGAAGCAATACTTCACGGGCTGCTTGAGGTTATTGAGAGGGATGCCCTAAGCACTGCTGAGTTTCACAGGTTTCCTGGCAAAGAAATAATCCTGACAGCAGAGGATGGAGAGAACTATGAACTGCTGCGCAGATTCCTCGATAATGATGTTGATGTTAAACTGTGGCTTCTGCCACATGATACGGAGATAACCACGGTCGTGGCGGCTACTGATGATGTGAGACTGATGGACCCGGCATTGCTTGTTATGGGAGCGGGAGCCCACCTGAAGCCCGAGATAGCGATAAAGAGGGCTCTGACCGAGGCAGCCCAGTCACGGGTCGTGCAGATACATGGCGCACGTGAGGACACTGACCGTGAGAGCTTTGTAAGGCATATAGGTTACGACAGGATCAAGCGCATGAACAGATACTGGTATGAGGAAGGAGAGAAGGTTACGATGAATGAGATCAAAGACCTTTCAGCAAACAGCCCCTCAGAAAACATCGAAACAGTTCTTGAGCAACTCGGCCGTGTCGTTAACAGCGCTGTAATCGTGGACCTTTCCAGAGAGAGCATACCGGTTTGCGTCATCAGGGCCATCACACCGACATTTGAGATGTACTCCCTCGACAGAGAGCGCATGGGGAGCAGACTAAAAACCGGAAAGAAACAGAAAATGGCTCCTCAAGAGCGCCCCTGGAGGCACAGGGTCAGGAAATGAATGCGAAAAAGAGCAAAGCATTAGTATTCACAGGTACGAGCATCAGCCACGCAGATGCAAGGAAGATACTAGATGTTGATTACCAGCCCCCCGTTTTCAGAGGGAGTATGGAAACCGCGGTCATGGCCGGCTATACCTTGATTGGCATCATCGACGGAGTGTTCTTCAGCAGGGCAGCCGTTGCGCACAAAGAGATAATCAGAGCGATAGATGCTGGAGTTACCGTTGTGGGTGGATGCAGCATGGGTGCCCTGCGTGCCTCTGAACTCGATGTCTACGGCATGATCGGCGTGGGTAAGATATATGAATGGTACAGGGACGGAATAGTTGAAGATGATGACGAGGTCGCGGTGGCAACCAATCCGGACACATTCGAACCAGTTTCAAGTCCCATGGTAAATATGAGGGAAACTCTCCTTGCTGCCTCTCATAAGAAGATCATTGATGAAGAGAGCTGTGCGGCCTTAGTAGCACTTGCCAAGGAGACACATTACACCGAGCGGAGCTATTTTGGATTAACAAAAGAAGCCACCCGGAAGGAAATAATACCGGAAGGAAAGGCTGCAGAGCTTCTCAACTACTGCAGAGAGCATGAGGCGGATATAAAGAGGCAGGATGCAGTGCTCGTCCTTGATAAGATGAAGGAGCTGCTGCTCGAAAACAGTATTGGATAGGTAAAGTACAAATGAGATATCAGGGCTCATCTGGTTACAGTCTTTGGTCTGACTGCTTTGTACACGAAATGAAGCAGGTATGCTGCTGACATTACAAGGATAATTGTCGCACCTGAAGGTACATCATAATTATAGGATAGTGCCAACCCCATTATACTGAAGGAAGCGCCAAGGAGGATGGACATGTACATCATCTTTCTCAGGTTCTTCGTGTAATGGCTGCTCAGGGATGCGGGCATAGTAAGCAGTGCTATAATGAGTATTATCCCCACAACCTTTATGAGAAGGACAATTGTCAACGCTATCAGACAAAGTAATAGTAAATAAAGGCGCTCCACATTGATACCTGCGACCGTTGCAAATTCCTCGTCAAAACACAGGGACATGAATTCCTTGTAATAGGCATATACTACCAGAATAATCACCGCATCAAGAGCCAACATCAGGTAAATGTCCGAGAGCGGTACTGTAAGTATGTTACCAAAAAGATAGGTCATAAGGTCGGGAGCATATCCGGGAGTAAGATAAATGAGAATGATACCTATAGCCATTCCCAGTGACCACAGTATGCCGACTGCAGTATCTTCGGCAACCTTTGTCCTTTTACTTGCGAGCCCCATGGCAATAGCTGCCAGCAGACTGAAAGGTATCAGTCCGTACATAGGGTTGACACCAAGATAGTACCCCAGGCCAACCCCTCCAAATGAAGCATGGGAAATACCACCACTCAGAGAGGAAACTTTTTTGACAACAACATACACGCCGATGATGCCACAGGCGATACTTGCAAGGACTGCTGCCATAATAGCATTCCTCATAAAACCATATTGCAGTATTTCGAGCATGGAACGTTTCCTCTCAATGTAGCTTCAAGACCCTGTGAGGAACACCATGCGCTATCAGCTCTACCGGGCATTGGTATGCCGCCTCAAGATCAGCAGGGCTCAATTCCTTTGAGTTGTGATAGTGCAGCCTTCGATTCAGACAGGCGACCTTGTCAACATAAACCGACAGGGCGCTCATGTCGTGAGTGACAAGAAGAATAGCAATTTCCGATTTAAGCCGGTTAAGAAGCTCATAGAACTCCTTCTGGCGTTTTGAATCTATCCCGGTTGAAGGTTCGTCCAGAATC